>JBDRBI010000050.1:0-27570 GCA_043822885.1 Candidatus Omnitrophota bacterium
AAAAGAAAAAGCTCTGCTTATAGCGGGAGGCCATGGGATAGCGCCCCTTTATGCCTTGGCCGAGCAATTGTTGAAAGAAAAAAAGGAAGTGATATTTTTTATCGGAGCTTGTGAAAAAAAACATGTGATCTTTCGTAAAGAGGTAGAAACATTAGGCATTAAGGTCAACGTATCGACAGAGGACGGCGCCTGCGGACACAAAGGATATGTTACGGAGCCGTTAGAGATATATTTAAAAAAAGTCACCGACCACCCCCGGCTGCCTTCTTTTGGAACATATGGCCGGGGCAGGCAGTCACCGACCACCGGACGCGGTTCACGGGTCACGGGTCACCCCCCTCGGGGGGCAGGCGGGTCACGGATCACGATATATGCTTGCGGGCCTAAACCTATGCTTAAAGAGGTGGCGCGTATCGCGGGAAAATATAAAACTAGCGCTCAAGTCTCACTTGATGAATATATGGCGTGCGGGATAGGCGTCTGCCAGGGGTGCGCTATAAAGACGAAGAGCGGATACAAACTTGTATGTAAGGACGGACCGGTTTTTGATGCGGGGGAAATTGTTTGGGGAGAAGAGAGAAGGTAGAGGATAGAAGCGAGAAGAGGGAGGGATGAAGGACGAGGGACGAAAGTGTGCTCCCTTGTCATCCCGCCTGTCCTCCGAAGCCAGTTAACATACGAATAGATTGGCGTAGGAGGAAGCTTTAGCGAAGGGGGAAGAAGCAAAGCGACGAAGCTATCTAAAAAATAATGAAAAAAGAAAAATTAAAAATACGGATCGGGAAAGAAACGTTTAAAAGTCCCATATGGGCAGCGTCGGGGACTTTCGGACGGGGAAAAGAATTCGAAGATTTTATGGATCTTGGGATGCTCGGAGCCATAGTCACAAAGACCGTGACGCTTAATGAAAGGGAGGGAAATAAGCCTCCTCGGACGGTAGAAACATCAAGCGGACTTTTAAATTCAATAGGGCTTGAAAATAAAGGTGTAGACCATTTTATAAAAGAGTATCTTCCCGAACTTAAAACGATCAAGACCAAAATAGTGGTGAGTATAGCCGGCTCAATGGTCAAAGAGTTCACCGAATGCGCGATAAAGATCATGAGCGGTAAAGCGCGTCCCGCGGCGCTTGAGATAAACCTTTCATGCCCGAATGTTTCGCACGGAAAAACAAAATATAAACTTCTGGCGCAGGACCCGACAGAGACAGAGAAGATCATTCGCAGTATAAAAAAAGCAGTAAAAGGCGTTATCATCGCGAAACTTTCTCCCAATGTAACGGACATTACCGAAATAGCTAAAGCCGCCGAAGCAGGCGGAGCGGACGCCGTGGCGCTGGTAAATACATACATGGGAATTGCCATAGATCCCATAAAAATGAAACCTATACTCGGGAACATTACGGGAGGGCTCAGCGGTCCGGCAATAAAGCCGCTGGCGTTAAAAGCGGTATGGGAATGTTACACTAAAATAAAAATACCCATCATCGGTATAGGCGGTATAATGACGGGTGAGGATGCCGCGGAATTCATTTTATGCGGTGCGAGCGCGGTCCAGATCGGTACGGCCAATCTAGTATCGGCGGACGCCTGCCAAAGGATAACAAAAGAATTAGAAGATTATCTGAAAAAGCAGAAGATAAAGAATGTCACCAGTCTTGTAGGGAAAGCGCATTAGAGCTACTCGTCCCGGACGAGTAAGCTAGACTATAGACCATAGACAATAGACTATAGACAGAGAATGACCGATGTGGAAAGTGGACAGTGAACAGGTTTAAGAAAGAGGAGATTGCTTCCCCCCGTCGCTTTGCTCCGCAAAGCGGAGCAGCGGGGGTCGCAAAGACAGATTCTCTTCTCGTCATTGCGAGGAGGAAGCGAAGCGAACGACGAAGCAATCCCCTCAAAAAGGAGAGAACAGGGCAATGGAAGCACGGGAAAGATTGATAGTCGCGTTGGACGTCAAAAACTTTGATGAGGCGGCGGATATTATAGAGATACTCGCGCCGGAAGTCAACATTTTCAAGGTCGGGATATCGCCTTTTACAGGATTCGGCGAAGCCATCCTAGACAAATTGGAATATGAAGGTAAAAAATGTTTTCTCGATCTAAAATATCACGATATCCCTAATACCGTAGCTAACGCTTCCCGGGCGGCGATGAAAAGGCGTATCTTTATGACCAATTTTCATTGTCTGGGCGGTAAAAAAATGCTGGAAGCCGCGGCTTCAGGAATAAAAGATAAGGGCGAAGATGATGTGAGCCCCATACTTTTGGGAGTGACCATACTTACGAGTATGGGGGAAAAGGAACTCAGAGAGATGGGCTTCGAAGGGGAAATGGAGGAAATGGTCATGGATCTTGCGAGGATGGCAAAAGACGCGGGGCTCGATGGGGTTGTTGCGTCGGCGCAGGAATCCAAAAGAATAAAAGAAGAGCTCGGCGAGGACTTTATAGTTGTCGCTCCGGGTATACGTCCTGATTGGGCCAAGCATGGAGATCAAAAAAGGATAGTAACGCCCAGAGAGGCCTTGAAACAAAAGGCGGATTATATAGTGGTAGGACGTCCGATAGTGGAAGCGGACGATCCACTGACGGCGGCAAGACGGATAATAGAAGAGATGGAGGGGTAGAACATGAATAAAAAAGAAATAATAGAGATATTTTCAAGAGCGAACGCGTACAAGCAAGGGCATTTCAAACTTTCAAGCGGACTTCATTCCGGGGCATACCTTCAATGCGCGTTAGTCCTTTCTCAGCCGTTAATAGCCAAAAAATTATGTACTATTTTATCGGAAAAATTTCGTGACGATCTACCGGATGTGGTTATAGGACCGGCTATGGGAGGCATAGTTTTCGCTTACGAAATGGCAAGAATATTGAAGACAAGAGCCGTCTTTTCCGAGAGGGATGAACGCGGGAAAATGACATTAAGAAGAGGTTTTAATATTTCACCCGGCAGCAAAGTGCTTATAGCCGAAGATGTTCTCACAACAGGCGGATCGGTAAAAGAGGTCATCGCCCTCCTCAAAGAAGACGGCATAGAACCGATCGCGATAGTATCTTTGGTAGACAGGAGCGGCGGCAAGCTAGATTTTGGTGGTATAAAGTATAAAAGCCTGTTAAAATTGGACATTCCTTCTTTTAAAGAAGAAGAGTGTCCCTTATGTCAGGAAGGACTCCCGATCATAAAACCAGGGTCAAGAAAGTGATGACAAATGACAAACTAGGGTCGACAAGAGACGTTTACAAGACATGTCTTGTTACTTGAAATTTGGAGTTTGTCATTTATTTTTGATATGAAGATCAAAAAGGAGATAAGCCATGGAAATGGATCTAAAGGGCATAATAGAAAAAATAAAGAAAGAAGGCGTTTCTGAGGCTGAAAAAGAAGTTCAAGTGATCATTTCCCGCGCCGAAGAAAAAGCAAAAAAAATAACAGAAAAAGCCCAAAAAGAAAGCGAACAGGTCGCGGCTAAAGCCCGGAATGAAGCCGCGCAAGTACAGGCCAACGGTGAAGCGGCCCTGAAACAGGCTTCAAGAGATACGCTCATCAGTCTAAAAGCAAGTATAGTAAAAGTATTCGATAATATCCTGCGGGAAGAGATCCCCAAAGATCTCAAACCATCCGCTATGGAAGGCGCGATAATAAACCTGATCGCGAGTTTTAATAAAGACGCGAAGACCAGCCTGGAAATACTTTTAAATGAAGAAGACAAAAAAACTCTTGAGAAGACCCTCCTTTCGAAGTTAAAGGATAAAACCAAACAGGAGATCGTGCTTAAAGTGTCTCCTTCCGTTGAGAGCGGTTTCCGTATAGGGGAAAAAGACTCCAATTCTTATTATGATGTGACCGATGAAGCTGTCATTGAGGCCTTTAAATCGTTTCTTAACCCGAGAATAGCCAGGATAATAGATAAAAAATGAGAGAATATTATTATCTCAAAGCGTCTCTGCCGTATTTAACGTTCAATAAAGCTCCCCTTATGTCCGGAGAAGATTTTTTGACGGAAGGCCGCAAATGGATGGATCCGAAAGATCTTAAAATGCTTGAAAGAACAAAACTTGAAGATCATGTTATAAGAGATGATGAGACGAGAGTTTCTTTTGACTGGAAGATATTCAACAGTGAATTCAAGAAAGAGATCGCAGCGGCGCGGAAAAAAGTACCGGGGAAGATCCCGTCCAAAAGGGTCAAACGCATAATGAAACAGGAGACTCCTCTGGATTCAGAGATAATGATCGAGAAAATAAGATGGGACCATCTGGAAGACAAAGAACTGCTGTTTGGGTTTGATATAAACGCTTTGATAATATACTTTTTAAAACTGCAGATAGCGGAGCGTTTAGCGTCTTTCGATAAAGACAAAGGCGAAAATATCTTTTACAAATCATGCGAGGTAAAATATGGAAAGCACTAAAGGTAAAATAACCGCGATAAACGGAAATATGATACGCGTGCGTTTTGACGGTAATATCATACAGAACGAAGTCGCGTATGTTATAAGCGGTAAAAAAAGATTAAAAGCCGAGGTGATAAAGATCGCGGGAGACAGCGCGTTCCTCCAGGTTTTTGAATACACAAAAGGCATAAAAGTGGGGGATGAAATAGAGTTTTCCGGACAGATGCTTTCCGTACAGTTAGGGCCCGGACTTTTGTCCCAGATATACGACGGATTGCAGAATTCACTACCGGCTATGGCGGAAGAGTTCGGGTTTTTTCTGCCCATAGGGGTTGAACTTGACGCTATAGACCGTGAACAAAAATGGGAATTCACTCCGAAAGCGGAAAAAGGAGATCAAGTCACCGCGGGAAGCGTATTGGGGTCAGTGCCGGAAAAAATATTCGAACACAAGATCATGGTGCCTTTTTATCTCACAGGGGAATATACCGTGTCCGAGATATCAAAAAAAGGGGAATATAAAGCTAAAGACACAATAGCCGTTATAAAAGACAAAAAAGGAAAAGAGATCGATGTATCCATGATATTCGACTGGCCGGTGAAGATACCGATCGAAGCTTACGCGGAAAAACTCCAGCCGAAAGAGTCTCTGGTAACCAAAATAAGAGTAATAGACACATTCTTCCCCGTAGCCAAAGGCGGAACATATTGTATACCGGGGCCGTTCGGAGCGGGGAAGACGGTCCTTCAGCAAATAACCAGCCGTCACGCGGATGTAGATATAGTAATTATAGCCGCCTGCGGAGAACGCGCCGGAGAAGTGGTCGAAACTTTAAAGGAATTTCCTAAACTGACGGACCCGCGTACGGGGAAAAGTCTGATGGAAAGGACGATAATCATATGTAACACTTCTTCTATGCCGGTAGCGGCGCGGGAGGCTTCGGTATATACGGCTTCGACCATAGCTGAATATTACAGACAGATGGGGTTGGATGTGCTTTTATTAGCTGATTCTACTTCACGCTGGGCGCAGGCCATGAGAGAGATCTCCGGACGCCTTGAAGAGATCCCGGGAGAAGAAGCGTATCCGGCATATCTTGAATCACGTATCGCGAGCTTTTACGAGAGATCCGGAGTGGTCAAACTGCATGACGGATCGATAGGAAGCCTCACGATAGGAGGAACGGTCTCACCGGCCGGAGGAAATTTTGAGGAACCCGTGACACAAGGCACGCTTAAAGTGGTAGGCGCCTTTCACGGGCTTTCAAGAGAGCGGGCCGAAGCAAGAAAATTCCCTTCAGTAAATCCTTTGGACAGCTGGAGCCGCTACAAAAGCTTTATTGATCAGGATGAGATAGATCACGCTAAAGGTGTGCTCCATAGGGGGGAAGAGATCAGTCAGATGATGAAAGTCGTCGGAGAAGAGGGAACGAGTTTAGAAGACTTTATTGTTCTTCTAAAAAGCGATTTTCTTGACAGCGTATACCTTCAGCAAAACGGATTTGATGAAGTAGATGCCGCAACCACGTCAGAAAGACAAAAATATGTTTTCTTAAAAACGAACGGAGTGCTAAAAGAGGTTTTTACTTTCAGCGACAGAACGAAAGCAAGACAGTTTTTTTATAATCTCCGGCATAAATTCATAGACTGGAATTACAAAAAGTGGGATACGGAAGAATTTAAGAAAGCGGAAAAAGAAATAGACGAAACGCTTAACAATAGAGACGGCAACCTGGAGGAAGAAAAATCATGAGAAAGATCTGCACCAGGATACTTAACATAACGGGGAATGTTATTACCGTGAAAGCCGAAGATATCGCGTATGAGGAACTGGCGGAAATAACCACGCAGAGGGGTCCTTCTCTCGCTCAGGTCATACGGATAGACAAGGATATGGTACATCTTCAGGTGTTTGCGGGGGCAAGAGGCGTGTCGACAGGGGACGAAGTAAGATTTCTCGGGCATCCTATGCGCATAGGTTTTTCATACGATATGCTCGGCAGGATCTTTACCGGTAGCGGTGAGCCGCGTGACGGAGGGCCGGCAATAAACGAGAATGAGATAGAGATAGCGGGTCCGGCCGCGAATCCTTCAAAGAGGGTTATTCCGAAGAACATGGTGAGAACCAATATCCCCATGATAGATGTTTTTAATTCGCTGGTAGAATCTCAGAAACTTCCTATCTTCTCGGTTTCGGGAGAACCGTACGATGAACTCCTGGCAAGGATAGCGCTTCAGGCGGAAGTAGACATAATACTTTTGGGCGGGGTAGGACTTAAATACGATCAGTACATGTATTTCAAAAAGACGCTGGAAGAAGGCGGAGCGCTCAACCGAACAATATTTTTTGTTCATACGGCGTCCGATCCGATAGTAGAGGGGCTTATGGTGCCCGACTTGACCTTAGCTGTTGCCGAAAAATGCGCGCTTGACGGCAAAAAAGTATTGGTCCTTCTCACCGACATGACAAATTTTGCGGACGCGCTTAAAGAAATAGCTATAACTATGGAGCAAGTCCCTTCAAACAGAGGTTATCCCGGAGACCTATACAGTCAGCTTGCCGCGCGATATGAAAAAGCCGTTGATTTTGAAGGCGCGGGATCCATAACCATTCTTGCCGTCACAACGATGCCGGGAGATGATGTCACTCATCCCGTGCCGGATAATACCGGGTATATAACAGAAGGGCAGTTCTACCTTAAGAACGGAAGGATAGAACCGTTCGGTTCTTTAAGCAGGCTTAAACAGCTGGTTAATAAAACTACCAGGAAAGACCACAGAGCCGTTATGGACGGCATGATACAGCTTTACGCCGCGTATAAGGAAACGGGAGAAAAAAGGTCTATGGGTTTCAGGATGAGCGAGTGGGATAAAAAGCTATTAAAATACGGAGAGCTTTTTGAAAAAGAGATGATGGACCTTAAAGTCAATATCCCGCTTGAGAAAGCTCTGGATAAAGGATGGGAAATATTATCGGACTGCTTCACCCCGGAAGAAACAAATTTTAGAACCGAACTTATCGAGGAATTCTGGCGGAAGAGTTGATAGTTGATAGTTCATGGTGTATTAACCGATATAGACAGATAGAGATTAGGAAGCATTTTTACTTGATCCCGGATATCGGCTTTTAGCCGATTCCGGGATGACGGTTTTGCAATTAATACGCACTCATAACTCCAAATTTATTATGGTTAAAATACGGCTTACTAAAAATGAACTGAAAAAGCAGAAAGACGCGCTTAAACGATACGATCAATTTCTGCCTACTCTCATTCTGAAGAAACAGCAGCTTCAGTCGGAACTTATAAAGATCCGCCGTGATATGGAAAAAATAAAGAAAGAAAAAGCATACGTAAAAGCCGAAATATACAGGTGGGTGGATGTTTTTTCCGAAGAGGTCTCGGAAGAGGGTCTTGTGGAAGTAAAAGAGATAATTACTTTACTGGGGAATATCGCGGGAATAGATATCCCGTTATTCAAAGAGGTGGAGTTTGAGGACAGAAGTTATGACCTTATGCTGACGCCTTTGTGGGTCGATAAAGGCGTAGGAGCGCTTAAAAAAACAATAACGATGAACGCGGAACAGGCAGTGCTTAAGGAACAAGAACGTCTTGTAAAAGAAGAGCTCAGGATAACGACTCAGAGAGTTAACCTTTTTGAAAAAGTCATGATCCCGAGAACAAAAGAGAACATCAGGAAAATTCAGATATATCTAGGCGACTTAAGGACTGCCGCGGTAGTAACGGGAAAGATCGCTAAGGGAAAGATATTGAACGCGGCATAGGGCACAGCGCATAGAGCATAGCATAATGACCGATGCGTAAATTTAGGGTTAGGAGTTCCCATCATAGGCTGATCCGCCTTTGGAGGGAACAGAAAGAGCCGGGATGGCGATTTTGATTTTTATAATGCCATGCGCCATGCGCTGTGCGCTATGCTACTTAGTTTGAGGTTTGGAACGACATGATAGAAAAAATGAAAAAGATCACATTGCTGGTAGCGGAGACCGAAAAAGAGAACTTTGTCTTTGAACTTCGGAAGGCCGGAATAGTGCATATACGGCGGAAAAAAGCTCCTTCCTCTTCCGAAATAACCTTTATAGACGACAAACAGACCAAAGCTGGAAACATCATAAATCTTCTCCTTCCTTTTCAAGATAAAAAAGAAGGCATGAAGAAAGGTAACATGCCTGAACAAAAGGTAAGAGAGCTCATTGAAAAGGTAGAAGATATCTTGGAGAAACGGGTTGAAAGCGAACGGGAAAAAGAAATGATCGGGGAAAAACTGGAGTGGTTCGATATTTGGAGCGCATTCGATCCCGAAGATCTCAAAGAGATAAGAGAAAAAGGCGTGACGTTAAAACTTTATAAAATGCAAAAGGCGGAATACAAAAAAATTAAAGATAATACGGAACATATTATCGCGGCGAAGAAGAACGGATATTTTTATATAGCGGCTTTGGTGCGCGAAACAGAGAAGATGTCCTCTTTTAAAGAGATACCTGTGCCGGAAGGAGCTCCATCGACCCTAAAAAAACGGTATCAAGAGCTCGAAGAGAATATTACAGAAACAGACACGGTATTAAAAGGATCGGCGAAGTACATCGGTTCTATAAAAACATATGTTGAGAAATTAGCGAAAGAAAAAGAATTTCTTACGGTACAAAAAGGTATGCAGGAAGAAGGCAGTTTTTCCTGTCTGGAAGGATTTTGCCCGGAGAAAAAAATAAATAAAGTAATTGCTTTAGCAAAAGAACGCGAAGCCGGATATTTGATAGAAGAGCCCAATGAACCGGATGAAACACCCACACTTATAACCAACCCCAAATGGATAAGGATAATCGATCCCGTATTTAATTTTATGAACACCCTCCCGGGATATAAAGAATTTGATATAAGCCCGTATTTCCTGGCGTTTTTCAGTATATTTTTCGCGATGCTGATAGGTGATGCCGGATACGGGATACTTTTTTTGATAATAACGTTCTTGGTCAAAAAAAAATTCAAAAACATTCCCCGGGAACCTTTTTTTCTGATGTATCTATTGAGCGTCGCTACCATCATATGGGGAGCGGTTACGGGAACATGGTTCGGGGCCGAACAAGTGGCCCGACTGCCGTTCTTTAACGCGATGGTCATAAAAAAGATAAGCAGTTTCGGCGAGGGAAATCAGAATTTTATTATCCAGATCTGTTTTGTGATAGGAGCCGTTCATCTTACGATAGCCCATATTCTCAGAATGGCGAGAGTGATAAATTCTCCTAAAGCATTGGCGGAAACGGGATGGATAATGGTTTTGTGGGGCATGTTTTTCGCGGCAGGAAGATTTGTGCTGAATAATCCTTTCCCGTACGCGGCGATGTGGATGCTTTTAACGGGTATCTTTCTTGTACTCGTTTGTTCGAACACCGAAAAAGGGTTTATAAAAGGCGCTTTATCCACATTAGCGGATCTTCCTTTAAGCGTCATAAGTTCTTTTTCGGATATAGTATCGTATTTAAGACTTTTCGCTGTCGGATACGCGTCGGTCGTTGTCGCGGAAAGTTTTAATAACATGGCGCTTCAAGGCGGAATGAACGGCGTTATCAGCACAATGGGAAGTGTTTTGATACTCTTTTTCGGACACTGTTTAAATATTATCCTAGGATGTATGGCAGTCGTTGTACACGGTATGAGATTGAATATGCTGGAATTTTCCGGACACTTAGGAATGCAATGGTCAGGGAAAAAATACGAACCGTTTAGATAGCGGGCAGTGAATAGTGAATGGTGTTGTCATTGCGAACGAAGTGAAGCAATCTCAACAAACTTTTTAACCTTTAAACTTTTTAACTTTTAAAACTAAAACAGGAGGAAGATATGGTACAGGGATTAGGGGATATGGGGTTGTCGTTAACTTTCGCGGCGATAGGGTCAGCACTGGGAACGGGAGTAGCCGGGATGGCCGCTATAGGTGCATGGAAAAGAGCCTTTGCTCAAAACAAGATGGCGCCGTTCATCTTAATAGCGTTTGTCGGAGCGCCCTTGTCTCAGACCATTTACGGTATGATATTAAGAAATGCCATACAAGCCGCTAATCTTGATCCTAAACTGTATCCTTTTCAAATGGTGCTGGGGCTCGCCGCGGGTCTTGCCATGGGCGCTTCCGCATGGATGCAAGGTAAGGCCGGCGCTTCCGCCGCGGATGCTTTAGCCGAAACGGGAAAAGGTTTCGGCAATTACATCATGGTATTGGGAGTCATAGAGACCGTAGCGCTTTTTGTAATGGTATTTTCCATGACAGCGCTGCCGAAATAGGGGACAGACACTTGTGTCCCTAGTTTTAACACTTATTAGTAGAGGAGAATAAAAAGCAGGGACACAAGTGTCTGTCCCCTATTATTATGCGAACCGGGACTTTATATATTGTCGCTACGCCTATCGGTAATTTGGGGGACATGACTTTACGCGGCATTGAGACTTTGAAGAAAGTGGACTTGATCGCCGCCGAAGATACCCGAAAAACCGCCACTTTGATGAAAGAGTATAATATCGAGAATAAAGCCACCAGCTATCATTCATACAATCTTACGAAGAAAACGGGCGAGCTTATAAAAAAACTGGAAAGCGGCGAAAATATAGCGCTTGTTTCCGATTCCGGTACCCCGGGCATTTCAGATCCGGGAAGCGTGCTTATATCCGAATGCGTAAAAAAGGATATAACGGTGACGACAATACCCGGACCCGCGGCGCTCATCGCGGCTTTGGTCATTTCCGGGAAACCTACGCATAAATTTGTTTTTGAAGGATTTTTATCAAATAAGTCAGCTCGCAGGAAAAAACAGCTTGAAGAGCTAAAGGAAGAGAAGAGGACGGTCATCATATACGAGTCTCCCCATAGGATATTAAAATTTCTTAAAGATTTCCGGGAGATATTCGGAGAAAAAGAGATCGTTCTTGCTCGGGAGATGACAAAAAAGTTCGAAGAGGTAAGAAGAGGCCCCGCCGAAGGTCATATTGACCATTTTACGCACACCAAGCCCCGCGGTGAATTCGTCATTATCTTTTGATAGGGGACAGACACTTGTGTCCCCGCTTTCTGAGGGAGTCTAAAACTAGGGACACAAGTGTCTGTCCCCTACAAGGAGTCTTGTATTGACTTTTTGGCTCTTATTGCTACAATAAACTTTAATATTATGTATTATTATATTAGAATGGTCCTAATATGCAGCCGAATGGTCAAGGGGGCAGATAAAAAGAATCATTTGAACGGGATTTTTTGTCTTTGTTAGCCCGGAAGATATTCGGCGCGGGGAAGGACGTCCCTCTCCGGGGGCAGTTGGGACAGCACAAGTAGGGAGATACGGATGGAACAGACACTTATTTTAATAAAACCTGATGGATTAAAAAAGTCTTTAACGGGGAACATTCTTACCAGACTTTCGGAAACTAAGTTGGAAATCTGTGCCGCTAAAATGGTCAAGGTATCACGCGAACTCGCCGAAGAACATTACAGCATGCTTAAAGACGAACCGTATTTTGACGAGCTTATAAAGTACATAATGGGCGACTATCATAAGAAAAAAGTGATGGCTCTGGTATACGGAGGAGAAGACGCCATACAAAAGGTGAGAGATATTTGCGGTAAGACCAATCCGGAAGAAGCGGATTCGGTGTCTATAAGAGGAGCGTACGGCAGGATAACGACAAAAGGCGTGTATGAGAATGTTATACATGCTTCCGCGAATAAGGAAGACGCCGAAAGAGAGATCAAACTGTGGTTCAGTCCCGGCGAAATAATAATGGACAGCATATACCCGACTGAAATCGTTGAAGAAGTAGTAAAACAGCAAAGGTGGGCAGAATAATATGATCAGGTCTATGACGGGGTTCGGTAAGGGAGAAGAAAAATGCAGGCAGGGAAAAGTCGAAGTTGAAATAAAAACGCTTAATTATAAGACTTTAAGTCTGACATGCACTCCGGTGAACGATTATTTTCTCGTAGAACAAAGAATGCAGAAAATGGTCGAGGATAAGATCTTCCGGGGCAAAGTTTTTATCAAGATCAATAAAGAAGTGAAAGATAACGATGTGGAGCAGGTGGTGAATATAAATGAAAGATCAGCCAGACAATATCTGAGGAAAGTAAGGGGTTTAAAGAAGAAACTCGGGGTTAAGGGAGACATAGAAATACGCGACCTTATAAAAGTGCCCGGAGTCGTAGAGGTAAAAGAAGGCAAAAGAAAAGAGATACCGTGGGGATATGTACAGAAAGCGACCGAAAAAGCCGTGAAGAGTCTGGTCGGGTACAGAGAAGCGGAAGGAGCGAGACTTGCCGTTGATTTCAAGAAAAGGCTCGCTTTGATCCAGAAATGCTTAAGAGAAATAAAACAATACAGTAAAGAAAGCGTGAACGAACACCGAAAAAAATTGATCCAATCGACAAAAGATATAACAAATTCCGGGAAACATGACAAAACAAGGTTAGGAGAGGAAGTCGCTCTTTTTGCGAGGAATTGTGATATCACAGAAGAGATAATCAGACTGGGAGGGCATGTTACCGCTTATAAGAACACTATAGAAAGATCGAAGCAGGATGCCGGGAAAAAACTGGATTTTATCGCTCAAGAGATGCAGAGAGAAGCGAACACCATAGGGGCGAAGGCCGGTGACTTCAGAATGTCTAAAGCTGTGATCGAGATAAAAAGCGAGATCGAGAAGATACGGGAACAGATAAGGAATATAGAGTAGGGTAACGGGCGCAAGTTCTGAGGAAGGCTATGGATGAGATTGCTTCGTCGCTGCGCTCCTCGCAATGACAACTTTTCGCCATTGCGAACGAAGTGAAGCAATCTCAGACTTAATTAATGCAACGAGCGCGAACCAAAATATGAAAAAAAGAGAGGCTTTGATAATAGTGGTTTCGGCTCCGTCGGGAAGCGGAAAGACCACTCTCACTGAGATCATTCTCAAGAAGATGACGGGAATAAAGAGATCTGTTTCCTATACCACAAGAGAGCCTCGTGAAGGCGAAAAAGATGAAAAGGATTATGTGTTCATATCTAAAGATGACTTTAAAGCCAAAGCCGACGCGGGCGAGTTCTTAGAGTGGGAAGAAAATTTCGGAAATTATTACGGGACTCCGCTTGAACAGTTCGCTGAAGCGGTTGAAGACGGCACAGATATAGTATTGAGTATAGATGTTAAAGGAGCGGTGAAAGTAAAAAAAATGTTCCCGGAGAGCATAAGCGTTTTTATAGCGCCCCCTTCGGAAGAAGAGCTTGCGGAGAGGCTCAGAAAACGTAACACGGATCATGAAGAACAAGTGACTATGCGTCTTGAAGAATCCAAAAAAGAAATGAAGCGCGCGGATGAATATGAGTATTTGATAGTGAATAACGATCTTGAAAAAGCGGCAGAAGAACTTAAGAGCATAATTGAAACGGAAAGAGAGAACAGAAAAATAAAGGGGGGAAAGAAATAATGGAAGAGATCTCAAGGGAAAAGCTTATCGGGAAAATAGGAAGTATTTACAAATTGTGTAATATAGCGGCATTAAGGGCCATAGAACTTAATGCAGGATTTAAAAAACTTGTGGAGGCAGACCCGCGTGAAAAAGTTACGACAACAGCCATAAGAGAGATCAACCAGGATAAAGTACGGTTAAAAGTAGATTAAACCCCGAAAAGGGCAAATATGGGAAAAAATATACTATTAGGAATTACGGGAAGTATAGCGGCGTTTAAAGCGTGTGACCTGATCGGTAAGTTAAAAAGAAAGGGTCATTCCGTCAGATGCGTTATGTCTAAGGACGCCGAAAGGTTCATTACGCCGCTTACTTTGGAAGTTCTTACGGGAAACAAAGTAATAAAAGATATGTTTGAGCTTCCCGAAGAACGCAGTCCCGCCCATATTGCTATTGCGGATGAAACGGACATAGTGGTTATAGTGCCGGCGACGGCTGATGTTATAGGGAAGATCGCCGCCGGATTATGTCCCGATATATTGACATGCGCCGTCTTTGCGACAAAAAGCCCGGTCGTGTTTGCGCCCGCGATGAACGATAATATGTTCACCAATAAGATAGTCCAGGAGAATATCACAAAACTTAAAAGTTTTGGATATCATTTCATAGATCCTGTAAAGGGGACTCTCGCTTGCGGGAGAGAAGGGATAGGACACCTTGCGCCGCTGGATAGAATAGTGGAGGAAGTTGAGCAAATATTGAAATAACATGAAAAGAGACCATCATAAGAGCGATAAAAAAAATAAAAAAAGAGGATCTTCTAAAAAGATCCTGATAACGGCCGGTCCTACACGGGAACCTCTGGATCCTGTCAGGTATATAACTAATCATTCTTCGGGAACACTTGGATATAAAATAGCGGAAAAGACGCGGAAAGAGGGATATGACGTTACGCTAATATCGGGACCGGTAAATATCCCGCCTCCGAAAGGAGTAAAGGTCATACCGGTAGAAACAGCCCGGGAGATGGAAAAAGAGGTAAAAAGACATATTAAAAAAAATGATTGCATAGTAATGGCCGCCGCTGTTTGTGATTTTAGAGCCGCGAAAGAAACGAAGAAAAAAATAAAGAAGAAAAGAAGTCTAAATATCCGGCTGACTATGACGACGGATATATTAGGCGGCATGAAACATATTAAAGGGATAAAAAGAATAGGGTTCGCTCTTGAAACAAATGATCCTATCAAGAACGGCATGAAAAAACTTAAAGAAAAGGGGCTGGACCTGATAATAATAAACGCTAAAACCCGGGAAAACGATCCCTTCGGGGGAGGGGCGAAGAAAAGAGATTATGCTATCCTGGACCCGATGGGCAGTGTACGGAATATTAAAAAAAGAACGAAAACGGAGATAGCGGAGATCATAAAAAAAGAGATAAAGAAGCTGGTATGAAAGGATCGAGCGGAAGAAATAAAGGATTCACAATAAGCGAGCTTCTGCTTGTTTTTACCGTTGTAATTATCGTGGGGACAGCGCTTTTTCCGTTAATAAAGTACAGCAGAGACAGAATGGACCGTACCATATGCGTTAATAATATGAGGGAGATAGGGCTGGCTCTGTACATATATGCCGCTGAGAACGGAGGCAATTTCCCTCCGTCACTGAAAACATTGTATGAGAAGGGGTATTTATCGAAGGAGAGCGTAACAGATTGCCCCGCCAGCAAAAATACGGGGGTACCGGCGAATCCGGACTATATATACACGGCGGGATTATCCGTTAAAAGCCCTTCGGGTGACATTTTGGTGAAAGATAAGGAAAAGAACCATTTTTCAGGTGAGAGAACTATAATGAAAGTGAATGGGGAAGTAATCGTTCGTTGACAATTTTGGCTTATTGTGATAGCTTAACTGGTTATTATTGAATGGCTTATAGTATAAATGCGGCGCGGTGGCCGAGAAGATAGGCAGCGGTCTGCAAAACCGCGTACACCGGTGCGAATCCGGTCCGCGCCTCCACTTAAAATATTGTGCCGTCATTGCGAGGTCCGAAGGGCCGAAGCAATCCCTAAAAGAGATTGCTTCACTCTCTGCGTTCGTTCGCAATGACAGAATATAAAGGCGAAGTAGGGCTACGCAGGAATGAATATAGGCTTTAAAGAGTTCTTTTATAAGGTACAGTCGGGCGAGTGGCGGAATTGGCAGACGCAAAGGACTTAAAATCCTTCGGCCGAAAAGCTGTGAGGGTTCGAGTCCCTCCTCGCCCACCATTTTTGCCCTGAGGCAAAAATGGTCCTGCCTGTCCCGAGTGGAACCGAGGGGAGGACGCGAGGAGAACGAGAGGCTGAGGGGCCACCCTTCGCCCTCAAAAATAAGGGCGGGGCAGGATAGGCGTAAGAAACGGAAATTTAGCGGGGGCGATTAGCTCAGCCCGGTTAGAGCGCCACGTTGACATCGTGGAGGTCACTGGTTCGATCCCAGTATCGCCCACCATTTTTGCCCTGAGGCAAAAATGATCCTGCCTGTCCCGAGTGGAACGAGGGGATGACGCGAGGAGAAGGAGCGTCAGAAGGGCCAGCTTGGCTGTGGTTGGCTTCGCCATAAAAGAGATTGCTTCGTCGCTGAGCTCCTCGCAATGACGGAAATGGCGAGACTTCGCAATGACGGAAATGACAAGACTTCGCAACAACGGGATAAATATGGCTAAAAAAATAGACGAGACTTTACAGAAAATAAGGCATAGCGCGTCCCATGTTATGGCGGACGCGGTAAAACGTCTGTATCCCGGTGTCAAACTGGGTATCGGGCCCGCGATAGAGAACGGATTCTACTATGATTTCGATTTTTCGCAATGTGAGGCGGTCGGAAATAACGAGCAGGGAGGGTTCTTGTCCCCCGATAGCCTGGGTAAGATCGAAGAGGAAATGGCCAAGATAATCAAAGAGGATCTTGTTTTTAAGCGTATAGTTCTTAAAAAGGACGAGATACTTAAGAAACTTGAGGAAGAAAAAGAGACATATAAGGCGGAATTAGTAGAAGCTCTTCAGGACGAGGAGATATCTCTATATAAACACGGAACGTTTGAAGATCTTTGTAAGGGACCGCATGTAGAAAGGACCGGGCAGATAGCAGCATTCAAGCTTTTGTCTTTGGCCGGAGCCTATTGGCACGGAAATGAGAATAACCCCATGATGCAGCGCATCTATGGGACAGCGTTCAACAATAAAAAAGAGCTTAATGATTTCCTTGAACTGCAGGAAGAAGCCAAAAAGAGGGACCATAGAAAATTAGGTAAGGAGCTCGACCTTTTTAGTTTTAATGATCTTATGGGAGCGGGACTGGTGCTGTACCACCCCAAGGGCGCTATGATCAGACAGATAATAGTTGATTACATTACCAAAGAGCATCTAAAAAGGGACTATCAGCTTATATCCAGTCCGCATATTTTTAAAAGCGATATTTGGATCAAATCCGGACATTATGAGTATTACAAGGATAATATGTATATCTTTGACAGCGAAAAACAAGAGTATGCCGTAAAACCTATGAACTGTCCGGGACATATGTTGGCGTACGCTTCCAGGATGAGGAGCTATAAAGAGTTCCCCATAAGGTATTTTGAGCTTGGGAATGTATACAGGCATGAAAAAACGGGTGTATTGCACGGACTTTTAAGAGTGAGAGGGTTCACGCAGGATGACGCGCATATTTTTTGTTTAAGAAGCCAAGTCGAAGAAGAAGTCATAAATGTTATTGATTTCGTTAAAGACACGTTAAAAGTTTTCGGATTTGATGAATTCGAAGTGGAGCTTAGCACAAAACCCGAAAAGTATATAGGTACCGAAGATGACTGGAAAGATGCTACGGACGCTTTGGAAAAAGCGCTAAAGACAAAGAACATAGAATACGACGTTAATGAGGGGGACGGAGCTTTTTACGGTCCCAAAATAGACATAAAGCTTAAAGACGCGCTAGGCAGATCATGGCAATGCGCGACCGTGCAATGCGATTTTGCTCTTCCTGAAAGATTCGAACTTAAATATATGGATTCTGACGGAAAAGAAAAAAGGCCCATAATGCTGCATCGGGTTATTCTGGGAAGCATGGAAAGGTTTATCGGGGCTTTGATAGAACATTACGGAGGAGCTCTGCCGGTATGGCTGGCCCCTGTTCAGGTTAAAGTCGTGCCCATTACCGAGGCGCATACGGAATACGGCGAAAAGATCGTAAAAAAACTGCGCGCGGAAGGATTACGTGCGGAGATCGATCTTAGAAATGAAAAAATGCAGAAAAAAATACGCGATGCGGAACTTGAAAAAGTGCCGTATATGGCGGTTGTAGGAAAAAGAGAGATGGAAACAGAGACCATATCACTCCGCAGCAGGACGGGCGGAGATGAAGGAGCTAAAAAGGTTCAGGATTTCATTAACATCCTGAAAAAAGAAAATGAAAATAAATAACAAGGAGGAAAGCCATTAGTAGCATAAACGCTTATGGGGGGAAAAGAGATTACAATAGTAAAGATTTTACCAGGGTCAATGACAGGATAAGGGCGGCTACCGTCAGGCTGGTCGATGAAGAGGGAAATCAGCTGGGAGTGGTAGAAATACGGGAAGCAGTAGCCTTAGCCAAAGAAAAAGGACTTGATCTTGTTGAAGTCGCGTCTAAGGTAAGTCCGCCGGTATGCCGGATAATGGACTATAGTAAATTCAAGTACGAGCAGAAGAAAAAACAAAAATTAGCTAAAAAGAAACAGCACATCACTCATGTTAAAGAGATCAGGTTCAAACCGAAGATAGAAGAACACGACTATCAGGTAAAGCTGAAACATATAAAAGAGTTTTTGGAAACAAAAGACAGGGTAAGAGTAGTGCTGCGCTTCAGAGGAAGAGAAAACGCGCATAAGGAACTCGGGAGAGCGCTCCTTGACCGTATAGCTAAAGATAGTTCCGGTGTAGGAGAAATGGAATCGAGTCCGCAGATGATGGGAAGGACCATGATGATGACGATCCTTCCTAAAACCGAAAAAGAAGCGATACAAAAAACGGAAGACGAAGCATAAAGATAAAAAGGAGATAAGAAATGCCGAAGCTGAAGACCAGAAAATGCGCGCAAAAGCGTTTTAAAATTACTGCGTCGGGCAAAGTAAAAAGGCACAAAGAAGGAGCCAGACATATTTTGACCAAAAAATCACGTAAACACAAAAGAGCTCTCAAAAAAGGCACAACAGTTGACAAGACGGTTGAGAAAAAGATCCGGTTATTATTACCGTATGCGTAAACGGTTAAATATCTCTGTCATTGCGAGGGAGGGCGCAAGCCCGACCGAAGCAATCCTGGAAAAGAGATTGCTTCGCTTCGCTCGCAATGACAAGTGAGTCCCCTTCGGAAGGCAGGCACAAAGACGAACTAGAATAGGACAAAATAAGGAGAAACGAAAATGTCAAGAGTAAAACACGCGGTAAGTTCGCGCAAAAGACGTAAAAGGACTCTCGAAATCGTAAAAGGGCAGAGAGGAACGCGATCTAAATTGCATAAAGTCGCGAAAGAAGCCGGCAGAAAAAGCATGATCGCGAGTTACGGAGCCCGCAAAAAGAAAAAGGGTGATTTCCGGGCGCTATGGATAACCCGCATAACAGCGGCTTGCCAGGCGGAAGGAATATCTTACAGTAAATTTATCGCCGCTTTGAAAAGGGCCAATATAGTTCTTAACCGCAAAATGTTAGCGGAACTCGCGGCAACCGATAACCGCGCTTTTAAGGCTATCGTAAAAAAAAGTAACCCATAAGAATAATTATGAGAAAGCTGACCCCTCCGCAGCTTCTAATATTCAGTTTTTTATGTGTCATTATTTTAGGCACGGGTCTATTATCTTTACCTCTAGCTACGTCGAACGGAGAAAGACTGTCTTTAGTGGATAGTCTTTTTACGGCTACAAGCGCCGTTTGCGTTACCGGACTTGTAGTTAAAGATACTGGAACGGCATTTTCCGGGTTCGGCAGAGGTGTGATCTTTATTTTATTTCAGATGGGCGGACTCGGGATCATGACCTTTTCAACATTGTTCGCTGTTATGCTCGGAAGGAAAATAGGGTTCAGAGAAACCGATGTTATCAAAACCACTCTTGATAACTACAATGTGCTTGGCCTGAAAAAACTCATTTTTTATATTGTATGCATAACTTTCGCGGCCGAAGGGATAGGCGCCTTATCTTTATTTTTAAGATGGAGGATGTCGACGGACTGGAGCGTTATGGAGACCTTAGAGAGATCGGTCTTTCATTCCGTGTCGGCATTTTGTAACGCCGGATTTTCTCTTTTTCAAAACAGCCTGATAGGCTTTCAGAGCGATCCGTATATAAACATCATCATCATGACACTGATATTTGTAGGGGGCATAGGATTTATAGTTGTCATGGACATGATGGGCCTTTTATTTAAAAAAAAGAAACCAAAAAGATTAAGCCTTCAGTCTAAGATCGCGCTTTCGACATCTCTTATACTTATTGTACTCGGCGCGGTCTTACTGTTTATCTTTGAAAAAGACAATACGATGAGGACCATGACATATGCCGAGAGAGGGATGGGATCATTTTTTCAGTCAATAACGGCAAGAACAGCCGGATTTAATACTTTGGATACGAGCAAACTGGCCACACCGTCGATAGTGTCGATAATTTTTCTTATGTTCATCGGGGCTTCCCCCGGATCTACGGGAGGAGGAATAAAGACCTGCACATTCGCGGTGATAGCGGCTTTGGTATTCAGTATGATGAAGAACCGGAGAAGGACCATGCTTTTCGGCAGATCTATACCCAAGCAAGTTATAAGAGAGGCGGTTGTAATTTTCTTTCTAGCTCTGGCATGGGTATTTATCGGGACTATTGTGCTGGCGTATATTGGAGGACCTTTTACGAGAGGCGGAAGCGCTTTTTCCAAAGCATTATTCGAAGTCGTTTCAGCTTTCGGGACGGTCGGTCTCTCTACGGGTATAACCGCGGCTCTAAGTAATGCCGGTAAAGTTCTTATCGCGCTAACTATGTTTGCCGGGAGGGTAGGACCCTTGACACTGGCTTTAGCCGTGGCGTTCAGAGAAAGAAAAGACAATTATGTTTATCCTGAAGAAGAAATAATGGTGGGTTAGGGGTGAAGGGCATGGGGAGATTGTGTTATGTGTAATGTGTTATGTGTAAAAAAGGGAAATTGCTGCGGCTGATAGTATCAGTCGAGCAATGAGAAGATAAGGAATTCTCGCGCATCATTGCGCCTGTCTGCTGTAGCTTTGGCGAAGAAAGCTCAACACATAACACATGTCACATAACACAAGAATTATAAAGCCTAACCCCGGAAATAGGAGGCGGATATGAAACAGTTCGCGGTAATAGGATTGGGTAGGTTCGGATCAAGCGTTGCCAGAGCACTGGCCGAAAAGGGACAGCTGGTCATCGCCATAGACAAGAACGAAGAACTGGTCCATGACATAATGGATAATGTTACAAAGGCGGTATGTCTGGACGCGACTGACGAAAGAGCCGTTAAGTCAATGGCGCTGCAGAATGTGGATGTAGCCATTTGCGGAATAGGGACTGACGTGGAATCCAGCATACTTGTGACATTGCTTCTGAAAGAACTCAATATCCCGGAGATAGTCTGTAAGGCTACAAGTCCGGCGCATAAAAAAGTTCTTGAAAAGATCGGGGCAACAAAAGTGGTTTTACCGGAGAAGGACATAGGGGAAAGACTGGCGGCTTCTCTGATGTCAATTTCCGATACGGTACGCGAGCATATAGGGCTTTCGGGAAATTCAAGTATAATCGAGATAATCGTACCCGAAGAATTTGTCGGCAAAACACTCAGAGAACTTAATATCAGAGCGGATTTCGGTGTGAACATTATCGCGATCAGAAAAAAAGACCCGGGAAGCGGGAAAGAGACCATAAATGTTACTCCGCAGGCCGATGATGTGATCGTAAAAGGGGATATCCTCGTAGCTTTCGGCGAGAATGACAAAATAGACGTTATTAAGTTGAAGAGTAAGGGGTAGAGAGACCATAGACCGTAGACCTCTCCGTCATTGCGAGGACCCCGGCCGAAGAGCGGGGGGACGAAGCAATCCCTTATAGAGATTGCTTCGGTCGCCTGCGGTCTCCCTCGCAAAGACAGGGAGGGGCGAACTCCGTCATTGCGAACGCAGTGAAGCAATCTGACTTAAAAAGGTAAATGCATGAATATTATTGCCAGACTTGATGAAATAAAGGCGGCTTTTGAAAAGGCTCTTGAAGAGTGCGCGAATGAGAGAGACTTTGAGGATGTAAAGGTCAGGTTCGCGGGACGGAAAGGTGAACTTACCTCCGTATTAAAACTTTTACCCGGACTTTCCGCGCAAGAGAAAAAGGAAGCGGGGGGAAAAGCCAATGGATTAAAGAACGAGATCCTTAACCGTCTCAAACAGGCGGCGGGCGCGAAAAGTGGAAGCTCTCAAAAAGAAAAAAATATCGACATTACTTTGCCCGGGATGCAAAGGGGTATTGGGACCTTACATCCTATTACAAAGGTATTGGACAGAATAAATGAGATATTTTTATCTATCGGGTTCAGTATAGCGGAGGGACCCGAAATAGAATCCGAATTTTATAATTTTGAAGCATTGAATATACCCTCAGATCATCCGTCACGAGACGCGTTTGATACATTTTATGTAGATAATGAACATTTGCTGAGAAGTCACACATCGAATGTTCAAATACATATTATGCAGGAGAAGAAACCGCCTATACAAGCTATTATGCCGGGACGGGTCTATCGGCCGGACGCGGTAGACGCGTCGCATTCTTTTATGTTCCATCAGGTCGAAGGGCTCATGGTAGATAAGGGCATAACTTTTTCCGATCTTAAGGGCACTCTTGAACTTTTTATAAAAAGTATGTTCGGAGAAAAAGCCAAGATGAGAGTGCGGCCGCATTTCTTTCCGTTCACCGAACCCAGCGCGGAGATAGATATATCCTGTATTATATGCGGAGGGGAAGGGTGCAGAGTATGTTCCGGGAACGGATGGCTGGAAATATTGGGAGCGGGAATGGTAGATCCGAAAGTCTTCGAGGCGGTCGGATATGATCCGGAAAAATATACCGGATTTGCTTTCGGTATGGGAGCCGAAAGAATAGCGATGCTTCTTTACGGAGTAGAAGATATAAGACTTTTTTTTGAGAACGATGTAAGATTTTTGGAACAATTTAAGTAAGTTCAGAGCACTCCGTCATTGCGAACGCAGCGGGCGCGGCAATCTTTTAGGGGGATTATGTTCTTTTCCGTCATTGCGAACGCAGTGAAGCAATCCCTAAATATGCGACTTTTAAAGAGATTGCTTCGTCCCCCGGCTCTTCGGCCGTGGTCCTCGCAATGACAGAAAACATGCGCAATGACAGAGGGTGCTGAAGATAAGAAGGAAAACAATGAAACTAAGTTATGAATGGCTGAAAGAATATGTAAAGATCAGCGAAGCGCCTCATTTGATAGCGCAAGGTCTTACTATGTCCGGATCAGAAGTGGGAGAGACAAGTACTTCCGGCAAAGATACTATCATGGAGCTTGAAATAACATCTAATAGACCCGATTGCCTTAGCGTGATAGGCCTGGCCAGAGAAGTGTCGGCAGTGTTTAATAAGGATATGACGCTGCCGGAGGTTACTTTTGATGAAAAAACATTGTCAAAAAAAGACGCTTCAATTGAGTGTGCTATAACGGGTAAAGACCTGTGTCCTTTATACACGGCTAAGATAATACGCGACGTAAGGGTAGAAGAAACAAAAGGGAAAATAGCGGCATATCTTCTTTCTATCGGCGCGCGCACGGTGAACAATATCGTCGACATCACAAATTACTGTCTGATAGAGACCGGGCAGCCTACACATGCTTTTGATCTGGATAAGATCAAGGGTGATAAAATATTCGTAAGAGAAGCCTCGGACGGAGAAAAGATAACAACCATAGATAATGTCGAAAGAAAACTTAAAAAAGGTATGCTGATCATAGCGGACAAAAGCGGACCTATTGCTATAGCGGGGGTCATGGGCGGAAAAGATACGGAAGTCACGAAAAAAACGAAGAACATACTTCTTGAAAGCGCGTATTTTGATCCTCTCTCGGTCAGACGTACCGCGCGTGAACTGGCTCTTTCCACGGATTCGAGCTACAGGTTCGAAAGAGGAGTAGATAAAGAGGCTATAGAGAGAACTTCGCACAGAGTAAGTGAACTTGTATTAAAAAACGCCGGGGGAAAGGTAAAAGCATTCTTAAGAGCCGGCAAGATTAACACAAAACGGACGATCATAAATTTTAGGCCCGAAAAAGCCGGTCAGATATTAGGTGTTGATATTCAGCAGGGAAAAGCGGCAAATATATTCTCAAGGCTCGGTATGAAAGTCGAAAAAGGTATAAAAGATACTTTAAAGGTCGAGGTGCCGCCTTTCAGGGGAGATATAACGCGGGAAATAGATCTTGTGGAAGAAATAGCGAGAATATACGGGTATGACAATATACCCGCGGCGATAAATAAATTTGTTACCCAAATAGAAAGAAAAGAAAAACCGCGCCTTGTGACCGAAAAAATAAAAGAGACTTTGTCTTCATTGGGTCTTAACGAAATAATGTCGTACAGTCTTATCAGTGAAGCATCCGCGGAAAGATTCAGAATGATATCGAAAGAGGCAATAACTTTGGTGAACCCTCTCTCTGAAGAACAGAAAGTTCTCACCCCCCAGCTTTTGGACGGAATGTTGAAAGCAATGTCCTGGAATAGGAATAGGAACAATAAAGACCTTAAACTTTTTGAGATCGGCAAAATATATGCGCGAAGCAAAGATCTTTTTAAAGAAACACCGGTTCTATGTATGGCAGTGACAGGTGTGATGCGGAAAAACTGGAAAGAAGGGGAAAAGGAAACAGACATCTATGATCTGAAAGGCATGATCGAAATGATGTTTGACAGACTCAATGTTCAGGTCGGATTTAAAGAGGGAAATATCGACGGGATGTTAAGCGCAGCTCATATTGAACTTGAACAAGAGAACATAGGTTTTTTGACCCAAGTAGGATCCAAAATACTGGAAGCTTATGATATAGACCAGAAAGTTTATTTATGCCAAATACGGTTAGACAAGGTTACGCAAAAAACCGTTCTTAAAAATAAATATTCCCCTATAGTGAAATTCCCTTCATCGGAACGGGACATCTCCGTTCTTTGCGACGAGTCTGTGCTTGCCTCCTCAATAATGGAGATAATACAGGCAACCGGAGGGGAAATGATACGGACGGTCCGGTTCAAGGATATGTACGTAGGGAAACAGATCCCCGAAGGAAAAAAAAGCCTCACCTACAGCATGGAGTACGGGCTGAAGGACGGGACTATCACCGATGAGGAAACCGAGAAGATCCACTCCGAGATCAAAGGCAAATTGATAAAAGAACTTAATATTTCTTTCCGCTAAATCCCCTTTGATCCGTCATTGCGAGGAGGGAGCAGAGCGAACGACGAAGCAACCTACAGAGGCGATGACGCATTGATAAAATAATCTTTTACATGGTCTTGACAGGTGCTATAATGAACTATATCTGTTTAGTGCGTGAAACGGCGATGTAGAATTGGACCAACACATTAATTTAGGGAACCTAACTTTGTCAGTTCGAGGATGAGGATCGGCAAGAGGGTACCCACCTGGGAAACCGGGGATCAATTCTCTCGTTGTGCACGGCTTGATGGAGTGGGGCCGGAGAAATTCCGGCCCTATTTTTTACTCTCCGTCATTGCGAGAAAAAGTTCCCTCTCGTCATTGCGAGGCCAACTTGTCCCGAGCGAAGTCGAGGGAAGGCCGAAGCAATCTCCTAAGAGATTGCTTCACCCCTTCGGGGTTCGCAATGACAGAAGAAGGGTTCGCAATGACAGGGAAAGAACGAACGGGATAAACATGAAAGAACAAGGAACGGTTATCACAAGAGATGCGGACACAGCTACGGTTCGAATAGAGAAAAGTGAAGCTTGTTCTAAATGCTGTTCCTGCAAAGCGGCCGAAACAAGAACAGTGATCTTGTCGGGTGAAGCAGCAAAAGGCCTAAAAACCGGAGACCGCGTTGAGATAGGAGCGGAGCCGTCAACATTACTTCGGGTATATTCTGTTCTATATCTCGTGCCGCTTATTGTTTTCGCGGGCACAGTTTTCACCGCGTTTAAAATGATCAAAGACCCCATAAAAAGTTTTTTTATAGCAATTGTATTAACGTCGGCAACTTATGTTATTATAGGGAAGAAATGGAAAAAATAAATTACTTCGCTTCGCAATGACAATAGGAGGAATAATGGAAAAAAAAGTAAGAGACGCTATCGAAAAAGTTAGGCCGTTACTGCAAAGGGACGGGGGAGATATAGAATTCGTCGCTTTGGAGAATAAGGTTGTAATAGTGCGTTTAAAAGGGGCTTGCCACGGATGTCCCATGAGTCAGATGACGCTTAAAGGCGTGGTGGAAGAATCTATAAAAAGAGAAGTTCCTGAAATAGAAAGAGTAGAAACCGTATAATAGAGATGAAAAGCATATATTTTGATGCCAATGCCACAACAAGAGTGGCGCCTGAAGTCGCGGAAGAGATGATGCCGTTCTTTAAAGAAAGATACGGTAACGCGTCAAGTTCGCACGCGATGGGAAGGGACGCTAAAAAATATCTCGAAAAAGCGCGTAAACAGGCCGCGGAACTTATCGGATGTACGGACGCCGAAGAAATAGTTTTCACTTCCGGCGGAACAGAATCCAATAATCTCGCCATAAAAGGCGCGGTAAGAGCGCTTGAGAAAAAAAGAAAACATATAATCACTTCTAAAGTCGAACATCCCGCGGTTCTAAAGACCTGTGAATGTTTGGAAAAAGAAGGGCATGATGTAACATATCTGGATGTAGACAAATGGGGAAGTATAGACCCTGAAGCGTTAAAAAGAGCTATTACCGCAGAAACAGCG
This sequence comes from Candidatus Omnitrophota bacterium, assembly GCA_043822885.1. Taxonomy (GTDB): domain Bacteria; phylum Omnitrophota; class Gorgyraeia; order Tantalellales; family Tantalellaceae; genus Aadella. The sequence continues at coordinate 26,845 of JBDRBI010000050.1, forward strand.
CTCATAACCGTTATGGCGGCCAATAACGAAACGGGAACTATAATGCCCGTTGAAAAGATCAGAGAGATCGCGTCCGAAAAAGGGATATATTTTCATACGGATGGAGTGCAGTACATCGGAAAAATAATATCCGGCCAAAACTGTCCGTGCGCGGATCTAATATCGTTTTCTTCACACAAAATAAACGGACCTAAGGGCGCGGGGGCATTGTATATAAAAAAAGGCGTCAAGATAGATCCTTTATTTCACGGCGGACATCAGGAAAAAGAGCAAAGAGCCGGCACGGAAAATATTGCCGGCATAGTCGGCTTTGGAAAGGCGTGTGAACTGGCGTTGAAAGAAGCGGATGAAAGATACAGTAAGGTAATAAGGATGAGAGATAAGCTTTATGAAGGGGTCTTGGCGTTATTTGATAACGCAGTGCTTAACGGACATCCCGAAAAAAGGCTCCCGAATACTTTAAACATATGTTTAAAAGGGTTCGACGGCGAATCTTTGGTCATGGCAATGGATCTTGAGGGGATATGTATCTCCACAGGGGCAGCATGTCGATCCGGAAGCACGGAAGGATCACATGTACTTAAAGCTATGGGACTCAATAGGGAAGAGATAAAGAGCGCGGTACGCATTTCGCTGGACAGATATAACTCCGAAGAAGAGATAAGAATAGTTTTAGACAAATTGAGGAAGAGTTTAGCGTGCATAGAAAAAGCAAAGAGCATAGGG
>JBDRBI010000051.1:0-18424 GCA_043822885.1 Candidatus Omnitrophota bacterium
TTTAAAACCCTCATCAAATATTCGTATTAATTAAATCCGACTAAACTGCCGCGAAAAGAAGCCCCGCGGGTAATGTTTGAAAAATATCCCCTACAAGCATTTCTTGCCCGGATTCTACAGTATTTAAAGTTAATTTATCCAGGAATTGAACCTCATCCTCAAACGGAAGTATTACCGCTGTATCGCCCCAAACCTCTCTTCCAAGGGGAAGCGTATTTTCATCCGCTACTCTTGTAATAAATCTGGGAACGGTCACCATACATATCTGACGCCCCATTTTTCTTAAAAACGCTATAACACAATTTTTGTATTCCCCTTTTGTTTCAAGAGGTATATACTCCCCTTTCAGAAAAAGATCCGGATATTCTTTCCTTAAAAGTAAGGCCCGCCATAAGAAGAATAATTTTACGCTTCCGTTATCTTTATTCTTTATCAGGTCTGTAAAAAACGCCTCATCATATTTTTCTTTGAACCGGGAAAAGCTGTCAAGATATCCGGCCCTTTTATCAAAATCTACCTCACGGCGGTTATCCGGATCTACCAGGCTCAGGTCCCATAATTCCGTCCCCTGGTATATGTCAGGAAAACCGGGGGATGCGGCTTTGAGCAATACCTGAGAAAGTGAATTAAACACACCGTAGTGAGAGATCTTTTTGCGGAACGCGGTGAAATCACGCCGGAAAACATCGCTGCCATCATCTGATAATATTTTTTCTATAAAATCCACACAGGCATTCTCATAGTCTGTATCCGGCTTTACCCATGCCGTGTGCACTTTAGCTTCTCTTACGACTTTGATTATATATTCCTTCATTCTTCCGATATAGCTGACTTCCTCATCACGGGTAAAAGGAAATGAACCTAGCAGGGATTGGTAAATAAAATATTCATCGTTAGGATCGGGACACGCGAGACCTTCCACAAATGTTTTAAACCTGCTGTTTTCACTTTTCCACAAAGAAAGACGCTCTTCCCATTCCGCCGGCATTTCAGAAATCACACTTATTCTAGCCCTTACATCCTCGCCTCTTTTAGTATCATGTGTAGATGTAGCGTTCATAGTGCCGGGAGATTCTTGGGCCCTTCGGATATTAAACTCGTGGAAATCACCTGGTTCTATTCCGAAATTCCATGGGTCACCCCCGACTTCATTAAGCGAAATGAGCCGGTTGTAATTATAAAACACTGTGTCTTCGAATCCTTTCGCCATGATAGGCGCCGAAAGCTGCTGAAACCTCATAATAAAATGTCGGAAATCTTCACTTTCTTTATCGTCAAGCTCCTCATTAAATTCCCTGGAAAAGAATTTCTTAATGAACTCGAACTCATAATCAAATCCCTTAGCCGTCATGCTAGCGCTATCTATAGCGTTTTCTATATAGGCACTATCGGCTGCGCTCATGTAATCCTGGGTGCAATAGGTCCTGTAAACCGGGAAAAACGTCAATACCTCGACTAATGCCCTCTTTAAACCATACAACGTAATATCACGTCCGTACATATTACGGCCTGAAACTTTTTTCATGAGGTAGGCAAGATTATCTATATCCCCGGCCATATGTTTACCGATAATGAGCCGCCTTTTATCCCTTACAATGCTTTCATAGGATGAACTCAATCCTGTGAACTTGTGGTATATTCTGGTTATATCGGCCTCATTCCCTTTATCACAAAAAACCCGATTGGCATAACTTAAAAAATCATATCCCGTAGTTCCTTCGATCGGCCATTTTTCAGGCAACAGTTCTCCGTCACGCAGGATCTTCTCTACTACTATATGCGCGTTCGGCAATTCTTTTCGCAGCATTTCAAGATACATATTCGGGTCATAAAGCCCGTCTACATGGTCTATCCGCAGGCTATTAAAAATACCTTCCCGGAAAAGCTCCAGGATAAGCGAATGTGTATGTTTCATAACTTCCCTTTTTTCAACCCTGAGCGAGATAAGACCGTTCACCGTAAAAAACCTTCTATAATTCAACTCTTCGGAAGCGACTTTCCAAAATGCCAGTCGAAAACACTGCCTTGAAAGTATGTCATCGGCGGCGTAATAGAATTCAGGATCTGCGGTATCTCCGTTAAGGTATTTCAGGATATTATCTACATGTGTTTTTATCAGTTCGTTTTCGCTGTATGCCTGCCATAACAGTTTTTTAGCATGGTCTAACTGTGGATCCAGGTCAACATCTTGACAGTTCCCGGAATATATCGATTCAAAAAGTCTGGCTATCCCATAATACTTTATTACAACAGGGTGGTTCTTATGCAGTTTTTCCTCGAGTTCATGTATGTTCCGTAGAAGTACAAGTTTATAGGTACTTATGTAAAGCGGGAAACGATGCTCGTAATAGCCGGCGAATAATCCGTCCTCCTCAAAAGTAAAACGTATTTCACCGTCCTTCAGGCATTCGGAATAAAACCTACCCAGAAAAGGAGCGAGAACCCTTCCCTGGAAATTCTCAAAAGGATGCACCCAATCTATATCAAAATATCCAAAATACTTTGACCTTTCCCTTTTTTCAAATATATCCATAAGCATGGTATTAGCGGAATGATACGCCATATGGTTAGGCACAATATCCTGCATCATTTTCATCCCGTTTTTACTCAATGTTTCGGATAGTCGGAGCAAACCTTCAATCCCTCCTAATTCAGGGTTTATCCTGCGGGGATCAACAACGTCATATCCGTGAGAGCTTCCCGGAACGGACATGAACACGGGTGAAGAATAAAAATGACTTATTCCTAAGCATGCCAGGTATGGCCCGATCTTTACTCCGTCATCAAACCCGAATGACGGGGTAAGTTGGATTCTGTATGTGGCCCGGGGCGGTATCATCCTATCCTACCTCAACTTTCAACATCTCTCCCAAGCGGGAAATAACATCGACCCACTCAACGGGTTCCGGCTCATTTAAAGAAGCTTTCACTTTCATATCATCGAACATTTTTTCTCCGATATAAAAGAGAATATTCTGCGTCTTCCAAAGGTTGATATTAAGTCCAAGCGGCGCAAGAATTAACAGAATGGATTTAATTTTTTTAATAGGTTCTATAGCGAGAGGTTTATCTCTGAACTCGCAAGAGAGCTGGTTGATCCGCATCTGAGCAAGAAATTCAAGGGTTACCCTGTCAATATCAATATTCCATTCTATCACCTTTTCCGTCAGCTGCTTCAGATGATCTATATTAAGCGTGTGCTCCTCAAAAGATTTCACCAGCTCAGTATTGACCATAGCCGTAAATATGTTGCCCATGACCTTGGGCATTGGGATATTCATTTCCCTTATTACCTGTATGATAGGATAATGGTCCTCGTTCATTTTACGGAGTAAAGACTCAATGTTGTCAATAGCCGTATCTATGATCTGATACAGTACTTTATGCTGTTCATCCTTGAATAAATGCCATAAAGAATAATGATCCGGCCCCAAATTTCTCTTTATGAGGTTCAAAGTCCCCGCAACGTCACTTTTTTTAAAGGTCTCCTCTATCCGTTTTATAACGCTCTTATAATCCTCAATCTCATCCGACGACCTGACTCCGGCAAAAAAATTGTGTGATCCCAGATGTACCACAGCGAAAACAAATGCTCTTCTCTGAAGTGTAATATTTGAAACAACCTCCACCTTGCCGCAGACCAGGCTGGTATGCCCCACCTTAGTAACACTGATCATGTCTTTTTTTACATTAAAACAATATACCCGTGTGTTCTCACCATATTCCTCAAAAAGCGAGGATATGGCAAAATGGGCAACTACCCGCTCGAGATCCAGTACAGCTGGTTTTACAAATTTGTCATATACGTTGACGGTATTACCGTATTCGGGGATATTACTTGGCACCTTCTCCAGGAGGCTTATAAATGTGTCTTCCAGCGGGATGCCGGTTATATCCGCAGCCAGCTGCATTGTCCTGGCGGCATACTGAATTATCTGAACGGTCTCTATAGCTGAAACCTCGTCGAAGAACCACCCGCAGCTTGTATACATAAGCATCGAATGGCGCTGCATCTCCAAGAGCTTTAAAAACTTTGTACTAGAACCTTCGTCACTATTTGCTCCGGCGTTTTCCCTAATGAAACGGGAAATATTCTCCGGGGTTCTCTCTAAAATTAGATCTATGTATTTGTCCCGAACGGTCCATGGATCGTCATTGAAAGGTTTCATTTCTCTTTCGAATATTTCCGAGATATTATCCCGCAGCCAGTCCAACGCACCCCTTAACGGAGCCCTCCATGCCTGGTTCCATTCTCCGTGCATTCCCGAATTACAACCACAATCGTTTTTCCATCTTTCAACCCCGTGTATACAGCTCCAGGACGAATTTTCATGTATCTCCACCTCAAACACGGGTGGAAATTGTTCCAGGTATTCTCCATAAATCGTTATCTTCGCCAGGTTGTTCTTGCGGATATGTTCAATACAATACGCCAACGCCATATCCGATTTTTCCTGGTGATGCCCGTATGTCTCCCCATCCGTAGCGATATTTACAAGCTGGGGTATATCCTTATCGGTGAAAGCCTCCATAAGACGATCCGCTAAATATTCCCCCTTGAGAAGTACTTTCTCAAAAGCTACACTCTGGGAGATGGGCCCATCATAAAAAAACAGGTTGATCTCCTTCCCCGAAGGAAGTTTACACAAATATGCCTGACGGGGATCTATTTTTCCATCCGAAACGTTTTTCCAGCGGCCGCTGCCGTCCATTTTCTTAACTCGTTTGGCCTGCCGCGGGGCCAGTATAGTAAACTTTATGTTCTCATCAGCAAGTATTTCAAGTGTTTTATTATCAGCAGCCGTCTCAGGAAGCCACATACCTTCCGGCCTTCTTCCGAACCTTTTTTCAAAATCTTTGATTCCCCACAAGACCTGCGTGCGCCTGTCTCTGTAATTAGCTAGCGGCATTATCATATGATTATAACATTGCGCCAGCGCCGAACCGTGACCCGAGAAAAGCTCACGGCTTTTCAGATCGGATTCTATTACGCTTTTATAAAGATCCGGATCATTCTTTTCCATCCACGAGAGGAGGGTGGGGCCGAAGTTATAGCTTATATTACTGTAATTACTCATGATCCCCGTGATCTTACCGTCCGAATCGAGTATTCGCGCCGCTGAGTTAGGCGCGTAACACTCATCCGCGATACGCTCGTTCCAGTCGTGGTAAGGATAAGCCGAATCCTGCCTTTCGACTTCCTCAAGCCAGGGGTTTTCTCTTGGCGGCTGGTAAAAATGTCCGTGAATGCATATGTATTTATTCATCTTCATTTTCCTTTTTATAAATAACAAGGCTGCGGCGGCGCAAGCGTATGCTATCCCCGCAACTTAACAACTCCGGTAAATCGTTCCCCGGGCCGTCCCAGGCTCTATCGGAAGAATCTATTATCTTCCTCATTGTTCCGTCGTTTTTATGCGGAGCCCATGAAATATTTTTGTCATTAAAATTCAGGATCGCTGTTGTCCAAACCTCGTTATGCGTTCGTCTTATAACTATGATCTTGTTCTTATCATCCAGTTCGGCATTATAATTTTCCCTTGAAATAACCGCCGATGAAGGAAACTCTTTTCTCATATTTATCAACTTGCGATAGAATTTAAACATATTGTTGCTCTTTCCGTCGCCGAAAGATTCCCATTTAAGCTTGGACTTTATATAAGTTTTTTCTGATTTAGGGTCCGGCGGATCCCCGACCCAGTTAAATGCCTTAAACTCATCTTTCCTCCCTGTACGTACCGCATTGATAAGGTCTTTATCGCTGTGGTCTATGAAATATAAAAAAGGTGCGGTCTCACCGTACTCTTCCCCCATGAAAAGCATCGGTATATACGGGGACAGGAATACAGCTCCGGCCGCCAATTTAAGGGACTCGTGGTCCGCCAGAACTGTCAGCCTTTCCCCGTTCATTCTGTTGCCTGTCTGGTCATGGTTCTGAATAAAAGCTATAAATTTTGCCGGGGAAATATCTCCGGAATAACTCCCAAAATATTTTTTTCTGTATTCAGAATAATCCCACGAATAAACAAACCCTTCTTTAATAGATTTGAAAAAATGTTTTATATCCCCGAAATCCCGGTAGTACCCCTGATTTTCATCAGTAATCAATGTCCTTACGGAATGATGAAAATCATCCAGCCACTGAGCATCAATATTATAGCCTTTACCTGATTTCCCCCGTATGGTCCGGCTGTCGTTTAGATCGCTTTCTGCTATAAGATAGTGTTTTCTTCCCCGGGCGCTGCAATATTCATCCGCCCTCTCTTTCATTTCATCAAGAATATGTTTCGCGCTGAAATCAAAAATGCCGTGTATAGCGTCAAGTCTCAAGGCATCCACATGAAAATACTCGAACCAGTACAACATGTTCTGTATAAAATACTCCCGCACCCCGCCGGAATATTTATCGTCATAGTTTATCGCCCAACCCCAGGGTGTTTTATATTTGTCTGTAAAATACGGTCCGAATTCGGCAAGATAATTCCCTTCGGGGCCAAGGTGATTATATACAACATCAAGTATCACGGCTATCCCCTGCTTGTGGAATTCGTTTACGAGTTTTTTCAGTGCTGGCGGACCCCCGTAGGTATTCTGTACGGCAAAGGGGTGTACGCCGTCATACCCCCAGTTCCTCGCGCCCGGGAACTGCGCCAAAGGCATAAGTTCAACGGCATTAATACCCAAATCTTTGAAATGCCCGATTTTATCGGCTACCCCGTCTAACGTACCCCTTTCAGAAAAAGTCCCCGTATGCAGCTCGTACATTATCATGTCGTGAAGCGGTATACCTTTCCACCCGTCATCCTCCCATTGGAAAGAAGTATGGTCAAATACCGCCGAAGGGTTATGCACCCCTTCGGGTTGATAAAAAGACGCCGGATCAGGTCTTGAGGTAACACCATCAGCTGTATATACGTAACGCTCTCCCGGTTTAATGCCTTTAATCCTGGTGTACCAGTATCCTTCACCTTTCTTGTCCATGGAGCAGCACATTTCACGAGAAGACATGAGCTTCAATGTCATCTCTTCCTTAAGCGGAGCCCATACGATGAACTCACATTCACCGCCGCCTCTGTAGAACGCTCCCTGTTTCAAATGAGTGACCCTTCCCTTCTTTTAAAAAACAGTACGGCCAGAGGAGGAACGATAAGTGACAGAGAATGGTAGCGACCCTGTGAAGGCAGCGGTGAAGCCTCGACCCTCCCGAGATTACCCTGCCCGCTTCCTCCATATACTATGGCGTCACTATTCAGCCGTTCTTCCCATATACCGCCACTAAGCACGCCCACTTTGTAATTATTTCTTACGACAGGAGTAAAATTGCATACGATAAGCACCGAATCCAAAGGATCGTCTGACTTCCTAATGAAACTTATAACACCTCTTTCACTGTCCCCGGAGATCACCCACTCAAAACCTCCGTTATCAAAATCTTTTTTATACATGGCCGGTTCGTTTTTATAAAAATAATTGAGTTCTTTTACCCATCTTTGAAGTTTGTTATGATTGTCAAGTTCCAGTAAGTGCCAATCCAGGCTTTTATCATGATTCCATTCGTTCCATTGACCGAATTCCTGTCCCATGAACATAAGTTTTTTCCCGGGATGGCCGTACATGAATCCGAATAAAAGCCTTAAATTAGCGAATTTCTTCCATTCATCGCCCGGCATTTTAGTTATTAGTGACCCTTTTCCATGAACAACCTCATCATGTGACAATGAAAGCATGAAATTCTCCGTAAAAGCGTACCATAATCCGAAAATAAGCTGGTTGTGATGGTACTTCCGATGTACGGGTTCTTTTTCTATATAATCAAGGGTATCATGCATCCACCCCATGTTCCATTTCATACCAAACCCCAGGCCGCCCATTGATACCGGTCGTGATACCATGGGCCAGGCGGTTGACTCTTCGGCTATAACTTGTACATCAGGGAAATTTTCATAAACAGCACTATTTAGTCTTTTGATGAATTTTATAGCGTCAATATTTTCCCTGCCGCCGTACTTATTTGGTATCCATTCGCCTTCTTTACGTGAATAATCAAGATAAAGCATGGAAGCTACCGCATCGACCCTGATCCCGTCTATATGATATTTCTCAAGCCAGAACATGGCGCTGCTTATAAGAAAACTCCTTGTCTCATTTCGCCCGTAATTGAAAATATAGCTTTTCCAATCCGGATGATATCCCTGTCTGGAATCCGAATGTTCAAAAAGGTTCGTCCCGTCAAAATAAGCCAGGGCATGTCCATCTGAAGGAAAATGTGAAGGCACCCAATCAAAAATAACACCGATCCCATTATTATGAAGTTCTTGTATGAGCTCCATAAGTTCCTGCGGTATGCCATACCTGCTTGTGGGCGAAAAATACCCTATGGTCTGGTATCCCCAGGACCCGTAAAACGGGTGTTCCATAAGCGGCAGAAACTCAACGTGGGTGTAATTCATATCTTTGAGATATTGAATTAAAGGGCCGGATATTTCTTTATACGATAACAATCTTTCGGGTTTATAAGGATCCCTTCTCCATGATCCGAGATGCATCTCATAAACAGACATGGGCGCGTCAAGAGAATTGGCTTTACCCCTGTTTTCCATCCAACTGGAATCCCGCCATTTGTAATCAATATCCCATACTATAGAAGCGGTATCGGGAGGTATCTCGGAATAAAAAGCGAAAGGATCGCGCTTTTCAAGTATTAATCCGTTATTTTTGGATTTAATGTGGTACTTATAAACGGTGCCTTGGCCCGTGCCGGGGATAAAACCTTCCCATATACCCGAAGAATCCCAGCGCGGAAACAATTCATGGGACTTTTTATTCCATCCGTTAAAATCTCCCATAACCGAAACCGTTTCGGCATTTGGCGCCCATACCCCGAAATGCACACCCTCATTCTCTTCGCTTTTGATAATATGGGTCCCGAGTTTTTCAAACAACCTGAAATGGTTTCCTTCCCTGAAAAGATATATATCTTCTTCCGTTAAAGGACTGAATTTCTTCATTACAACAGATCCATTATTCATTGTCTCTTACCTCCTATATCCAGGATATTTTTAATTCCTTTTATCGGAACAAACAACCAATCCGGCCTATTATTAAGTTCGTATCCCAACTCATATATAGCTTTATCAAGCAGGTAAACCTGAAACAGCGCTTCAAGATCAGCTTTCTGTTTAGGAAGTATATCGGATCCGCTTACGGTTTTATAATAACTATCCAGAAATATCCCACTCATACGCGTGTACCATACCTCCGCCGCTGATTCCAAAGTTTCGGAATCTTCCTTGCGAACTGATTTATTCAAAAGTAAAGTCGCGCTGGCGGCATAATGCAGCGACCTGACCATCCCCGCGATATCCCTTAAGGCAGATCTCTTCAGCTTACGTTCACTTATAGGCTTAGCCGGCTCACCTTCAAAATCAATGATAACAAAATCCTTTCCGGTATAGACTACCTGGCCCAGGTGATAATCCCCGTGAATACGTATTTTCTTGGCCGTATACTTTTTCTTAAGCACCCTTTTGAAGCGGGATAATATAGCCTTTTCATGTGACAATATCTCCTCCGCCTCATCCCTTAAGCCTTTGTCCAAGAGTTGCAGGTTTTTCCTCAATAGTCCCAGGACATACCTGGTCTGACTACCCATTGCCTGGTAAAGCGCCCTCTGATACAACATCGAAAAAGACTCCGGCCTGAACTGCTGGTCGTCTTTATCCGAAGACAGCTCAAGATGCATCTCTCCCGTCCTTTGTCCCAAAAGGTTTATAAGATCCTCGTAAAAAGCGTCGAGAATCCCCTCCGTTTTGAATCCTCCTGGGCTTACGGCCTTGTTCCCATTTTCATTATGCAAATCGTCTACCACTTTATTGCTCTTGTTTATCCCGGCAAGGTATACCTCAAAAAACCTTTTTACATTATCAAGGGTGTAAGCCCAGAAGTCCGTAGGATTCGGTATACATCCCTGTATTATTGCCAAGGATACCTGTTCCGGCCCTCCATCGTTGTATTCTATATGTCCGGCAAAAACAGGTATTATATCTGTCTTTCTTTTCTCGGTAAGATATTTTGTTATCTCAATATCGGGATTAACACCCTGTTCAAGTTTTCTGAAAAGTTTCAAGTAAAGTTTGTTCCCGTAGATTACGGAAGTATTGCTTTGTTCCCCCATCAAAACGCGCGACTCCATACCGGTGATCTTTCCCTCAATGATCTTTTTAATTTTCTTCCCCGGGTAGCCGTTGATACTCGAAGACCCGGACCGGATCTTCTTTCTTTTAAGAGCCAGATCAAGCAATACACTGCGCATGTCATTGTTATAAATACCGTCATATATGATCCCCTCTCTGCCATTAACCTTCACGTGAGAGATTACGCTCCCGGGAAAATCCCTGGTTATCCTGTGGTCTTCTTTAGAAAAAACGAACGCCAACGGTAAAAAATACGATTCGGTGTCGCCTGTTGTGAAAAAAACCTGGACTATAAGGATCCTTATATCGCAGCCGGGGTTAAGGTCAAGTATATCCGCCACCTTGACCGCCCGTATCTTCCTGGACTTACTCCTGAACCATCTGGCGCGGTATAAATACTCCGGCAACACATCCGTTTCAAACCGTTTGAGTGATTTTTCCTCTAATATCTCATGCCACGAATCGGATAATTTCAAAATTTTCTCCTTGTTAGTAAGCTTATCTTGTTGGGCCCTTTCCAGAAGAAACCAATAATGCCCGTGGGGGCCTATGGTCACCGTATAAGGGTCTTCCTTTATTCCCGGGAAATAGCTCTGGCTAAAAAGTTCTTTCGGTTTAAATCCGGAATATTCCTTAAGATCAAGCTTGACGTACTGGGCAAACCGCGAAAGGTTTATGACAACCAGTACTATCTCGTTTTTATACTGCCTGGTAAAACAAAGCACTTTCGTGTTTTCCGGAAAGAGAAACTTCAGCTCGCCGCTGCTGAAGGCTTTATACCTTTTCCCCATGGCAATAACGCGTTTCATCCACCAGAGCAGCGATGACTGGTTATTTTCCTGTGTCTCGACATTAACAGTCTCGTAATGGTACTCTGAATCTATTATAACCGGCAGATACAACTCCTGGGGATTGACCTTACTGAACCCCCCGTTCCGGTCAGGGCTCCATTGCATAGGGGTCCTGACACCGTCCCTATCGCCTAGGAAACGATTGTCACCCATTCCTATCTCATCCCCGTAATAAATTATAGGTGTCCCGGGCAGAGAAAATAAGAGTACGTTCATCAATTCTATCTTACGCCTGTTATTCCCCAGAAGCGGCACCAGCCGCCTTCTTATGCCAAGGTTGATCTTTGACGCCGCGTCCTTGGCATAAGCCCTGTACATATAATCACGTTCCTCATCGGTGACCATCTCAAGAGTCAACTCGTCATGATTGCGCAAAAAGATAGCCCACTGGCATTTCGGGTGTATTTTAGGCGTTTGTTCCAATATGTCTATCAGGGGGAACCGATCCTCCATCTGCACACTCATGTACATGCGCGGCATCAGTGGAAAATGAAAAGCCATGTGGCATATATCGCCTTTACCGAAATACGCGACCGCATCTTCGGGCCACTGGTTCGCCTCGGCAAGAAGCATCTTATTATCAAATTTAGCATCTACGTGTTTTCTGAGTTTCCTGAGAAAATCATACGTCTGCGGAAGATTCTCACAGTTTGTTCCTTCCTTTTCAAATAGATACGGCACCGCGTCCAGCCTCATACCGTCAACACCCATACTGAACCAGTAATCCATCACACGGAATATCTCTTTCTGAACATCCGGGTTATCAAAATTAAGATCCGGTTGATGCGAATAAAATCTGTGCCAGTAATACGCTTTAGCTTCCTCGTCCCATTTCCAGTTCGAGCTCTCAAAATCACCGAAAATTATACGCGCGTCTTTATACTTATCTGGATTTCGGCTCCATACATAATAATCACCGTGTTTTGTCCCCGGTCCCGCCTTTCTCGCCCTCTGGAACCATGGGTGCTGATCTGAAGTATGGTTTATAACAAGCTCGGTTATCACCCTTATACCCCTTGAATGAGCCTGTCTGAGAAACTCTTTAAAATCCCTTAATGTACCATACCTTGAATGCACGTTATAATAGTCAGCAATATCATATCCGTCATCCCGGAGTGGCGAGGGGTAAAAAGGCAGAAGCCATATGGCGGTCACGCCCAGATTTCTGAGATAATCAAGTTTCTCCGTCAGTCCTCTAAATTCACCTATACCGTCATTGTTAGAGTCATAAAAAGTCTTGACGTGCAGCTGGTACACTACAGCGTCTTTATACCACAATGGGTTGTTATCGATATATCCTCTTTTCTTTGCCATGAGATCTCCTTACCTTACATGAAATAATCGAAATCCTGTTCACGTTTTAAGTGGTGCCTCAATTTTATTATGTGAGCGGGGGCAATATCCGGGTTAAGTTCTATGTAATTTTCTTCCCCCTGCCATACGTATCTGTCTCCACTTAATAGATCATGTGCCAAGCATGGCTTTTCAGGATCTATGCCCAGAACTGAATACGGAAGACGCAACATACAAGATTGTGTATGATACGGATCCAGATTTACGATCACCATTATTATATTGGAAAAATCTCCTGTAGCTTTGTAATAGCACATTATATTATCGTTATCAACGTCACAAAACTTGATATTTCTTGTAATGTGAAGCGCGGGGTTTTCTTTACGTATAGCATTCAACCTGGCTAGAAGGTCTTTAAGGTTCCCCTCGCGATCCCAATCCCATGCCTTTATCTCGTATTTTTCAGAATCGATATATTCTTCTTTTCCCGGTGGCGCCTCTTGAACACACAACTCGAACGCAGGTCCGTAAACACCAAAATTCGAGGATAGCGTCGCGGCTAAAACGGCTCTTATTATGAACATAGGCCTCCCACCATACTGCAAATGTTCGGGCAATATATCAGGTGTGTTCGTCCAGAAATTAGGCCTGTATATCTCGACGGCGTCAGTCTGGGTTAGCTCGGTCATATATTCAATAAAATCTTTTTTTGAAATACGCCACGTGAAATAGGTATAGGACTGGCTGAACCCGGATTTAGCTAAACGATACATAACCTTCGGCCTCGTAAAAGCCTCCGCCAGGAACAGCGCGTCAGGCCAGTCACTTTTAATTTCTGCAATAAGCCAATCCCAAAAAAGAAAAGGTTTCGTATGAGGGTTATCTACACGAAATATCCGGATACCCTTTTCTAACCAAAAAACCACTATGCTTTTGAGTTCTTCCCACAACTCAAGTTTATTTTCCGTCTCGAAATTTATCGGCAAAATATCCTCATATTTTTTGGGGGGATTCTCGGCAAACTGTACGCTGCCGTCTGGCCTCCAAATAAACCATTCGGGATGTTGTTTAACATAAGGGTGATCCGGGGAACATTGATACGCGAGGTCAAGCGCTACTTCCATACCTAAACTTCCGGCTTTTTTGGTAAAATTCCGGAAATCCTCTACTGTGCCAAGTTTGGGATGCACCGATTTATGCCCACCTTCCTTTGATCCGATCGCCCAGGGACATCCCGGTTTATTTTTTTCACCAAAAGTCGAATTGTTTTTTCCTTTGCGGTTTGTTTTACCGATAGGATGAATCGGCGGTAAATACACAACATCAAAACCCATCCGTGCAATCTGGGGGAGAAGTCTTTCCGCGTCTTTAAAAGTGCCGTGCTTCCCGGGTTTGGAACCCCACGAGCGTGGGAAAAACTCATACCATGAACTGAACATGGCCTTCTCCCGTTCCACAGAAACTCTTAACTCCTTACCGTAGTACACAATATCATCGGGGTCAAGATTATCCAGCATGACCTCGTGCAGCTCGTCGCTAAGCACAGTTTTCATGATTTCATTAATATCGCCGTCTATCTTAAGCTTTTCTAAATACTTACCGATATTTTTTTTTGCGCTTCCCCTAGCTCTACCATAAGCTTTTTCTACAATAGCCTGGCCCACTTGTATGTCAACTTTAATATCCTGCCCGGCATCATGTTTTTTCATGATATCATTACGCCATGAACCGAAACAGTCAATCCCGGCACACAAGGTATAGCAATAATCTTCCATTCCTACAACGGTAAAAGAACCGGCCCATTTGTCGTTACCCAAGGGCTTCATCGGGGTCTCTTTCCATGTGCTTTCGCCCTCTTTTTTGTACAAGATCCTTGTGGCTATGGCATCATGCCCGTCGGTGAATATATTGGCTCTTACAACAACCTGTTCTCCCTCAACCCTTTTGACCGGAAACGCACCCCCGTCTATTTCCGGCGAGACCTTTTCTATCATCACCCTTGTATAAGAAGTATCGGTTTTTTTCTTAACGGCCATGAAATTCCCCCTTGCTAAAACGTTATGATATAACAACAAATGTAACTATTTATTTTACCATATTATTGGAGCATAATGCATCTTTATGGATGATTTACCCAAAGTCTGCAGTAAATAGACAATTGTCCTGGAATAGTTAACTAAAGGCCGTCTTAGAGATAAAGTGAGATAAACCGCCACTAAAATAGCGCCAATTCCATTTAATGCCGCCCCAAGGCAAAACGAAGTTCTGACTTGATCCTGAGCGAATGAAATGAGCGGTCGAAGGATTAAATAGCGGGCATTAAATATGGGGGCTTTTAGAGATAAAGAGATAAGCGAGTTCACATATGGGATTGACCGCTCGGCGGAGCTCGCGGCACTTCCTCGGACATTGCGTCCTCGGTCGCTTCGTCGGCGCGCTAAGTCTTTAGGGCGTGGAGGTATGTGGGATATGTGTAGAAACAAAAAGCCTCATAACATTTTCATGCTACGAGGCTTTTATTATTGGTCCCTCGACTCACAAAAATCCTCTAGGCTTTTTGTTCGCTCGGGATCAATAATAAAAAACCCTAGGGGTTGTGCCCCTGGGGTTTTTTATTATTGATGAACCAGGACGGACTCGAACTAGCTTGTGCTATAGGATAACACCTATCTCTTTTATTAGCACTCTTTGTTCTTGTAAGTCTCCTGCATATAATATCTTACTACCAACTATTTCCCATTTTTAGAGATATGTTTCGAAACCGTAAAAGTGCTGCCAGGAAAGGCTCGAACTAACATCGCATACATTTTAATAGGGTACTTGTACCGAGCAAACGACCGAAGGGAGTGCGTCGAGGTATGGATTATTGACTATACTAAAGCTTATGGTCCTTCGGTAAACTCAGGATCATCACGCTAGTCCCGAGTGACCAAAAGGAGTCGAGGGGAGAAAGCATAGCGCGTCGAGGGATGGTAAAATTGACAATATTAATCGTTGGGTGATCACTGCGGAGCGGGGATCACCCTTTTTTGTTTAAAACTCGAAATGCTGTTGAGGATTCTCTTTTTTGATTTCCTTTTTTATGATACCAATAAAATCAACAGCTGACTTTAAAGCGTTTTTTACATCTGTCTCTGAAAGATGCAGTTTCCAAGGCTCATAGATAAATTTATTGCGGTTTTTTCTCATATAATCAAATTTCGCGGTTAATGCTTTATACTCTTCGCCTAAAAAATATTCCGTAAAAGCCACGACCGTTTTGTGTTGAAAATTTGTTGTAGGTCTGAAACCTTTTATGAATACAAATGCCCTTGCAGCGTGAAGCATAGCGTTATAGGCCATTTCATATGAACATGTCTCATCTATCGCAAGCGTTCTTTCGCTGGCCTTAAGTTTACTCTCTGCGGCTTGTATCAACTTCTCTATCTGGCCTACTCCCACCTTTTCCCGTTTAATAAGCTTCTTTTCTAAATATTCATTCAAAAATTTATCAGAGTTCATTCGCTGCCCCCTTTATGAATACCTTTTTACCTTTTATAACCTCAGACACAAAGGAACCTTTCTTATTTTTTTCTTTTTCATATTCGATTTCTGTATATGATGTATAATTGACTTCTTTAAACAATTCTTTCTCAAGTTCGCTTATCACGCCCATGAGATTGTCATCATCAATATCGTCGCCTATCAAAAATAAATCAATATCACTGTCTTTTCTTTCATCACCTTTCGCGAAAGATCCATATACAAAAGCTATTCTAATGCCGCTAATTCTTACCACAGCTTCTCGAACATATTTTATTACGCCTTCTGTTTTGTAATAAATATTTTTCAATTCTTCATATATTGGACTTTTCTTATTCAAAGAGAAAAGTTTGATGTTGCCTACGCTTCTAACATTAAACATTCCCGAGGAAACAAATTTTTTAAGTTCCCGATGCACGTTTCCAACAGACATCTTATGCATTGAAGCCAACTGACGGGTATAGAACTCCCTGTCGGGTTCACTAAAAAACGTGCTCAATATAATCTGTCTGGTTTTTGATCCGAACATTTCTTTAAACATATTGTTCCTCTTCTAAGAACAATTGTACTCATTATGAGAACAATGTCAAGTGAAAAGACAAAAGTTCATTAATTGATATTAGGTGAGATAAACTAGAGATAGTTATCCTCTCTATTTTCATTTAATCCTAGTTAATATCTAATTATCCACCATCCATAACAAATACAAATACAAAGAAATTACCGAGGATGGCGGAATTACCGATTAAATGGGAAAGATTAACTAAAGGCCCTTTTAGAGATAAAGAGATAGGCTAGTTGCGTATTTAGATTGCCGCGTCGGGGCTTCGCCCCTCCTCGCAATGACGGGGCGGTGGAATAGTAGCGTAAGTCTTTAGGGCGTGGGGGTATGCGTCATATACATAGAAACAAAAAGCCTCGTAGCATTTTACTGCTACGAGGCTTTTATAACTGGTGAAGCGGGCCGGACTCGAATCAGCTTGTGCTACAGGATAACGCCATCTCTATTATTTAACCAGCTTATATTACACAACACGTTTCTACACAACAAGTTATTCTGTCTCTCTGTATATATCAGAGGTATGTTTTGTACTCTGAAAGGTGTTATCAGTAAGGTCTCGAACTATACTTTCATCCTCTTTCATTACTTATAAGCACGTATATTAGCACAAACAGCCAATTCATGCCCCGTTCTGGCATTTCTGGTTTTTGATATGACTTCTATGCCCTTAAATCCGACCTTTTCCATAAGCGCTATGAAATCTCTCTCAGGCAAGGCCCCACCAATACACCTAAACCAATCATCAATATTCTTTCTTACATTTTCAGGCAATTTATCTTTTAGAACTATTTCACAAAAGACTGTTCTTCCCCCAGATTTTAAAACCCTAAAGACCTCCTGCATAACCTTTTCCCTGTCTGGTGAAAGATTGTAAATACCATTAGAGGCAACAACATCAAAGAAATTGTCCTGAAAAGGAATATTGTCAGAATGTCCACATTTTAGTTCAGCATTTTTTATCCCTGTCACTTTTAAATTATTCTTTGCCTTGTTAACCATATCCTCAGATATGTCCACCCCGAAAACCTTGCCTCTTCCACCTACCGCATTAGCATAGAAATAAAGATCGAGTCCCGCCCCGCAACCTAAATCTAAAACAGTCTCTCCTTCCTTTAAATCTACAAAAGGCTGCGGATTATTGGCTCCTGTGAAAGATTCATACATAGATTGTGGCAACTTATCGAGTATCTCTTTGGGATAACCCACTTTTAAAGCAAACGCCTTCCCTACAGGAAAATTAAAAGTCGCGCAAGGATCTTTTGCAACATGGCTGTATTTTTCTTTAACCGCTTCTTTTATTTCGTCGTACCCCATCTCATTTAATGGCTTCTTATTCATTACACTCCCCTTAAAAGCTAATTTATCCTTAATATCTACTACTTTTGGTACATTTAGTCGTGTGATTTCGCGAGATCGATCAATTTGGCCTTGTTTCCTTCGACCAGCGCTAATTTCTTGGTTTTTGACCATCTCTTTAGCTGAAGTTCGCGCTTTAGAGCTGAAGTTTTATCGGGATGTTCTTCGTGGTATTTAAGTGCTACCGGTATTCGGCCGCGGGTGTATTTGCTGGCTTTGCCCTTGTTATGCTTATCGAGCCTTTCCGTAAGGCTTGTTGTTGTGCCTATATACAGAGTTTGATCCGAACATTCTAAAATATAAACATACCACATGGTTTGATTATAGCACAAAAAAAGCCCCGAAAAAGAATTACTCTTATTCGGGGCTTAGTCGCGAACGTATTTAACTGGCCCTTCGACTCGGTCGGGACCAATTTTCGCGAACGTATTTAACTGGCCCTTCGACTCGGTCGGGAAAACATGTTTTCCCGACCTCGCTCAGGACCAATTTTCGCGAACGCGAAAATTGGTGAGCCGCCTTGGACTCGAACCAAGCACCCACGCCTTAAAAGGGCGTTGCTCTACCGGATGAGCTAGCGGCCCGCGCTTCCGTTTCTACGCTCTTATTTCTTTTTCTTTCTCTTCGAGTACTTCTTCTATGTTTTT
>JBDRBI010000052.1:0-14968 GCA_043822885.1 Candidatus Omnitrophota bacterium
ACAGGGATACAGGGATGCTATAAATGACATGAGGAAAGAGACAGCACCCGAAAAGAAAACCAGCTGGTGGAGACGATAAAAAACTGATGATATAAGTTTTTACAAGACTTAAGATTTAATTTGCAGATTAAATACTTCCTAAAGAACTTATCTATATCGAGATTGCTTCACCCCGCTCCCCGGGGTTCGCAATGACCATCTGAAAGTGCCCACAATATGTTACACTATCATGTGTACTCTACAGAAAAGAAAATATATAAGACCTTGGGTTCAAGACTGGTGTTAATAACTTGTTAACAACTTCAATTTAAGAATAATGAAAAAGTTGTAAACTACATAAAAGACTTTTTTGTTTACAACTAGTTTACAACTTTAAAATTATATGGTATACTAAAGTTGTTAACAGGCGAGGTAAATATGGATATAAAAGAACTGATATTAAAAAAATTGGATAGTGATGGGGAAGTGAGAGCCAGGGATATAGTTAAAGACACTGGATTTTCACGCGTATACGTGAACCGATTTTTAAGAGAGTTGAGGGATGAAAGCAGGATTGCCTTGGTCGGGAAAGCGAATACGGCCAGATATATCCCGGCCGGGAAGGGGGTAGTAGATAAAGTAAAAAGTTCCGTTAGGAAGGTGTATCGTATTTTAAGGAATAGCGGGCTTAGTGAAGATAAAGTGTTAGCGGAAGTTAAAGAGAATACGGGACTTTTTCTGGGATTATCGGGGAAGGTTTCCAGCATTTTGGATTACGCCTTTACCGAAATGTTGAACAACGCTATAGAGCATTCCGGATCGGATAGAATAGAAGTAATAATGAAGAGAAAGAAAGACACTTTCACTTTTGAAGTAAAGGACGAGGGGGTAGGTATTTTCGCCAATATCATGAACAAAAAACACCTTGATAGCGAAAAAGACGCCATACGGGATCTCCTGAAGGGGAAAGAGACCACGGCTCCCGCTTCCCACAGCGGAGAAGGTATCTTTTTTACCTCAAAAGTGGGAGATATGTTTACTATACAAAGCGAGGGAAAAAAACTTATTTTTGACAATCTGATAAAGGATATTTTTCTCAAAGAAAGTAAAACTAAAAAAAGAGGGACCCTGATCTTTTTTTCGGTCAGCACGAGTTCTAAAAGGGATCTAAACGATGTATTTAATAACTATACGGACGGTTCCGCCGGTTTTAATAAGACGGAGATCATAATAAAACTTTACGAAGAAGGCGCAAATTACGTGTCGCGTTCACAAGCTAGGCGGTTATTGGCGGGACTTGAAAAATTCAAAACCGTAGTTCTGGACTTTAAAGGTATAGAAGCTATAGGTCAGGCTTTTGCCGACGAGATATTCCGCGTCTGGAAAAGCGGGCATACCGATAAGGATATATCGGTGCGAAACGCTTGCGAAAATGTCATGTTCATGGTGAGAAGGACTAAACAGGATGGAAGTTTTTGAAGACGTTGTATTCAAGGGTGTATGGTCATCAGGAGGAGAAAAACGGAATATGCTGAAGGAAAAAGACAAGGAAGGGTTTCTCGCGGATAAGATCGTGCCGGAGATGAGGAGCATATTAGGCAGCGAAGATAGTATAGGTATAGCGGCTGAAAAGATAGATGTTCTTCTTTCCGGAGTAGCAAAGGATACTTGTCTCGGAGTAGAGGATATACCCGTATTATACGCACTAGCGCAAAAGAAACTGGATGGAGAGGAAGCGGGTGTTTTGAGCAGAGTTACCTTTAAAATATTTACGGGGATGACGATCGATGAATATGCCGAAAAATTTTCTAAGAATACTTCGCTTCATGACGTTCGGACAAAGGAAGGAGCGCGTATAGTTACTCTCACGCCTAATCTCGCTCTTGATTTTGCAGCGGATTGCGTTATACATTTCCTCGGGACCCAAGGATCCCGGGGGAAAGCGTTTAAACTGGATGCGGGAGGAAAAGGTTTGAATGTTTCTGTAGGGCTGCATAAATGGGGAATTAAAACTATTCCTATGGGCTTTATCGGGGGCCCTACGGGAAAAATTATGATAAGATTGCTGAATAATATGGGTATTTCAACCGGTCATTTAACGGGTATTGAACAAAATACGCGTATTAATCCAAGTGTACACGCGGCTCAAAAAGGACAGGTTCATTTAGAAAATATAGGACCTACAATATCGCCGGAAGAACAGGAAGGTTTAGAAAAAACGTTATTGAACATATTGCGGGAAGGTGATCATCTGTTGATGGCGGGCAGTTTACCGAAAGGAGTGGGAGATAACTATTACGGTGAATGGATAGAGAAGGCGAAAAAGAAAGGTGTTAAGACTTATGTTGATACAAGGAATGTGAGAGCGCTCGAATATGCTATTAAGGCAGGACCGCATTTTCTTGGGATAAATATAAAAGAATTAGCGAATTATTTAGGAGTTAGTGTAGAAGAATTGGAACAGTCAGATGAAAAGATCACCGCATGCAGTCGATCTTTAGTAAGGCAAGGAATTGAAAAGGTTGTAATAAGCATGGGACATAGAGGTATAATAATGTCTTCAAAAGACGGTAACTGGCTGGCTCGGCCCCCTGAGATCGAAAAAATATCGCCCGTAGGCGCCGGGGACACGATAAAGATGGCTTTTGTCTATGCGGATAAAAACGGAATGGCCGATCTGGATGCTTTGAAATTAGCAACGGCAGCATCCGCCGTTTCGGTCACTAAAATAGGAACGGAACTCGCCGGGCTTGATGAGTCTCTGGAAAAAATGCAATACGTGAGGATAAAAAGTGTCAGTGCAAATGAGACTAAAAGAGCGTCTTTTCTCGATAAACGCCTATCATAACCATTCTACTTCAGGCACTACGTTTTGTGCGCGCGCTAAAGCGTCTATCTCGGCAAGTTTCTCCGGTGTGACAGTTTGAGAACCTTCCATAGAAGCCGTTGAAGCTCCGAAAAGATTTCCGGTATGCACGGCTTCTTCAAATGATCTTCCGTTGGAAAGAGCGTAAACAACTCCCGCTTTAAGTGAATCTCCGGCGGCTGTATGACATGCCTGTATTATCTTGATACCTTTTTCCTTAATGATCCTATCCTGCATAACGAGCAGTAATCCGGCTTTATCCATTGAAACAAGTACTCCCAGAAGATTATATTTGTTTCTCAATTTTATCGCATATGCTTTAACGGCTTCTTCGGTAATTGTATTTTTATCCGGAATGTCTGTTTCCACCAAACCGCTTGAGATCAAGATCTGTATAAATTCTTCCAAGTTCGGTTTGATGATATCCTGAGGCGTCTCTCTATTAATGTCCAAAACCGAAATGGCTTCCTCAGGGCCGGACATAAACTTGAAATCTATCAGCAATTGCACCTTGTCCGGATATTTCTTCTTCACTTTTTTTACGAGCGCCGCGTAATAGGCAAGATCACTGTTATGTCTTACGGGTCCTCCCGCCGAAAGGACCATCCAGATATTATCCGGTTTACCTTTAAACATCCCCTCAAGCATTGTAAGAGCTTCCTGATTGATCTTTTCTACTGTTTCTTTCGACAGTTCATCAGCCCATCCGTGCATCGAGGGAAACGGATCACCGTCAACTATATTTAGGACCTCCACCTGTTCATCTTCCAGGACGTCACGTATCAGCGCGGGGATTATACTGCTGTTCAAGAAATTTCTTTCCCAAACATCGGTGATCTCCCCTCCATCTTTTCCCGTCAGTGCCACCAACGCGATATTTTCATTGAAATTACTGAATACCTTTGATACGTTGATCTGATCTCCTCCCGAATCTACATGGCATTTTATCAGCTTGAGAATACCGTTCGGTTCGGTTTTCCATTCGATCGTAATATCGAGAGGACTAGCGTGATTTATCGCCAGCACATTAGTGTCCGGTAAAGATCCTATTTTTCCCGTATCTTCGTATTTTTTTTTACCTCCGCCGGATCGTACAGCTTTTATGACATAATGGGCAATTTCACGGTTTATACGCCTTTTCTCGTTATCAGGCAGGCAATCGTGATGATACGCTATGGCTTCTCTTAAAGAAGAGCCCGTGAGTTTCTTTATGCCAAGATTATTTGATAATACGTCTTTAATGTCCATTGATAAAGTTTCCTTTCCGCTTTTGAATTGATGAATATCATTCTACTCTATTCAGGATTCACAGTACATAGTTTTTTCCCGTCCCCGGTTACCGGGGTTTTTAGGGACGTTCTTAAATACTCAGTAATTCTGTCACACTTATATTTGCAAACATTATTCCCGTAATCTCCGTCATTGCGCCTGTCCGCCATAGCCAAATAATCTATGAATAGATTGGCGAAGGCGGGAACCCCGAAGGGGTGAAGCAATCTCTGTAAACTGTCATATCTATTGAGATTGCCGCGTCGTCCGTCTTTGGCGGACTCCTCGCAATGACACACTTTCTAAACTGAGAACTAAACTTGTCTTATTTTATCCGCTTACTAAAACCATTTATTGACAAGTATTTCTGGAAATGTTATACTCCGAAACATTCACACAATATCTGATGAATAAATGTACCGTCGAAAAAGCCTAAATTATGATGATTTCCCGGACGCGGTAAAAAGCAGATTTCTGTGAGGAAAAAAAGGAATACACACAAAATGAAGAAAAAAATTCTCTTTATTTCTGATTTTGACAAGACACTTTCTACGGGAGATGTAGGGTATATACTAAGCGCAAAGCTGGGGGTATCCGCTGAGAAATTCGACAAGAAGATCGAAGAGATACAACGCAGGAACATCGTACAACTCGGCGGAGAGCTCGCGCATTTGATAATTCGGGATCCTGATTATGTCGGGAAAGTAAGTAAAAACCTTCTTTATGAAGTAGGAAAAGAGATCGAGCTGAAAAAAGGGGTTACCGAATTAATGAGTATCTTGGCTGAAGGGATCGACGACTGCCATTTCAGCACGTATATAGCGTCCGCGGCGCCTCAAGAGTGTGTAGAGAAAGCGGTAGAACACATTTTACCTTCCGAGAACATCTACGGCACGACTTTTATTTATAAAAACGACATAGTTCAGGATGTTAAAAGGACTAATGCCGGGCATGCGAAAGTATCCACTATCGACATGTTAAAGCAAAAAGAGAATGTCACCAGGAATGACATAATATACGTGGGGGATGGTTCAAGCGATGTCCATGTAATGTTACACATTCTGTCCTACAACGGTTATACAATAACCGTTTCTCCGGCACCCTACATGGGGCACATCTGCCGAAGAAGCGTAATATCCGATAATGTTCTTTCTATCTTAGTACCGATCCTTGAAGACCTATTAAAATACGATCATGAAAAAGTCCGGACATTCTTTGATAGCAGAGGCCACGCGATCTTAGAATGGAATAGAGCCGATACGGAGTGGTTAGATATTTCTTAAATTAAAGAAAGGCGCACAGATCAACATGAATAAAAACAAGTATCCCATATGCAAGAGGTATGAAGGAAATCCTATCTTAACAGGTAAGGATTTTCCCGCTGAGGCCGACATTAAAAATGTTTTTAATTCCGGCATCGTGAAATACAATGATACCTATGTGATGGTTTGCAGGGTGGAGAATTCCGCTTTAGTTGACCGTTTTTGGATAGCGGAAAGCTCGGACGGTTATCGTTTTAAGCCGCGGCCAAAACCGGTGGAGATGCCTCATGATGATCCGGAGTTCAAAAAGTATACTAGCGGCATGTATTATGATCCGCGCGTGACAAAGATAGGGAACGTATATTACATCGTCCATGCCGCGCACTCGGGGCACACCTGCCGGCTTAGTCTGGTAAAGACGGAGGACTTTAAGAAATTTCAATGGATGGGATTTATTTCCGAAACAGATAACCGCAACGGAGTGCTTTTTCCGGAGAAGATCAATGGATTGTACGCGCGCCTTGATCGGCCCAATACCGGATGCGATACCGGGGATATTTGGGTATCTTACTCTCCGGATCTGGTCTTTTGGGGAAAAAGTAAGTGCGTGTTCAGGAACTGGGAGGGGATACGCTGGGCCTGGACAAAGATCGGGCCGGGAGCCGCTCCTATTAAAACATCCGAGGGATGGTTGAATATTTTTCACGGAGTGCGCAGTCAATGCAAATCGCATTTTGTTTATCAATTAGGTGTTTGTCTTTTGGACCTGGAGGATCCGTCAAAAGTCAAGGCTATGTCCGCGGACGCGATCTTGATCCCCAAGGAGCAATACGAACTTGTTGGACAAACTCCCAGCGTAGTGTTTACCTGCGGGGCAGTGGCGGAGGATAACGGTGAGGTTAAAATTTATTACGGAGGCGCCGATACGGTTCAATGCGTGGCTACCACAAGCCTAGAGCGGCTTATAGATGCGTGTTATAATCGTTAAGATCTATTTTTAAAAGGGGAAAAGGAGAAAACATAATGCAAGAAGTGAATGTTGTTAATGGGAAGAAACCTCTGCGAGATCGTCTTCCTGTTTCCACCAAGATGTTCTATAGTCTTGGCACGGCAGTTGATATGTGGGGTCTTTGGTTGTACCCGGCTGTTGCTTTCGCGGTTTTTAACATGTATTTGGGTGTTAGTCCATGGCTGGTGGGGTTAGCGCTTACATTGATTCGAGTCTTTGATGCCGTTGTTGATCCTGTGGTGGGGTGGCTGTCCGATAATTTGCGTTCCAGACACGGCCGCAGGCGTCCCTTTATTTTGATCGCCGGTGTTTTAAGCGGACTGTGCCTGCCGATCTTGTTTTTGGTATCGCCGTCCTGGGTGGACATAAAATTCCTCGGTGTGTCCGTAGTTTTTTGGTATATGATGGTGTCCACCATGTTCTATATTCCAATAATCAGCGCTTTTACCGTGCCTTACTACAGTTTAGGCGCGTCAATGTCGCCCTGTTATGAAGAGCGGACCTCTATCATGTCTTATCGCAGCATGGCCCAAAAGGTCTCAGAATTGGGAAATTTTTATGCTTTACGTTTTACCAACCTGGCCTGGTTTCTTATTCCGGGAACAGGACAAAAGAATACTCTTCGGGGAATACAGGTGTACACATCAATATTGGGTGTAGTAATGGCTATTTTTGCTATAGTCATTTTCTTTAAAGTTAAGGAAAGATATTATGAAAAAGTGGTAGTGAAGATTACTAAGAAAATTTCCATTATGAGCGGGTTGGGAGAGACTCTCCGGTGTAAGCCTTTCCGTCAGATGATAATTATGGGCGGCGCTTTTACTTTGGGTACGAGCATGGTGGGTTCGCTTGGATACTATGCCACGGTTTTTTATGTATCCGGCGGCGACAAAATTTTAGGGGATAATTGGCAGTTTTGGATGGGCGTGGCTTTTATGCTGGGCGGTCTTTTGGGGGTTCCGCTGCATGCGCTTTTGGCGCATCGGATAGGCAAACGACGCGCGGCAGTGGTAGCCTGCGCTATAGGCATATGCGGTTACGGCGGTTCCTGGTTCTTGTATACGCCGCACATTCAGTGGCTGCAAACGATCTCGTCGGGTTTGATGGGAATGGCCGCGGCTTCTCTCTGGATGCTGCATAGTTCCATCGGAGCCGATATTATTGACTACGATGAGCTCAATACGGGGATAAGAAGGGAAGGCTCTTTTACCGCCTGTGCTTCCTACATTCTCAAGCTGGGAAATTCATTAGGTTATACTTTTTCGGGTCTTATTTTGACATGGGCGGGTTTTACCTGGACACTTAAAGTGCAGGCGCCTGAGACCATATTTTGGATCCGCTCCAGTTTGGCTTCTTTGCCGATAGCGGGCCTCGTGATCGCTATTATTTTTGTTTTACGCGTGCCGTTGACAAAAGCAAGATCCGAGGAGATCCGCAGGGAACTCGAAGAGCGCAGGGGCGAGGTGTAAATAACCGCTCAAACAGTTAAAGAAAAAAGCCGACCATCCGGTCGGCTTTTTTAACTGAGCATATGATTATACACTTGCCAGGGAGCGCTCTTGATAATACAATAAGAGCAATGTAAGGTTTGATCAGCATGGTCTGTCCCGAGTTTGAGAACGAAAAACATTTACGGAGAGAGAAAGGAAAATATGAAAATAGGCATGATGGGGGCTTGGAATACAGCTTCAGGAGCGGGTGTTCATGCGGAACTTATAGGCAGGGAGTGGGTACGGAAAGGGATAGATCTTAAGGTATTTTCATTTTATGATTACAGTTTTCACGGTAAAGTTTTTACGACTCCGCCTGACAAAGAAGAGAGTTATGTTGTAAGGTGTTTTACGAAGTACGGTTATCCCCATCCGCAGCTAGATACAGAAGCGATCTTAAAAGAAGATTTTGATATTTTCGTAGTCGAAGATCTTGGGATGCTCCCCCTTAAAAAATTATTCTCAATATATCCTGAAATAAGAAAGCGGACCAAGACAGTTAATATTATCCATGACGGAAAATTGTCCGAAAAATCCGGGTTTTTTGATTTTGACTGGGATCATGTTGTATGTTTTGATGAGCGTTACAATGGGTTTCTCAAAAAGATCTATCCGGAAGAGACTATAAGCATTATACCTTATCCGGCAGCTTCTCTAGTACGCGGTGATAAAATAGAAGCAAGAAAAAAACTGGGGTTACCTCAGAAGAAAAAAATAATCTTTGTCTTTGGGCAAACCGCCGAAAAAGCCGCGGCAATATATCCTGTCCTGAATAGGCTGAACAAGAAGTATGACATGTTGCTGGTAACAGTTGCCAAGGTCGAAAGGACAATAGAGGCGTTCAAAAATGTGGCGTCGGAATTGAAGTTTGATCTCGAGATCATAGAAGAAGCTCCTGATATAGAGAGATTATACGACTATTTACACGCTTCGGACTGCACTGTATATAATAAAAGTTCCGATCCTTTAGTTGTTGTAGGGAGCAGTATATTTCAGTGTATGGGGTCAGGATGCCCCATAATAGCATTGGATTCCAATTTTGTTCATACCCTTGATAAAGAAGTTATCAGATACAGAGATGAATATGAACTTGAAAGAAGCATAATAGATGTGTTCGAAAAAGGGGAAAAATATCAAGATCAACAGAGTGCTATTGAGGCTTATCTGCAAGAGAATTCTGCCGAGCATATAGCCGGAAAATTTATTGAACTTTTTGAAAAGTTATAGAGGAAAGATGATTCTAAAAAGGTACAAAAAAAATCCTATATTATCTCCCAGAAAGGAGAATCTATGGGAATCCGTAATGACGTATAATTGCGGGGCCGTCTATGAAGAGGGTAAAGTACACATAGTGTATAGAGCTCAAGGCTCGAAACACGGGCTTTCCAGGGTAGGATATGCAAACAGTAAAAACGGATTTGATATAGATGAGAGGCTGGATAAACCCATATTCGTTTCGGATCCGGCAAGTGATCTGGAATGTTTCGGTATAGAAGATCCCCGTTTAACACGCATAGGGGACAGGATATATATGAATTATACGGCATACGGGAAAAATATGGGTATGGTGGAGCCCAGAAAGAGATATCAAATAGGCATTGTTTCTATCTCCGTGTCGGATTTTCTTAATAAAAAATGGAATTGGAGCAAAAGAATATATCCATTCTATATGTCTGAAGATAAAAATTCGTCCTTTTTTCCCGAAAAAATAAACGGCAAATATGTTCTCATTCACAGAAATTCCCCCAATATATCGATAAGTTATTCCGATGACATAGAAAAATGGAACGAACAAAAAATTTTGATGAGAGCGGAAAACTGCTGGGAAGATTTTAAGATAGGAGGAGGCGCGCCCCCGATAAAAACCGACAAAGGATGGATCTTCATATATCATGGGGTGGACAATAAAAGGAAATACCGTTTGGGACTGGCTTTGTTGGATATAAAAGATCCTTCCAATGTGATAAAAAGATCCTCGAGACCTTTGTTAGAGCCTGAGACAGATTACGAGCGCAACGGCATAGTGCCGGATGTGGTTTTTTCCTGCGGCGCCGTACTTATAGATGATACAGTGTTCGTGTATTACTGCGGCGCCGATACCGTTATATGTGTAGCTACGGCTAAATTAAATGAAATATTTCGTTTTCTCGAGACTTAAGCATACATGCGCGATAGATATATAGTTAATAAAACCGAACTATGTGATATATTATAAGCATGGATAGGATGGGATCGTTACAGGATTAGGAGGAAAAATGAGGATCGGGATAATGGCGGCGTGGAATACTACCAGCGGTGTGGCTATGCATGCTGAACCCATAGGTAAAGCACTGAAGAAAAAAGGGCATCAAGTCACTGTTCTTACCTTTAAAAAGGAAGACCATCATGGCGAGGGTATCACAGCCAAAGATGAAAAGTATGTGATAAGATGTTTCGGCACCAGAAATCATACGAACACGCTTGATCCCAGGCCTTTTTTGGAAAATAAATTTGATATCTTACTTATTGAGGATCTAGGCATGCTTCCGGCTGAGAAGCTAAACAATATGATGACGATCCTTAAAAAGAAAACCAAGATAGTACATATCGTCCATGAAAACAGAATATGCGAGCATTCATGGTTTTATCAGATCGACTGGGATAAAATAGTTTATTTCGATAACCGCCAGGATTTCCTAAAGGACGTATATCCGGATGCCGAATATATACCTTTCCCGTGTTTTCCCGTGAGAGAAGGGGATAAGATCGCGGCAAGAAAAAGATTGAAGCTTCCGCTTAACAAAAAAATAATATATTCTTTCGAGCATCGCGGATACCACTCATACTACACAGAACTTCCTCCTAAACTCAGAAAAGATACGATCTTGCTGCATATGTTAAAAAAAGATGATCAGATGCTTGAAGAAATGACTTCTTCGGAATGGAGGATAATAAGGAAGAAAGATGTGTTATCAACAAAAGAATTCGACGATTATCTGTTTGCGTCAGATGCTGTTATACTACATAAATTCCAGAGCCGTTTTCACGCGGTAGTTTCTTCTACGGTCTTTCAGGCGCTTGGCGCCGGATGTCCGATCTTTGTTCCCCAGGAATCTGATTTTTTCCATACCTGGGACAAAGAGGTGATCCATTACAGGGACATCTCATCTTTGAACAGAAAACTTGTAAATCTTCTTAAAAATGACACCAAAAAGAAAAGCCTGAAAAAAGCCGCGGAAAAGTTCGTTAAGAAAAATTCACCCGGATTAGTCACGGATAGATTTATTGATATTTTCCAAAAACTTTTAGACGGCGGGAAATAAGAAAGGAATATATGAAAATAGCTATGATGGGGGCTTGGAACACCGATTCCGGAGCTTCAATACATGCCGAGCTTGTGGGAAGAGAGTGGGTCAAAAAAGGCATAGACCTTAAAGTGTTCTCTTTTTACAGACATAGTTTTCACGGCACAGTAATTACGAAAACACCGGAAGAAGAAGAAGAGTATGTGAAAAGATGTTTTACCGTTCACTATGAGAGCGGCATTCCGGAGACCGAATTAGACGCTAAACCAATACTTGAAACGGATTATGATATATTTGTCGCTCAGGACATCGGTATGCTGCCGTTAAAACAGTTATTGGAGATATTCCCGCGGATTAAAAAGAAAGCCAGAACGATAAATGTCGTACACGACGGGACAATTTCTAAAAGGCCGGAATTTTTTCAACTTGACTGGGATAAGGTGGTTTGTTTTGACGACCGTTACTTTGATTTTTTAAAAGAAAAATATCCCGAAGACAAACTACACATTATTCCGTATCCCTGTTCTGAGCTGAAACGGGGTAACAAGGAAGAAGCCCGTAAAAAATTAGATCTGCCTAAAGAAAAAAAGATAGTGTTTCTTTTCGGCATGATGGCGGAATGCGGGGAGGACATAACATTTAGTTTAGATACTTTAGCGGATAAGTACGACATAATGCTGCTTTTATGCACAAAATCGGAAAGAGCTCTGAAAACTTTCAGAAGGATCCAGCCGAAGCTCAGGATAGACCTCAATATTATAGAAGAAGCTCCTTCGATGGACAAATTATACGAATATCTCTATGCCTCGGATTGTCTTGTTTACCCGAAAACGTCAAAACCAAGCGTGGTGATAGCAAGCACTATTTCACAGTGTATGGGGTCAGGATGTCCTGTAATAGCTCTTGATTCCAATTTTGTTTATCCGCTCAATGACGAAGTTATAAAATATAGAGATTCTCATGAGTTTACCGAGGGTATCATTGATATCTTCGAGAAAGGGGAAAAATACAAAACTCAGCAAAAGGCGATAGAAGAATACCTGAAAGATAATTCAGGAGCAGCTGTGGCGGAAAAATTCATAAAATTATTTGACGAAATGCTAAGTAAATAACAGGAGGTACAGATGGTCCTAAAAAGGTATAAAGGAAACCCCATTCTTTCCCCAAAAAAAGAAAACCCGTGGGAATCCGTTATGACATACAATTGCGGCGCTATATATGAAGGCGGAAAGGTACATATTGTTTATAGAGGGCAAGGGTCAAAGTCAGGTGTTTCCCGGCTCGGATATGCTTCCAGTAAGGATGGGTTCAATATTGACGAGAGGCTTGATGAGCCGATATTCGGACCGGATCCGATAAATGACATAGATTGTTTCGGAATAGAAGACCCGAGGCTCACCAGAATAGGTGACAGGATATACATGACCTATTCGGCTTACGGATACAGCATGGGTTTAGTGCATCCTCTGAAAAGGGTGCAGATAGGAATAACATCCATTTCAGTGAACGATTTTTTGAACAAAAAATGGAACTGGGGCGAAAGAAAGTATCCTTTCTTTCAGGTTGATAATAAAAATTCTTTCTTTTTTCCGGAGAAGATAAACGGAAAATATGTTCTTGTGCATAGGATACCGCCGCATATGTGGATAGCTTATTCAGAGGATATGGAACATTGGGATAATCAAAAGATACTGATGAGCCCTGAATTTGAATGGGAATATTTTAAGATCGGAGGGGGAGCTCCTCCGATAAAAACAGATAAAGGTTGGCTGATCATTTATCATGCAGTGGACAGAGATATGAACTATCGCATAGGGGCCGCCCTTTTGGATCTAAAGGATCCTGGCAAAGTTATCGCAAGGCAAAAAACCCCGTTCCTAGAACCGGAAACAGATTACGAAAAAAACGGTGTTGTGCCTAATGTAACATTCACCGGCGGAGCGGTTAAAATTGACGATACATTATTTCTGTATTATGGCGGGGCAGACACGGTAATATGTGTCGCGACGGCAAAAATAAATGATGTTCTGAGTTCTTTAGGAGTATGATCAGGGACCCAACCCCGGTGTGAAAACAAGGTAATTGAGCGATGTCCCGTTTTTATGGTATATTCTAATCTATGCGGTACTCAATATGTTTGTTGTCGATAATAGTAGCTCTTAACGGATGCGCTTTCTCTAAACCTATCGATGAGACCTTGAAGGTCGGCGCTACGGTGGTTGATCTCGGAAGTACGGTCGTTAAGACCGCGGGTAATATCGTTACAACCGCCGGAAAATTAGCCGGTCAGACCGTTCAGACCGCGGGTCAAGCGCTTCATACCGCGGCTACCACACCGATCCTAAGAGAAGCGGCTGTTAAACAGTTGGCTTTGTGATCACCTTTTCCCAAGTACAATGTTTCTGTGATATAATACGCGAATGGATAATATTTTCTCTGATATACCCGGAAGGTTTAAAAAAGAACTTTTTGAGACTATTGTCGAAAAAGACGGGATAAAAATAGAACGGATCGTTTCTTTAGGACAAAAAACCCCGGAAGGGGAATGGCTGTCGGAAGCAAAAAGTGAATGGGTTGTTCTCGTGGAAGGATCCGCTGTGATATTTTTTGAAGGAGAAAAAGAGGCGCGGGAACTTAAAGCGGGGGATCATCTAATGATCGGACCCGGACAGAAACATCGCGTTGAATGGACGGATCCGGATAATAGAACGGTGTGGTTGGCGGTATATTTTTGAGATTGTCGCGCCGGCTTTGCCGTCTCCCTCCTTCGCCGATCTATTTATGTGTTATTTGGCTTCCTCCTTCGCCGATCCATTTATGCTTTATCTGGCTACGGAGGACAAGTCGGAGGACACGCGCAATGACGGAAGGGGAACTCTTTAATGGAAGAGAAAAAGACAAAAGCCATAGAAAAAATTGAAAGAAAAATGGAGAACATGTCTTCTGACAGTTTAAGGTACCGGGTCCTTAAAAGCGCAAAAGCGTTCAAGACATCATGGATAGAATTGGGGCAGATACTTTATACCGTTTGGAAAGATAAATTGTACAAGGATTGGGGATATAGCGAATTCGACGCGTATACTTCAAAAGAGATCGGAATAAGAGGACAAACATCGCTTAAATTGCTTAAGTCATACTCTTTTCTTGAAAGATCGGAACCGCAGTATCTAAAGAGAGAGCACGAAGGGGAAAGCAGCGCCGCCGAGGTACCTACATACGAGGCCATTGATGTTCTAAGACGCGCCAGTGATAATAAAGATATTGCAAAAGAAGATTATACCCGGATCAGGAAATATGTTCTTGAGGACGGGAAAGACGCTAAAGAGGCGCAAAGGGATCTCACTCAAATAATAAAAAATAATGAAGAACTGAAACCTCAGGAAGTTCATGAGAAAAAACATGAAGCACAACTGAAACGTTTCTTAAGTCTCTTAAAATCGATAAAAAAAGAACTATACATCTCAAAAACCCTTCCGGAAAGAATAGTTAAAGAAACAGATAAATTGATCAGCATGATAGAGAACGAAATGTCCTAAAAGAGAAAATTCCGGACGAGGTTATTTTTTAGTTGACAATAACTTTCTATTATGTTAACATATTAAGTGTAGATAGGCAGTTTAATTTCAGCTCGAAAGGAAAGATCAAACTATGGTAAACCGGAAAAGTAGCATATGCGTAATAGTGACAGTGGTGTTTGTTTTTAGTATGAGCACAGCTTACGGCAAGGTTCGTTTTGGTTCTTTGGAAGAGAAAAAAACTTCCGAAGGAACGGCGGCCATAAAGGGAAACAATGCCGAGGAAGTGATGTC
>JBDRBI010000053.1:0-11604 GCA_043822885.1 Candidatus Omnitrophota bacterium
AGATGGTAATGCCGGGAGATAACGTGACTCTTGATATAGAATTGATAACACCGGTAGCGTTGGAGAAAGAACTGAGGTTCGCCATAAGAGAAGGCGGACACACTGTAGGAGCCGGAGTTATAGCGGAGATAATTGAATAAGGGATAAATGCCGTCATTGCGAGGGAGCGATAGCGACCGAAGCAACCCCATAGAGAGATTGCTTCGGCCTTTGGCCTCGCAATGACAGAATAATAAAAGGAAAGCAGAAATGGCGAAAAAAAAAGAGGCTACAGAGATAATCACGCTTCAATGTGAAGACTGCAAACAGAGAAATTATTCGACTGTAAAAAATAAGAAGAACCACCCCGATAGAATAGTGATAAAAAAATACTGTAGATTTGAACGCAAACATACGCCGCATAAGGAGATAAGGTAGGAGAGTAGCTCAATTGGAAGAGCACCGGTCTCCAAAACCGGGGGTTGCAGGTTCGAGACCTGTCTCTCCTGCCAGGATAAAGAGTTCCTGATTCACCGGCTATTGCAGAATTGGACTAAGGGTTAAAGCTATAAACTGGGATAAATTAAGCGAGGAAGTATGGCAAATATCGGAACATTTTTTGGTCAAGTAAAAAGCGAGATGAAAAAGGTCGCTTGGCCTTCAAAAAATGAGCTTATAAGCTCAACGGTAGTGGTTTTAATATCAACGATCCTCTTGGCGGCATATATAGGAATATGCGACCTGGTTCTGTCAAGATTTGTTAATGTTCTGATAAGAGGTGTATTCTAATGGCGATGAAATGGTATGTAGTGCACACTCTGACCGGAAAAGAAGATACGGTCAAGAAAGCACTCGAAAATCAAATAAAGAGCGATCCGGAAAAGCATAAGTTCATAAAGACCGTACTTATACCTACTGAGAAAGTCGCGGAGATAAGAGAGGGCGAGAAAAGGATATCGGAGAGAAAGTTTTTTCCGGGATATATACTTCTCGAAATGGAACTTAATGACAAGAGCTGGTATCTTGTGAAAAATACTCCGGGTGTATCGGGGTTTGTAGGCACAAGGACAAAACCTGTACCTCTTGTAGAAGAAGAAGTTAAAGGGATACTTGAGCAGACAAAAGAAGCTAAGGAAAAACCTGTACCCAAGGTGCTTTTTAAAGACGGAGAAGCAGTAAGAGTAAAAGAAGGTCCGTTCAAGAACTTCACGGGTAATATAGAAGAAACAAATTCGGAAAAAGGCAAAATAAAAGTTATGATATCTATCTTTGGAAGACCTACCCCCGTGGAATTAGAAGCTTGGCAGATAGAAAAGATGTAAACAGTTTTAAAGGTTTAAAAGTTAAAAAGTTAAAAGGTCGAGAGATTTGACTGATGTGCAAATAAATAGTGAATGGTTAATAGTTAAAAGAAATGGAGCATCGGTCAATCACTACGAGCTATGAACTATGAACTCTGAACTAGCAGAAGGAAGTAAATATGGCTAAAAAAGTAAAAGTATTGATAAAATTGCACTGCACCGGCGGACAGGCGAATCCCGCACCTCCGGTTGGTCCCGCGTTAGGACAGCACGGAATACCCATAATGGATTTCTGTAAACAGTTTAATGACCAAACTAAGGATAGGCAGGGATTGACATTACCTGTAGTGATAAGTTTATATGAGGATAGAACATTCTCTTTTATAATTAAAAGCCCTCCCGCCAGTGTTCTTTTAAAAAAAGCCGCGGGGATTGCTAAGGCCAGCAGTAATCCCAAGACTGAAAAAGTAGGCAAGGTCACGATGGAGCAGGTTAGGGAAATAGCGAAAGAGAAAATGCAGGATCTTAATGCCCTTGATATGGACGGCGCGGTAAAGATCATCAAGGGTTCGGCGCGTAGTATGGGGATAGAAGTTGAATGAACAAACAACTTACGGAGCGAAGCGAGGTAAGTTGTATTGTGAATTCAATCCCGAGCGAACGAATATTAATGAGAGAGACGAGGGATCCCGAAAAAAGCAGATTGCTTCGTCCGCCTTCCCTCGACTTCGCTCGGGACAGGTTGGCGGACTCGCAATGACGGGTTACGGAGAGAAACAGGGATCCACAATAACGGATTACGAGACAATGACACTATATAATAGGAAGGGTGCTAGATGAAAAGATTAACTAAAAGACAAAAAGCGATACAGGAAATGGGAACCACTAATAAAGAATATGAACTTAAAGAAGCTGTTACTGTTCTAAAGAAGGGGCCTAAAACAAAATTCGACCAGACGGTGGAAGTGACGATGAAGCTTAAACTGGAACAAGCCTCGGATCCTATACGCGGTACGGTAAGTATGCCTCATGGAACGGGAAAAAAGACACGTATAGCTGTTTTTTGTAAGGGAGATTTCGAGAAACAGGCTAAAGAAGCTGGCGCGGATTATGTGGGAAGTGATGATCTTTTTAAAAAAGTTGCGGACGGATGGTGTGATTTTGATGTAGCTGTTACTACTCCCGATATGATGAGAGAATTAGCTAAACTTGGGAAAATACTGGGTCCCCGCGGACTTATGCCGAACCCTAAATCAGGGACCGTTACTACCGATGTAGCAAAGATAATAAAAGAGCTTAAGGCCGGGAAAATCGAATATAGGATGGACAAACAATCAGGAATAAAGGGACCGGTAGGAAAGATCTCTTTTGATGAAACCGCGTTAGTCGAGAATATTGACGCTTTTATAAAAGCGGTTATGAGAAGTAATTCGAAATTACAGAAAATACAGAACGTAAAATCTATAGCCATAACTTCGACTATGGGGCCCGGGATAAAATTGGATAAGAACCAGTTTAGTCAGGGATAGATGGAGAACAGTTTAAAGGTTTAAAGGTTAAAAGGTTAAAAAGTCTAGAGATTGTTTCACCCCTTCGGGGTTTCCGCCTTCGCCAATCTATTCGTAGATTATTTGGCTATGGCGGACAGGCGCAATGACGATTTTAACTTCTATAAAACAAAGGACGACATTATGGTAGAAAAATACGGTAAAAAGACAAAAAAACTTATGGTAAGCGAAATGGAAAAAGTCTTTTCCGAAAATAAGGGTTTTGTGCTTTCTAGTGTAGAAAACATAAAAGCTTCGCAAATGGATAAGCTTAGAAGACAGATGCGCCAATCCGGATCAAATTATATGGTTTTAAAAAATAGTTTAGCGGGAATAGCGCTTAAAAATGCCGGCATCGAGGGGGTCACAAAAGAGGTTGAAGAAAATAAGGTTCTTGGGATAGGCATTATAAAGGAAGATCCGGTTGTGATAACCAAACTTTTAGCAAAATTTGCTAAGGAAAACAACGGGTTCATTCTTTCTTCGGGATATCTAGAAGGACAGGTTCTTACGGCCGAAAGAGTAAAAGAACTGGCCGATCTTCCGAGCAGACAGCAGCTTCTCGCTATGGTAGTAGGTATGATAAACTCTCCGATATCCGGTTTTGTAGGAGTACTTTCCGCTGTGGTACGGAGTTTAGTGTATGCGTTGAACGCGGTAAAAGAAAAAAAGGAAAAAAATTAAAAGAGTTTCCGACTTTGGCGGAAACTGCGAACTAAGGTGAAGGAGGAGTCAAAATGACAGAGGAACAGAAGAAACAAGAGGAAGTCAAAGAAGAGGTGCAGGCAGAAGCTGCAGCTGAAGAAAAGACAGAGGAAGTTAAGGCTGCTGTGAGTACTGCTACCGCTGGAAAAGCTAAGCCAAAAAAACAGCTTACCGAAAAGATGGAAGGTATGCTCAAGACTATAGAGGAATTGAGTGTTCTTGAACTATCTGATCTGGTAAAAGCACTTGAAGATAAGTTCGGTGTTTCAGCGTCGGCACCTGTTGCGGTAGCGGCTGCCGGAGCAGCTGCGGGTGCTGGAGCAGCAGTAGAAGAGAAAAGCATATTTACGGTCGTTCTTACCGAGATAGGCGCCAAAAAGATCAATGTTATCAAAGAGATCAGAGTATTAACAAATCTGGGTCTTAAAGAAGCAAAAGATCTTGTAGAAGCTGCGCCTAAAGAGGTCGCGGAAGGTCTTCTGAAAGAAGAAGCTGAAAAAATGAAAAAACAGCTTGAAGCAGTCGGCGCGAAAGTAGAGCTTAAGTAAGCGGATAACGCGGCACTCTTTTCTAAAACTATGTATTATAGGTGTTTTGATGTCTGACCAAAGGACCAGTAAGTAGCTGGTTCTTTAGGTATTAGGTGCAGACCCTATAACAAGGGATGTGATCGAGAATGGTTGAAAATCGTAAAAGCTATGCCAGGCTTAAAGATGTATACGATATTCCCAATCTGATAGAGATACAGATAGACTCATATGAGAAATTTCTTCAAAGGTTCGTTTCAAAGACCAAAAGGGAGAACTTTGGTATGGAAGGGCTTTTTAGAGAATTCTTTCCGCTTGTGAGTCCCGATGGGGAATGCAGTTTGGAGTATTTGTATTACGATATAGGTACGCCCAAATACGATCCGGAAGAATCTAAGAGACGTTCTCTTACTTATGCCGCTCCCTTGCGCATAAAATTGCGTCTTAAACTGAAGAAAGAGATCAAAGAACAGGAAGTATATGTAGGAGAAATTCCCCTTATGACAAGTGTCGGTACCTACATCATAAATGGGGACGAACGAGTAGTAGTGAATCAGCTGCATAGATCTCCGGGCATATCTTTTGAAGAAAGTTCCGCTACGGGAGGCAAATCAATATATTCCGCGAGGCTTATACCCGATAGGGGCGCATGGATAGAGTTCCTGTATGATAAAAACGATCTTATTTACGTTTATATAGACAGGAAAAGAAAATTTCTTGCGACGACTTTTTTGCGTATTTTCGGTTTAGCGAAAGATGAGGATATCCTTCAGGCGTTCGGAGGAGTAGAAAAGGTTTCTTTAACCCGCGAAAAACAATGTGAAGATCTGATAGGCAGGGTCTTAGCTGAAGATATAGTGGATGAGACAACATCCTCTATCATCGCGCAGCATAGTGAAAAAATAACCCCATCTGTGGCCGAGAGGATATGGAAAGGCAAGATCAGGGAAATTAAACTTTTGAGATCTGTTCCAAAAGAGATAATTTCAACACTTGAACATGACGGGACTAAGACTAAGGAAGAAGCTTACCTGGATGTTTATCGTAAGCTGCGCCCGGGGGATCCCCCGACTTTAGAAGCCGCCGAAGATCTGATCAATCAGATGTTCTTTGATGAGAAGCGTTATAACCTTACGGATGTCGGTGTAAGAATGATCAATCGTAAGCTTGGCATCAATAAACCGCTGGATAAACGGCTGCTTGAAGCCGATACATTGGTAGCGGCTATTAAGGGTTTACTGAGCATAAAAGAAGGGACAAAAGGGCTTGACGACATAGACCACCTGGGTAATAGACGTGTAAGATGTGTGGGTGAACAGCTTTTTAATCAGATCCGCATAAGTATGACAAGAGTCGAAAGGGTCGCCAGAGAAAGAATGAGCGTATATGACCTGGAAGACGTCATGCCGCACAATCTCATAAATACAAAACTTATTACCAGCGTTATACATGATTTCTTTGCAAGAGGAAGATTGTCCCAGTTCATGGATCAGACAAATCCGCTTGCTGAGATCACTCATATAAGAAGGCTAAGCGCTTTAGGACCCGGAGGGCTTAATCGGGAGAGAGCTGGATTCGAAGTAAGAGACGTTCATTATTCGCATTACGGACGGCTTTGCCCCATAGAAACCCCTGAAGGTCCGAATATAGGTTTGATAAACTCTTTGAGCAGCTATTCTGCCCTTAATGAATTTGGATTTTTGGTAACACCTTACCGAAAGGTCAGAGACGGCAGAGTGACGAACTCAGTAGAATACCTTTCCGCGGATGTAGAGGATAATTATGTTATCGCGCAGGCAAATGCTCCGATAGATTCAAAAGGACATTTCCAGAAAGACAAAGTGTTCTGCCGGTTCAAAGACGACTTTTTGCTCTCCGACATTAAAGATGTGCAATACATGGATGTTTCTCCGCTTCAGCTTGTAAGTGTTTGCGCGGGACTTATTCCGTTCCTTGAACATGACGACGCTAACAGAGCTCTTATGGGTTCTAATATGCAAAGACAAGCTGTTCCGTTGCTTTTCCCGGAAGCGCCGCTTGTAGGAACAGGATTGGAATATCGCGCCGCTAAGGACTCAGGCGCTATAGTTATAGCTAAAAAGGGCGGAAAAGTCACTAAGGTCGATGCTCTACAGATAGTCGTAGGAGGGGAAAAATATAAGCTTAAGAAATTCGAGAGAACAAACGCCAGGACATGTGTAAATCAGAGGCCGCTCGTAAATCTGGGCAGTACGGTAGAAGAAGGAGATGTTATTTCCGACGGGATATCCACGGATCAAGGTGAACTTGCTCTTGGCAGGAACGTTCTTGTAGGATTCATGTCTTGGAGAGGATACAACTTTGAGGATGCGATACTGATAAGCGAAAAACTTTTGAAAGAGGACGCTTTTACTTCAGTACATATGCACAAATTTGAAATAGAAGCCAGGGATACGCGCTTAGGCGATGAAGAGGTAACAAGTGATATACCTAACGTAGGGGACGAAGCTCTTAAAAATCTGGATGAAAACGGGATTATCCGCATAGGAGCGGAAGTGACCGCCGGAAGTATACTTGTGGGAAAAGTAGCGCCGAAATCCGAGACCGAATTATCTCCTGAAGAAAAACTTTTGAGGGCTATATTCGGTGAAAAGGCGGGAGATGTAAAGGATGTTTCTCTGCGTGTTCCTTCGGGAGTGGAAGGCATAATTGTCGATGTAAAAGAACTCTCCCGTAAGAGCCGTAAGACCAGGAATAAAGATCAGAGAAAAGAGGATGCTAAGGAAAAAAGAATAGTCAAAGAAGGGTATGCGAATATACTTGAACTTTTAGAGGGAAAAAAGGCAGAAAGGGTGCATCAGAAACTTGTCGGCAGCAGGATCTTGAACGACCTGGAAGACTTAGAAACAGGTAAAGTCCTGATAAAAGGCGGTCAAAAAATAACCGAAAAAGACCTGAAAAAGTTCAAAAGTGCCGATCTTGACGGTTTGCATGTTGAAAATGATGAAAAGCTGCAAGCCAAGATCAACAGCATCATCGCGACAATAAACGGACAAATAGAACAGACCATGTCGGAATTTGAGCGTGACATAGATTATATAAAGCACGGAGATGAACTGCCCCCCGGAGTGTTGAGAAGGGTCACGGTTTTTGTAGCCAGCAAGAAAAAACTGCAGGCCGGGGACAAGATGGCGGGACGTCACGGAAATAAGGGTGTAATAGCTAAGATATTACCCGAAGAGGAAATGCCTTATATGCCGGACGGAACGCCTCTGGAAATAGTTCTCAATCCGTTAGGTGTGCCGAGTCGTATGAATATAGGGCAGCTTTTGGAAACTCAGCTTGGGTGGGCCGCGAAGATACTCGGCAGAAAAGTCTCAACTCCTGTTTTTAACGGGGCGAATGAAAAAGACATCGAAGATGCGATGAAAAAAGCTAAGATCCCCGTCTCAGGCAAGATAACTTTGAGGGACGGTTTTACAGGCAAAAGGTTCGATCAGGATGTGACGGTTGGATACATCTATATGATGAAATTGGCGCATCTTGCCGATGATAAAATGCACGCGAGATCTATCGGACCTTATTCTTTGGTCACTCAACAGCCATTGGGAGGTAAAGCCCAGTTCGGAGGACAAAGGTTCGGAGAGATGGAAGTCTGGGCACTTGAAGCTTACGGAGCGGCATATACTTTGCAGGAACTTCTCACCGTTAAAAGTGATGATGTGGCCGGACGTACAAAGATCTACGAAACTATCGTCAAAGGGGAAAACATGCTGGATCCCAGCACTCCGGAATCCTTTAACGTTCTTATAAAAGAGTTACAAAGTTTGTCACTGGATGTCCATCTTGAACAAAACGATCCCCAAGAGGTGTAAATATTATGCTGCACAAAGTAAATAAGTTCGATAGGGTCCGTATCCAGATAGCTTCTCCCGAAAAAATTAGGGAGTGGGCAACACGAAAAGCCGGTAATAAAAATGTGCTTTACGAAGTTAAAAAGCCTGAAACGGTCAATTACCGCACATTGAAGCCGGAACGGGACGGTCTTTTTTGTGAAAGGATATTCGGCCCCACGAAGGATTATGAATGTAACTGCGGTAAGTATAAGCGTATAAAGCACAAGAACATAATATGCGACCGATGTGGTGTAGAAATTACCAAATCCAGTGTAAGACGGGAAAGAATGGGCTGCATAAAACTTGCCGCTCCGGTATCGCATGTATGGTTCTTTAAAGCCATACCGTCACGTATGTCCAATATGCTGGATATGAAGATGAGAGATCTCGAAAGGGTCTTGTATTATGAGCAGTATGTTGTCGTTGACCCGGGAGAAACGCCGCTCAAAGAACGTGATATGCTTACCGAAGAGCAATATCATGAAGCGAGGAGCAAATACGGCAATAAATTCAAAGCCATGATGGGAGCTGAAGCGGTAAGAGAGCTTCTCAGGAACATAGACATCAAAGGTATTTTAAAAGAACTGACCGCTAAAATGGCGGAGAAAAAAGATGTGAACACGCGAAATCGTCTTATGAAAAGATTAAAGATATTGGACGATTTTAGTAAAAGCGATAACAAAGCGGAGTGGATGATACTTGACATAGTCCCGGTCATACCCCCGGATCTGCGTCCTTTGGTGCCGCTCGACGGAGGAAGATTTGCCACCAGCGATCTGAACGACCTTTACAGAAGAGTAATAAACCGCAACAATCGTCTTAAAAAACTTCTTGAGCTTAAAGCTCCTGAAGTTATAGTGCGTAACGAAAAGCGTATGCTTCAGGAAGCGGTAGACGCGCTTTTTGATAACGGGAGACATGGACGTGAAGTAGTTGGGTCGGGAGGAAGACCGTTAAAATCTTTAGCTGATATGCTTAAAGGTAAACAAGGCCGTTTCCGACAGAACCTTTTAGGTAAAAGAGTCGATTATT
This sequence comes from Candidatus Omnitrophota bacterium, assembly GCA_043822885.1. Lineage (GTDB taxonomy): Bacteria > Omnitrophota > Gorgyraeia > Tantalellales > Tantalellaceae > Aadella. Next base: position 8,967 of record JBDRBI010000053.1, read on the forward strand.
CCGGGCGAAGCGTCATTGTTATAGGTCCGGAACTTAAGCTTCATGAATGCGGCCTGCCTAAGGCTATGGCGCTCGAACTTTATCAGCCTTTCATAATAAGGAAACTCAGAGAAAAAGGTTTTGTGCATACGATAAAGAGCGCGAAAAAAATGGTGCAGCAGGAAAACCCGGAAGTATGGGACATTTTGGATGAAGTAATAAAAGACCATCATGTACTTCTGAACAGAGCTCCAACCCTCCATAGACTGGGGATACAAGCGTTTCAGCCCAGGCTGATCGAAGGTAAGGCGATCCGTATACATCCTTTAGTATGCGCGGCTTTCAACGCGGACTTTGACGGTGACCAGATGGCGGTACATGTACCATTATCTCTGGAAGCGCAGATGGAAGCGCGTCTGATAATGAATGCCGCGAACAATATTTTCTCGTCAGCGAACGGCAGGCCGATAACTACCCCGTCGCAGGATATAGTGCTCGGTGTGTACTATCTTACAAAGACAAAAGCGGGAGCTAAGGGCGAAGGAAAAATATTCGCGGATACCGAAGAAGTCATAATGGCATATCAAAACGAAGAGGTTGATAAATTCGCTAAGATAAAAGTTAAAGTAAAGGGAGAGATGGTGGAGACTACTGTCGGCAGAACCATTTTCAATGATGGTCTTCCCGATGGTATGCCTTTTTACAACGAGCCAATGAATAAAAAGGCCGTTAGTACGGTTATCTCTGACTGTTATAGGCTAAAAGGACATGAAGAGACAGTAAGGCTGTTGGACTCCCTTAAGAAGATAGGTTTTGAGGAGGCCACACTTTCCGGGGCATCTATGTCAGTTTCGGATCTAAGCATACCGAAAGAAAAGGCCGACAGATTGCAGCAGGCTCAGGCCAAAGTCGACAAAATACAGGCGCAATATCAGAAAGGGCTTATAACAGACGGGGAAAGATATAATAAAATAATAGACATCTGGACTCATACCACGGAAGATGTTTCCAGTTTGGTTTTCAGGCATCTTGATAGTTTTAATCCGGTTTTCATGATGGCAGATTCGGGCGCCAGAGGGTCTAGGCAGCAGATACGTCAGCTTGCGGGTATGAGAGGTCTTATGGCTAAACCTTCCGGTGAGATCATAGAAACGCCGATCACAGCTAATTTCCGAGAAGGTCTGACAGTTCTCGAATACTTTATTTCGACACACGGCGCGCGTAAGGGACTTGCGGATACCGCTCTTAAGACCGCGGATTCCGGGTATCTTACACGAAGACTTGTAGACGTTTCACAGGATGTGATAATCCGTGAAATAGATTGCAAAACTATGAACGGGATAACGGTTTCAGCGATAATAGAAGGTGATGAGGTCGTAGTATCTCTTGCCGAACGTATAGCGGGACGAGTGGCTTTAGACAACATAGTGAACCCTCTTACAGGAGAGAAGATACTTAAAGCCGGCACTATAATCACGGAAAAACAATCGGAAGAAATAGAGAATATTCCGATGCTTGATGCGGTAAGGATAAGAAGCGTACTTACCTGTGAAGCTGACAAAGGTATTTGTGCGAAATGTTACGGCAAAAACCTGGCAACGGGTAATATCGTGGAGCTAGGAGAAGCGGTAGGTATTATAGCCGCTCAGTCCATCGGAGAACCCGGAACTCAGCTTACCATGCGTACTTTCCACATAGGAGGTACAGCCAGCAGAGTTATTGAGCAGTCGTCACTTCAGAGTAAGGAAGACGGTGTTATCAGACATCACAACCTTAAGATCGTTGAAAGCCGTGAAAGAGGCAAGTTTGTTGTATTAAACAGGAACGGTCAAATGAGCATTAACGAGAACGATGGAAGAGAAATAGACCGTCAGGTGATACCACAGGGGTCTTACCTCTTTCATAAAGACGGCGAAAAGATAAAGAAAAAGGAGAAATACGCGGAATGGGATCCTTATATCGTACCGATCCTTACGGAAATACCGGGACGGGTACAGTATGAAGATGTCAAAAAAGATCTGACGATGAAGATAGAGATAGATGAATCTACGGGTGTGAAGAATAAGGTTATCGTGGACCAGAGAGGAGATTATCATCCTCAGCTCTTACTGATAAATGAAAAAAACGAAGTGGAAGCGATATATCCGCTACCTGTCGGAGCGCACATAATGGTCAAAGACAAACAAAGCGTGTTGGCCGGGGACATTCTCGCCAAAACACACAGAGTTATGACAAAGACCAAGGATATTACAGGGGGTCTGCCCAGGGTAGCCGAGCTTTTTGAGGCCAGAAGACCAAAAGATCCTTCTATCATCAGCGAAATAGACGGGACAGTAGAATTCGGCGGATCCAAAAAAGGCCAGAAAAGGATCATTATCGAAAGTGAAAGCGGCATGCGCAAAGAATACATCATACCTCATGGTAAACATTTTAATGTTTATCGGGGTGATTTTGTAAAAGCGGGGGAGCAGCTTGTCGACGGACCGGTAGTGCCGCAGGATATACTTAGGGTTTCGGGAGAAAAAAAATTGCAGGAATATTTGCTCAACGAGGTTCAGGAAGTGTATCGTTTGCAGGGAGTTCAGATCAATGATAAGCATATCGAGATCATTATCAGCCAGATGCTCAGGAACGTTAAAATAACCGATCCGGGAGACAC
>JBDRBI010000054.1:0-5276 GCA_043822885.1 Candidatus Omnitrophota bacterium
ATCATCGCTTTTATTACGTAGGGTGAACCTATCCCGGTCTGCTTTACCTCTACACCTTTTGCCTTTAACGCGCTGATAACCGCGTCGTTCGCGCTTATGGGAACGGCGGCAAAGTCCGGTTCGAGGAACAAAGATACCAACGCCCCCAATTTATCTCCCGTCAAAAATTCACCGTTCTCATCCGCAAGAAGAGGCCTATCGGAATCCCCGTCCGTTGATATAATGGCGAACGGTTTATAATCATGGGCCCATTTTTTAAGAAGATCTTTCGTCTCTCCGGAAACCTTTTCCGTATCGACAGGGACAAAATTGTCGCTTCTTGATGTGGGAATAACTTCCGCCCCGAGCCCCCGGAACACTTTCGTTATTATATCCCGTCCTACGGCGGAATGCTGGTATATTACGACTTTTTTCCCTTTCAAGATATCTTCGGGAAACACGTCTAAATATCTTTTTATATAAGCCTCTTCGGCTTCTTTACTTTCCCCGGGCAGGGGACGGTCGATCTTGAATGCCCCTTCTTCTCTCCACCGGCTCTCTTCCCGGGATACGGAATTTTCTTCTTTTCTCACTATATCCACGTTCTTTAAAATATCGGCTTCATCGGATTTTAAGACCTCACCGCTTTTTTTCGTGAACTTTATACCGTTGCGGTCATCCGGTATATGACTTCCCGTGACCATTATGCTGGAAATGCCTCTCTGCACCGAAAAATACGCAAGCGCCGGGGTCGGGATATATCCGCAAAAAACCGCGCTAAAACCCGCGTCCTGAACAGCGCGGATGACCGCCGCGATTATCCTCGGTGTGCTTGCCCTTCTGTCCCCGGCAACGGCTATCTCACCGCGAGTTCCCGTCTCTCCTCTTTCTTTAAGAAAAGAAATGAAACCCTTCGCGTTTATGTAACATTCTTTATCCGTCATGAACTCAACTTTATCTCTCAGTCCGCTGGTCCCGAATTTAAGCGGTTTGTCTTTTATTTCTTTTGTCCACTCTGCCTCTATTCTGCTCAGCACTTTCTCTTTTCTCCTTTCAATTTCTTCCATACTCACCCCGAACATCTCGTCATATGCCTCAAGGAATGATATTTCGTTGCCCAGTATGGGAACATTATAAGTACTGTCCTTATCCCTTAGATCCGTATTCTCGGAGACTCTCAGGTCCGTCTTACCTTTGAACGTAAATAAGGACACATGTCTTTGTCCTTCTTCCAATATCAGGTCTTCGATCCCTATGGATCCATAAAGCCCGCTATTCTTTTTTAGTTCCGTGTATCCCGACCTTACGCTCCCGAAGGAGAACGATGATCCCATTTGCGCATTCTTGAATTTTGAATCTATAATGACGCTATTCTCTATTCTTCCTCTTCCCGTGATACGGCTGGCGACGATAACCGAGTTTTTTATTTCTATTTCCCGGCTTATATCGGATCCCTTTATAATATTTCCGTTAGAGTCCCTTTCACCTTCCAGTCCCGCAAGACGCCTGGCAACTTCGCCTTTTTCGCCCGCGTCATTAAGAGCCGCATATTTCTCGCGCATAGCGCTATGCTGACCGATATCGGCCCAGTAAATATCTTTCCCCAGATCCAAGACCTTAAAGTTAAGGGCTTTGCCGTATTTTTCGCTGAACTTATTTTTAACGCGCTGCACTTTATCAAAGAGATCGGGCACCATTTTAAGGAGTTCCCGGAGGCCTTTACTTTTAGCGGCGATCTTTTCCCATTTATCGAGATGCCTTTCTTCCATAGCCATCGCCATTAGAAAATACGGGTCGAAATCAACATGCACACCTTCTTCTTTTATCTCTTTCTCAAATACTTCTGAGGCAAGATCCAGCACTTTATACGATACCGCTATGGGCCCGAGACTTATACCGGAATAATACCTGCCCTCTTCGTCAGCTTGAACCCCAAGCTCGTTAAGCTCTTTTATGAGGACATCTCTTTCATTCCGTGAAACCTGCGCTGTCACGTTGTTGTTTTGGTCAAAAACGACCCAGTCCTTGTGTTTCGCGTCTTCTTCGGTAACTTCCGCTATCGAGACAAATTTGATAATGTCGTGTTCGGAAAAGATCTCATTGTCCTCAGGCGGCAAGGTCAGATCTATTGACGCTATCTCCGTCTGATCGCCCCATTTATTCAATATCCCCCGGAACCCTCTTTTTTCAAGATATTTCGCGACGGGCGTAAAATGTAAGAGGGCTTCTTCGATAGCGGTGAATGCTATTTTACTGCCGTCAATTTCAATATCAGCGGGTGTTACTTTTACACAGGCCTTATTACAGCCCAAAGCCTGGGTTATGGGTGATATCCTTTCGCCTCTTCCCAAAAGCATGCCTACAAGCGAAACGGTATCAAGGTAACTTATTTCTTTTTTCTCCGCGGCCTCTTTCATATACCGGTACGCGAGAAGTGTCCCGAGAAAATTACCCTCTTTATCCTTAGAGCCGATCTTCTCTTCCAGAGAAAGTATAAGAGTACTGCCGTCTTTGTTGAATATACGCGGCCCGGTCTTCGCGAGCCTCTTTTGCCAATTTTGACATGTGTTTTTATTTCCGGAAACGACAGCCGCCACTTTTACGCTTTCCGATTCACGATTAAGCCGCTTTGCTTCTTCAATGTTCGCCAGCAAAGCCCGCAAGGATGGACTGATATTGGGGATGTTACTATTCATCATAATAGTTAAGTATATGATAAAGCCGGTGCTTTGCCAAGGAATTTAAGTAGAGGTCATGAATTGCCCCCCTCACTCCGTCATTGCGAACGCAGTGAAGCAATCCCTAAAAGAGATCGCTTCGGCCGGTTGCACCAGCCTCGCAATGACAGAAGGGAGCGGAACCTTGCAATGACATTGTGTAGGCATAAAAAAACGTCCCGGACGGGTATATTCCGTCCGGGACGTTAAGCGTACTTTAGGTGCCTCTTTCTACTTTCTACCCTCTACCTTCTATCTTCTACATTACGCTGCCCACAGCGTCTTCATGCGGTTCTCGATCTCTTGCTGCAAGTTCGGCGTTAAGGGTTCCATCGGTCTAAGCTTTAATCTATCAACTAACCTGTCCATAAACTGCATAACACTCATTACCGTACCGTCAAATATCTCTTCCATTTCCGAAAGTATACTTGCCGTGTCATTGTACGGAAGCATGTAGTATAGATCATTTCTGACAACTGACCTATTCGCCAATTGCGACATCAAAGTACGTGTGTCTTGCGCTATGGATATATTTTGAGAAATATCTTCTTTGTTGAGCTGTGCCTGCATTACCGCCGTTCCGACCGCTTTCAGGACAAACAAAGCTGGAGATATTTCCGCGTTATCAAGATCTTCCCCGGAAATAGGTAATATCCTTATCCCTTTCAGCTTATTTTGAAGATTAACATCCTGTTTCGTCTCGTCGCTTTTAAGATTTTCTTCCGTAGCAATAAGCACTCCGACCACACCCGTTTCTGTAGTCGTCGATATCTTCCCGAAATTGCTGTTATCATAGGGCTTTATCCCTATTTCGTAGCCTTCTCCGAGCATCTTCTCTGTCATATCTTTGCACCATGCCAGAGATCCGACATCACCCTTCCCTCCGCCTCTAAAAGCCGTTTGAGGAACAAAGATGTCAATTTTCTTCTCCTTCATAGCCGGTATATTCCTGTTTATCGTATCATAAACCGCGTAAAGATCGTTTTCCGCGTTTGTTTTATCATAATCGATCCTTATTGTAGCTTGCTTATCCGCCGCTTTTTGCACAGAATAAAGGCTATTGGGTTCCATTTCCAAAGATCGCCCGGTTTCCAATGTTATCTCTGCCCCGTTAAAGATCACATTCACTTCACCACTCGTTACTGTCAGGGTATGCTCTCTTAAGACCGCAACCTCCGGCGGCGCAACGGCATCGGTCCCGACTATTTCAATTTCATCGGAAGCCACGCTCTTACCACTCGGGAATTGAGCGAAAACAACATTTTCTTTATGCTTCGGAGTTTCTGTCCCTTCGACCTTCTGTCCTTTATTAATTGTTAGTTTTTCTACTCTGCCTGGTAATGCCTCAGCCTGCGTGTAAATGACCGCCGGTCCTTCTGTCGCTTTTATATTGTATCCGTTCATCGCGGCAATAACCGGAAGTTTTTGTCCGCGTTTCAGGTTATACACATCCCCCGCGCCCGTCGTTATCTCTACTTCGCCTTCTGTGACAAATAAAGTGTGGAACCGATCTTTAAGAAAGTTTTGTATCCCTATTTCCAGATCTTTTTCGACACTATATCTTCCCGTAACGAATCTATCGGTCTCACCCATAATTTCGAATTTTACGGTTCCCATTACTTGGTCATGAGATTTGAATGTTTCGATAGGCGTAAATACCAACCCGGAAACATCAAGTTTTTTCAGTGTCCCTTTCCGTTCAGCTTCATTAAGCCATTTTTCGGTATTCGCGAGCGTCTCTTCATCCATAGTTAGCACGTCTTTTTTGGCTCGTCCCGGATTAAGTTCAAGCAGTTTTTCTTTCGTCATAGCAAGCGTTTTAAGCCCCAGTTCGGCAAGCATCGGCATGAACTTGAATCTGTCAAAGAACGATATGGTCCCCGTAACGTCCTCTTCGGCGGTAACGGCTTTAACTTCGTACACATTCACTTCACCGTAAGCATGCGGCATGAACGCGGGTACTATCATGGGCTGACCGGGTACAAGTTTAACCCTGTTCATGACCTCATCCACCTTACCTTCTCTGGATGCCTGCATGAATTCTTCCGCGGTAACGTCCCTTTTGAGCCCTAACCACGCCTCCCCTTCGGCCAACGGTATGATCATCTCGTCAAACGAATGAAGCTGGAGTGACAAAGGCACCTTGGATGTAAGATGCTTGGCCACGATATTGCTTCTCGCGCCGTACTGTCCGATATGTTCGGCTCCGAAGACTTCTTCGGGAAAGAATTCCAAGACTTCCTGAGGCAGGGAAACCCCTCCTATTTCTATCGTGCCGACCGTAAACCACCTTTCGGCGACAATGCCGCTCAGGATCTCATCCTTTACCCAATCACTGTACTGCATAGAAGTATGAGTTTCATCGAACCACGCGTCGTATCCGGGCTGGAACGATCGCATCTGTTCCGGGGTCAGACTGTTATAAATTATTTCCGCGACCTCTTTGGGTTCCATATCCCCGAAATAACCGAGCTTAAACCATTCGGAGAACGGCAGGCCCCACTTGTACCCGTCGGTGCCGAGTTTAAAGAACCTCTTGAACGGTATCCGTTTGCCCATAACAATTATAGCGTGGAGATC
>JBDRBI010000055.1:0-12899 GCA_043822885.1 Candidatus Omnitrophota bacterium
CTAAGAGATTGCTTCGGCCTGAGGCCTCGCAATGACAGGGTGTTGACGGGTCTCGCAATGACAAATACTGTCAGGTCTTGCAATGGCATAGCTAGACGCCGCTACTACGAACAATGAACTACGAACTAATAAAGGGGCAAAGATGAAAAGCATCAAAGTTGGGAGCAAAACATTCGATATTTTGGTTAACAGGCGTAATCAGGGCAGGAAACGTCTTCAGAAAAAAGTCGCGATGATCTTAGATAAAGTTCGTACTGAAGGTGATAATGCCGTTATCCGGTACACAAAAAAATTCGATAAGGTAAGCCTGAAACGTAAAGATATTCGTGTGAGTGAATCTGAAATAAGCGGAGCATACCAGGATATAAAACCCGAGATAGTTAATACGCTCAAGGATATAATAAATAATATCGACAAGTTCTATAAGAACCAGGTGCCCAGATCATGGAGTATACGTCATGATTCCGGGATAGAGTTAGGCGAAAAATTCGGACCTATAGAGAACGTAGGGGTATATGTTCCAAGCGGCACGGTACCTCTTGTTTCAAGCGTATATATGACGGTACTCCCGGCGGTGATCGCGGGTGTTAAAAAAATCATAATGGTCTCGCCTCCGAATAAATACAATAGTGTAGATCCGCATATACTTGTCATGGCTAACCTTTTGAAAGTGGATGAGATCTACAAGATAGGCGGCGCGCAGGCTATAGGGGCGCTTGCTTTCGGGACAAAGACCGTACCCAGAGTGGATAAAATAGTTGGACCCGGGAATGAATATGTGACCGAGGCAAAACGTCAGGTGTTCGGTTATTGTGACATAGATATGCTGGCCGGACCGAGTGAGGTGCTGATAATAGCTAATCAGCACGCGAATGTGGAATATATCAAAAAAGATCTTCTCGCGCAATCGGAACATCATAAGGGCTTATCGATTCTGGTAACACCTTCTAAAAAGATCTTTAACGCCTTGCGTGACGATGAAGGGGTGACGGGATATTTGATCAAGGTGCAAAATCTTGAAGAAGCGGCCGTTGTCTCGAACAAGATAGCGCCGGAACATCTTCAGCTTATGGTAAAGTCCCCTAAAAGAGTACTTAAGAATATAACCAATGCAGGTGCGATATTTCTGGGACAATACACTCCGGTTGCTTTGGGCGATTATGTGGCAGGCCCGAGCCATGTGCTTCCGACGGGCGGGACCGCTAGGTATTCTTCGGGATTGAATATAAGAAGTTTTATGAAAAGTTCGCACATTATATCATATTCCAAAAAAGCGCTCAGCAATTCAGCGGAATGGGTACGTAACCTCACTGAATTGGAAAAATTGGAAAAACATTGGGAATCGGTAAAGGCGAGATGTGAGTGAGGCAGGGAAAATAAAGTAACCAGTAACCAGTGACCAGAGAGGATCAGGCAACTGGCAACTGGTTTCTGGTGACTTATGCAAAATAGGAGGCTAGAATGTGGCCGTTTGGAAAGAAAAAAGAAGCTAAAAGGAAAGACCGAAAAACCAGTTATGAAAGAAAGTCTAAAGAAACACAGATAGAGATACCGCTTATCAATGTGGACGGGTCGGGTAAGAGTGAAATATCCACTTCCATAGGTTTTCTTGATCATATGCTTACGCTTTTTTCATATCACGGGTATTTTGATATTAACCTTAAAGCTAAAGGTGATACGCATGTGGACAATCATCATCTGAATGAAGATATCGGGCTTGCGTTAGGTGAAGCATTCAAGAAAGCATTAGGTGATTGTAAGGGCATCACAAGAACTGCTTCGGCTGAAGTGCCTATGGATAAAGCGAACGCGAAGGTATCTATCGATCTTTCCAATAGGCCCGCGTTTAGTCTTGAATACCGACACAAAGAAGAATCGATAGAGTCTGCGACTCACAGTGTGGCTCCGAATAGGACGACAATAGGTATGGGGATAGCGGATATGGCTGATGAAGGGTATTCTATGCAGTATGCCAAGGATTTTTTGGAAAGTTTCGCGAATAAACTTTGTATGAACCTGCATATTGAGGTGGGCGGCGAAGGAGACATGCACCATTATCTTGAAGCGGTATTCAAAGCTTTGGGGATGGCATTGGATAAGGCTACGCAGATAGACCCGCGTAGAGACGGAGAAGTCCCGTCGAGTAAGGGAATATTATAGACGGTTTAAAGGTTAAAAGTTAAAAAGTTAAAAGGTCTAGAGACCTACCGATGTGTAAATGCGGTTCCTCTTGTCATTGCGAGCGAAGCGAAGCAATCTACTCAAATAGAGTAAAGAGATTGCTTCGTCGTAGCTTTGCTCCTTCTCGCAATGACGGAGATGATGAATGAATAGTGGGAACATTATGATAGCGATTATCGATTATGGTTCCGGGAACTTAAGGAGCGTGTATAACGCTTTCCGCTATCTCGGAGAGGACGTCAAAATATGTGGGTCTTCGGCTGAACTCGTAACGGCGGATAAAATAATATTCCCGGGAGTTGGGTCGTCGAAAGACGCTATGAAGGGTCTTACTGAACGCGGATTCATCGATCCTATAAAAAAGGCTATCGGGGACGGTAAACCGTTTCTCGGTATATGTCTGGGCCTTCAGATGCTTTTTACGCGCAGTGAAGAGTCCGGCGGAGTGGACGGGCTCGGTCTTATAAAAGGAGAAGTAAAACTTTTTCCGTCAGATGATCGGTTTAAAGTACCGCAGATAGGATGGAATACGGTCAAGCTGCAAAAAAAAAATTGTCCGATATTCAAAGGGATAGAAGACGAGACTTATTTTTATTTTGTACATTCATATTATTGTGACAGCGGGGAAAAGGAATATGTAGCGGGAATAACAGAGTATAACAAAGCGTATACTTCCTGTATCTGGAAAGATAATGTTTTTGCGGTACAGTTCCACCCCGAACGATCCCAGGAGAACGGACTTAAATTACTGAAGAACTTTATTGAAATATGAAGATAATACCCGCTATAGATTTAATTGACGGAAAGACGGTCAGGCTGAAACAAGGCGAATACGACCGCAAAATAAGTTATGATATCGATCCCATAGAAGCCGCGCGCAAATGGGGATCAATGGGCGCCGAACTTATTCACATTGTTGATCTTGACGGAGCCAGAGAAGGGCGTCCCATGAACCTTGATGTGGTTGAAAAAATAATAGGCGCTGTTAATGTGCCCGTTGAAGTCGGCGGTGGGTTCAGGAACAAAGAGGATATACAGCTTGCGCTTGCGCGTGGTGTATCACGCGTTGTCGTCGGGTCGAAAGCTTTTGAAGAAATAGATTTCGCTGAAGATTGTATAATCAGTTTTGGTGAAAAAGTAATATTAAGCGCCGATGCAAAGAATTTTAAACCGCAAGTGCATGGCTGGGAAACGGCATTAGATATGGATCTTTTTGAGATCCTTAAAAAATTCGTTTCTTTCGGCGCGAAAGAGATAATATTCACGGATATACAGAAAGACGGGATGTTAACGGGGCCTTCTATAGACAGTCTCAAAAAGATACTGGAAGAGGTCGATGTTAAAATAGTATCTGCCGGAGGGGTCAAGACCGTTGAAGATGTACGTGAGCTGAAAAAACTTGAAGATAAAGGACTTTCCGGGGTTATAATCGGCCGGGCTCTTTATGAAGGAACTATAGGCTTAAAAGAGGCGATAAATGCTGGCAAAAAGAATAATACCATGTCTTGATGTCGCTGACGGGCGCGTGGTCAAAGGCGTAAATTTTATTAACCTTGTAGACGCGGGCGATCCAGTAGAAAATGCCAAGATATACAATGATGAAGGCGCTGATGAACTGGTATTTCTTGATATTACCGCTAGCCATGAAAATCGGAAGACCATGGTCGATGTCGTAAAGCGCGTAGCCGAAGAAGTTTTTATGCCTTTCACGGTAGGGGGAGGCATAACTTCTAACGAGGATATACGTGAGCTTCTTAACGCGGGGTGCGATAAAGTTTCGATGAATACTTCTGCCGTTATGCGGCCTGAACTCATCAAAGAAGCCAGCGGCAAGTTCGGAAGCCAATGTATAGTTGTCGCTATAGATGCCAAAAGAAAGGATAGCGGAGGATGGGAAGTTTATGTGAAAGGCGGACGCGACGCCACCGGCATTGATGCGGTGAAATGGGCAAAACAGGCGGAAAGTCTGGGCGCGGGAGAGATACTTTTGACCAGTATGGACCGTGATGGCACCAAAGACGGTTTTGATATAGAACTGACCAAAACGATAAGTGAAGCGGTCAATATCCCGGTAATAGCTTCAGGCGGATGCGGAAAGCCCGAACATTTTTTTGAGGCGCTTACTTCAGCTAAGGCTGACGCGGCGCTTGCGGCAAGCGTATTTCACTTTAAAGAATTTTCGATAAAAGAGATAAAAAATTATTTGAGAGAAAAAGGTGTAACGATCAGGGCGTAGGGTCGGTTCGCGAACCGCCCTACCGACTTAGATCCGTCATTGCGAGGAGGATCGAAGAGACGACGAAGCAATCTAAAAAACTTAATGAAGATGAGATTGCTTCGGTCTTCGGCCTCGCAATGACAGAACGTAGAGGCCTCGCAATAACAAAGGAAAGAAAATTAGCACATCGGTCAATATACTACGAACTATGAACTATGAACTACGAACTATAAAGGAGCGGCACAATGAGCATCACGGATAAATTGAATTTTGATAGTAACGGGCTGGTACCCGTCGTAATACAGGATGCCGTAAGCGGCAGAGTGCTGACTTTATGTTATATGGATATAGGCGCGCTTGAAAAAACATTGGAAGAAAAAAAGATCTATGTTTTTCGCAGGTCTAAAGGGCGCATAATGCTTAAAGGAGAGACCTCGGGATGTGAGCAGACAGTTAAAGAGGTTTATGTGGACTGCGCGAATAATTCCGTTCTTTTTAAAGTAGGGCAGACAAAAGCCGCTTGTCACGAAGGTTATTTTAGCTGTTATTTCAGAAAAATTGACGAAGAAGGTAAAGAAATAGTAGAAGAAGAACGCGTTTTTGATCCGGGAGATGTGTATAAATAGGGGCTAGGGAGAGATTGGGATGAAGGACGGTCTTTTTTCAGTCATTTTTATTGGGTCCCGGATTCCGCCAGAGGCGGATCCGGGATGACGATTCAAATTTAGGATTTAAAACTATGTATTATCCGAGCAAAGAAGAATTCGTAGAACTGTCTAAAAAAGGCAATGTAATACCTGTACATAGTGAAATACTGGCGGATTTTGATACACCGTTATCAGCTTTTCTTAAAATAGATGAAGGTGATTTCTCGTATTTATTGGAATCCGTTGAAAAAGGAGAAAATTTAGGCCGTTATTCTTTTCTGGGGTCGAGACCGTCTCTCATCATAAAGACAAAGGGGCAGAAGATAGAGATCGTGCGGGACGGAAAGACCGAAGAATATTCTACGGATACGGATCCCATAAACGAAGTTAAGACCATAATGAGCCGGTTTAAATTCGTTGATACAGGCAGGTTGCCCGGATTCTGCGGCGGGCTTGTGGGTTATATCGGGTATGATATGGTGCGTTTTATGGAAGTCATCCCGGACAAGAATCCCGAGGAGTTCGTTGTTCCGGATATGCATCTTGTCTTGACGGATACTATACTGATATTCGATCATGTAGATCATAAAATAAAGGTCGTATCCAACGCGATCATAGATGGTTCTCCTGAAGTGGCGTATGAAGACGCTAAGCGAAAAATAAACGAGATAGTCAAAAAATTAAAAGAGCCGCTGAAAAAAAACGAAGCTAAAAAGGCAAAAACAGCATCAGGAGAGATCGGGTCTAACTTCTCAAGAGAAGATTTTTGTGAAAGCGTAGAAAAGACCAAAGAATACATACGCGCGGGGGACATTATTCAGTTGGTTCTTTCACAGAGGTTTAAAAAACGTACGGAAGCGGACGCGTTCTCTATTTATAGAGAACTTCGGTCCATTAATCCGTCGCCGTACATGTATTACCTCAAGTTCGGGGACTATAAGCTCATAGGATCATCTCCCGAAATACTTGTAAGGTGCGAGGAAGGACTTGTAAACGTGAGACCTATAGCCGGTACCCGGCCGAGAGGCAGTAACGAGGAAGAAGACAAAATTTTAGAGAAAGAACTTTTGGCCGATCCCAAAGAACGCGCGGAACATATAATGCTGGTCGATCTGGGACGCAATGATATCGGCAGGGTATGCGATTTCGGAAGCGTAAGCCCCAGAGAGGTCATGAGCGTGGAAAAATACTCGCATGTTATGCACATAGTCAGCGACGTTACGGGAAAATTGACCAAGGATAAAGATATCTACGATGTTATAAGAGCCACTTTCCCCGCGGGTACGGTAACGGGCGCGCCTAAGATAAGAGCTATGGAGTTAATCGATAAACTCGAGAATACCAGACGGGGACCTTACGCGGGATGTGTAGGATATATAAGCTTTTCCGGGAATATTGACATGTGTATTACCATCAGGACGATCGTGATGAGAGAGAAGACCGCGTATATCCAGGCCGGGGCGGGTATTGTTCTGGACTCCGATCCCGAAAAAGAGTATCAGGAGACCGTTAACAAAGCTATGGCCATGATGAAAGCCATAAGTACCGCGGAAGAGGAGTTAGAATGATACTTGTTATCGATAATTACGATTCATTTACATACAATCTGGTGCAGTATTTGGGCGAAATGGGGCAGGAAATAGTTGTTCGTCGGAACGATAAAGTCACTTTAGATGAAGTAAACTCTCTTTCTCCCGAAAGAATAGTTATTTCTCCTGGACCGGGCAGACCCGATGACGCGGGTATATCAAAAGAGGTCATACGAACATTTGCCGGGGAAGTCCCTGTTTTGGGAGTATGTTTGGGGCATCAATGTATAGCCGAGGTATACGGATCGCGGGTTATAAGAAGCGAGCTTATCATGCACGGCAAGGTCAGCTCGATCTTTCATGACGGAAAAGATATTTTCGACGGCGTACCTTCGCCTTTTACGGCTACAAGATATCATTCTCTGATAGTGGAAAAAAACACTTTAAAAGAACCTCTGAAAATAACCGCTTGGACCGAAGCTGAAGAAATAATGGGTATCAAGCATAAAGAGTATCCGGTTTGGGGCGTACAATTTCATCCGGAATCTATACTTACTGCTGAGGGAAAGAAGATATTGAAGAACTTTATAGACTATAGGGCATAGGGCACAGGGCATGGTGCATAGATAATAGGATATAGAGGGGAGATGTGAGAAGGGACTTTTTTACTGTCATTGCGAGGAGAAACGTTCCATTCCGTCATTGCGAGGAGAAGCGTTAGCGACGACGAAGCAATCTCTGTTTTTTTGGATTGCTTCGCTTCGCTCGCAATGACGGTGTTCCCGTCGAGAAGCGATGACGGAAAAACAACCGTCCGGGATGACGATTTTTATTTTTATATGGAGGAGCATGAAGATACAAGAAGCGATAAAGATAGTTGTAGCTAAAAAAAATCTTACCGAAGCCGAGACGCAGTCGGTTTTTAACGAGATAATGAGCGGACAGACAACATCCGCACAGATCGGCGCTTTTATAACAGCATTACGTATGAAGGGCGAGACGGTAGACGAGATAACCGGGGCGGCTCGTGTAATGAGGATGAAAGCGGCGAAGATCAAGACCGGGTCTTCCTCCTCCGGTTTGATAGATACCTGCGGAACAGGAGGCACCGGCAGCAAGACTTTTAATATTTCTACAACGGTAGCGTTCATTCTTGCCGCTTCGGGAGTGAAAGTAGCTAAACACGGTAACCGCGCTATATCAAGCAGCTGCGGGAGCGCGGATGTTTTGGAAGAACTGGGAGTCAAGATAGATGTTCCCGCTAAGGTAACGGCAAGATGCATAGACAGGATAGGGGTAGGGTTCTTGTTCGCTCCAGTTTTTCACGGAGCAATGCGTTATGCAAGTCCCGTGCGCAGAGAGATAGGGATAAGAACAATATTCAACATTTTGGGGCCTTTGTGCAATCCGCTTAAGTCCGGAAGGCAGATAATAGGTGTATACGACGCGAAACTTACCGGAACGATAGCAAATGTGCTTAAAAAACTCGGTTCGAAAAGAGCATATGTTGTGCACGGGCAAGGGCCTTTGGATGAAGTTACGATATCGGGAAGAACAAAGGTAAGCGAACTTAAAAATGATAGAGTCAGGACATTTTACGTTTCTCCGGCGACATTCGGAATGAGAAAAGCCGCGATCTCGGATATAAGAGGCGGAACGGCTAAGAAAAACGCCAAAATAATACGGGACATATTGTCCGGTAAAAGAGGACCTAAAAGGGATGTGGTCCTTATAAACGCGTCTTTAGCTTTGATGGCGGCAGGTAAAGCCAAAGATCCTATAGAGGGCGTAAAAATAGCGATGAAAGCCATAGATTCCGGGGAAGCTTTAGGTAAGCTAGAGAAGCTTATTAAAGAAACTAAAGGGAAAATATGATATTACCTAGGATAATAGAAGAAAAAAAACGGGAAGTGGATAGACTTCGCAAAAAGATATCTTTCAACGAAGTGAAAGAACAGGCGGAAAAGACCTATAGTAACAGCCAGTTCAAAAAAAACATATCCAGAAAAGGGCATATTAATCTCATAGCCGAGGTCAAAAAAAGTTCACCGTCCCAGGGAGTGATATGCGCCGATTTTGATCCGCTAAGGATCGCCACTACTTACCACGCGGCGGGAGCCGCAGCCATAAGCGTTCTTACGGATGAGCGGTTCTTTGACGGTAAACTTGAATATTTGGATATGCTGAAAAAGAGAGTTACCTTGCCTCTTCTTCGAAAAGATTTCATCATAGATGAGTATCAAATATATGAATCGGTCGTTAACGGCGCGGACGCGATACTCTTGATAGCCAATATACTTACGAGGGACGAACTGAATCGATATTTGGGCATATCGAAGATATTGGGTATAGATGTTCTGGTAGAAGTGCACAATGAGGAAGAGGTCGAAAAAGCTTTAGATTGTCATGCTTCCATAATAGGCATAAACAACCGAAATTTGATGAACTTTAACGTTGATATTTCCGTTACACAAAGACTTATACGTCTTATACCCGAGAACAAGGTTATCGTCTCGGAAAGCGGGATATCCACGTATGAACAGGTGATGTTCCTTAAAAGCCTGGGCGTTAATGCCGTTTTGATAGGAGAGACGTTCATGCGCGCTAAAAATATGGGTGATAAAGTACGGGAGTTAATGAGGGAATAGGGTTGAACGGTGAATGGTAGAAAGACCATAGACCATAGACAATGGACCATAGACTGATGTTGACCGATGCGCAAATATTTCACCGTTTGTCATTGCGAGCGAAGCGAAGCAATCTAAAAAAGAGAGATTGCTTCGGGTCTTCGACCCTCGCAATGACAGAGTAAGCACAGCCCTCGCAATGATGGAGAAGGAATATGGTTAAAGTCAAAATATGCGGGATAACTAATCTTGAAGACGCGCTAATGGCCGGCAAATACGGTGCTGATCTTTTAGGGTTCATATTTGTTGAAAATACTCTTAGAAATGTAGAGATGAATATCGTGAAAGATATTATCTTTTCTTTAAACACAAGAGGGTTTTCGAATGTAGCTAAGGTTGGTCTTTTTAAAGATGAGAACCAGGAAAAAGTAAGCAAAATAGTTAAGTTCTGCGAATTGGATCATGTGCAGCTGCACGGCAATGAAACTCCGGAATACTGTAAGGAGCTTAAAACGAGTGTTCTGAAAAAGTGCGGCCGGGACATCAGAATAATTAAAGCTTTTAAGGTAGCCGATAAAATATTATCGCACGGATCTTATGGTATGTCCGATTATGATGATGCCGATTATTTAGTTTTTGATACCTTCAAAGCTGATCTGGACGGCGGGACCGGGAAGGAATTTAGTTGGGATATCCTGATCGAAGACAGAATAGATATTAAAAAACAGTTTTTTGTAGCAGGCGGAATAACTCCGGAAAACGTGAAAGAAGCGGTCAAGAGAATACAACCATATGGTATTGACGTTTCCAGCGGAGTAGAAGAGATTCCCGGGAAAAAAGATGAAAGACTTTTAAAGGAGTTTGTGAAAAATGCGAAAAGTGCCTGATAAAAAAGGATATTTCGGTCCTTTCGGGGGACGATATATACCGGAGACATTGATGCCGGCCGTTAAAGAACTGACGGATGCCTATCGGAAAATAAGCGTTAAAAGTTCTTTCAGAAAAAAACTCGAATTATATCTAAAAACGTATGCCGGACGGCCAACCCCGTTATACTATGCCGAAAAACTTACCAAAAAGTTCGGTAAGGCTAAGATCTATCTTAAGAGAGAAGATCTTCTGCATACCGGCGCTCACAAGATCAACAATACCATCGGGCAGGCATTGTTGGCTCTTGAGATGGGGAAGAAGCGTCTTATTGCCGAGACAGGAGCGGGACAGCACGGCGTAGCAACCGCGACAGTCGCGGCGTTATTCGGTCTAAAATGCGATGTTTATATGGGTGAAGAAGATATAGAGAGACAAAACCTTAATGTCTTCCGCATGAAACTTTTGGGTACGAACGTTATTCCCGTAGGAAGCGGTTCGAAGACGCTTAAAGACGCGATGAACGAAGCCATACGTGATTGGGTCACTAATGTCAGAGAAACACATTATGTCATCGGATCTGTCGCGGGTCCGCATCCGTATCCTATGATGGTAAGGGATTTTCAGGCGGTTATAGGGAAAGAGACACGTGTTCAGATGAAAAAAGCGGAGAACAGACTGCCGACACACCTTTTGGCCTGTGTCGGAGGGGGGAGCAACGCTATGGGGCTTTTCTATCCTTTTAGGGAGGATAAAAAAATAAAGTTCATAGGGGTTGAGGCCGCCGGGTTAGGTATCAATACGGGGCATCACGGAGCGGCGCTTGCGAAAGGGAAAGTAGGGATACTGCACGGCAGTAAAAGTTTTCTACTTGAGGATGATGACGGTCAGGTGAAACTTGCGCATTCCATATCCGCGGGGCTTGATTATCCCGGAGTGGGACCGGAACATTCATATTACAAGATCCTTAAACGGGCAAAATATGTCTCGGTAAAAGACGATGAAGCGCTCGAAGGAATAAGGATACTGTCGGAGGGTGAAGGGATAATCCCGGCGCTCGAGTCGGCGCACGCGGTGTTCTATCTTACCAAACTGATCAAAGAGACATCGAAAAAAGATATTATAGTTCTGTGTGTCTCGGGACGCGGAGACAAAGATATAGATATAATGAAGAAACATATGTAGGGGTAATTTAAAAGTTTAAAGGTTGAAAAGTTTAGAGATTGCTTCGCTTTGCTCGCAATGACGGTTTCCCCTTGTCATTGCGAGGAGCGGAGCGACGAAGCAATCTCCACAATGAATAAAAGGAAATTATGAATAGAATTGATGGGGTGTTTAAAAAACTGAAGAGAGATAAGAAAAAAGCTTTTATCACTTATGTTACCGCGGGTGATCCTAATATCAAAACTTCCGAAGAAATAATACTGACCTTGGCCAAGAACGGAGCGGACATAATAGAACTCGGCATACCTTTTTCCGATCCTTTAGCGGACGGACCTACGATACAGAAAGCGATACAAAGATCTTTGGATAAAGGATGTTCGGTAAAGAAAGTTTTGGCCATGGTCAAAAGAATGCGCGGGAAAACGGATGTGCCGTTCGTTTTTATGACATATTACAACATCATATTTAATTATGGTCCGGGAAAATTTGTCAAAGACGCGAAAGCTTCCGGCGCGGACGGAATAATAATACCCGATCTTCCTATGGAAGAATCCGGAGAGATGAAGCGATGCGCTAAAAAAGAAGACTTTTGTCTGATAATGCTTACGGCGCCGACAACGCCCGGAGAAAGATTCCGCAAAATAGCGTCAGAGAGCCAAGGATTTGTGTATCATGTTTCTCTCACGGGAGTAACGGGAGAGAGAAAGACACTTCAGTCCAGGCTCGGTGAAGATGTAAAACGATTTAAAA
This sequence comes from Candidatus Omnitrophota bacterium, assembly GCA_043822885.1. Taxonomy (GTDB): domain Bacteria; phylum Omnitrophota; class Gorgyraeia; order Tantalellales; family Tantalellaceae; genus Aadella. The sequence continues at coordinate 11,984 of JBDRBI010000055.1, forward strand.
AATTGACTTCAAAACCATTGTGCGTGGGATTCGGGATATCAACACCCGAACAGGCCGGAAAGGTCAGTAAGGTAAGTGACGGCGTTATAGTGGGAAGCGCGATAATAAAGATCATTGAGAAGAACATAAAGACCAAACAGGTTATGATCCATAAGATCGGAAGTTTAGCGCGGTCTTTGGGAAAAGCGGTGCATGGGTGAACAGTTAAAAGGTTTAAAGGTTTAAAAGTTAAAAGGTCTAGAGATTGCTTCGCTTCGCTCCCCCTGCGGGGGGCAGGCGCAATGACGACTTTTCTATTGGCATCGCGAGTAGGAGCGAAGTGACGGTTTTTCTTCCGTCATTGCGAGGAAGAACGAAGTGATGACGAAGCAATCTAATCATGCGCATAATGGGGCTGGACATAGGAACTAAGAATATCGGCGTAGCTGTCAGTGACGAAACATGCGCTTTGGCTCAAGGCAGAGAAGTGATCTTGCGGAAGAATAAAGAATTCGTAGTTTCGCGTGTTAAAGAATTACTGGACAAGTTCGACGTTAAAGAGATAATAGTAGGACTGCCGATAAATATGGACGGCACAAAAGGCAAAAGAGCCGAAGACAGCATAATGTTCGCCGAGCTTTTTAAAGAAAAACTTTCCATTTCAGTTCAGTTATGGGATGAAAGATTGAGCACTAAAGAAGCGGAAGACATAATGATAGAAGCCGATCTTTCAAGAAAAAAACGCAAGGGAAAGATAGATATGCTTGCGGCTCAGATAATTTTGCAGGGATATCTTGACAGTTTAAAGGTTTAAAAGTTAAAAAGTTAAAAGGTCTAGAAATTGTTTCGCTTCCTCTGCGGAGGACAGGCGCAATGACGACACTTTTATTGTCATTGCGAGGAGGAGCGAAGTGACGACGAAGCAATCTGAATATTG
>JBDRBI010000056.1:0-2928 GCA_043822885.1 Candidatus Omnitrophota bacterium
ATCTGCTGTCCTTCCTGTGTTTCCTACAAAGCGTGTTGGAATACCATTCTCAAAATGTTTTCTAAGTGATCTCTTTTCTGGTAAGGACTCTTCCTATGATACCGGTAAACATAAAGAACGTACCGCAAGTCAGAAGTATAACGGCGTGTGTGTAATATTTCGTCAGATATGCCGTAATGAACATGAACATAAGAAACGCCAAATGCATAACAGCTTCTAAAGAACTGAAGATCCTTCCCCTAACCTCATCGGGTATCAATACGTGAATAAGAGTATTGGTGCAGGTAAGTATCGGCGCCGTTACTGCCCCAATGAACATGATGAGCAGCGCTCCTATCAAGAAAACGGGTTCTGACCCGGCGTACAAAGTAAACGCGGCTACCCCTGCCCCGCAAAGTGTGAAACAAATAAACATGGTATGTATCTTGGAAAATTTTTGTCCCAATTTGCCGTATAGAATGGTTCCCAAAAAAAGACCTACACCTAAAAATACGCCCATCTTCCCGAGGTCTTCCGTAACGGATCCAAAAGTTTCCTGCACAAACACTATTATTATGCAAAAAACCGCTCCCGCTCCCGCCATAAGAAGAAACATCGTGCTTGTCACTATCTTCATTCTATCTTTGTGGAACATGTGTCCCATTCCCTCTTTTATTTCATTCCAGACATTTTTTCTTATAGAGCTCTCTATCACTTCTCCCGCGTGAATAAGTTCTTCTTTTATGGATTCTTTTTTTCCTTTAGCAGTTATACTTGCTATGAGCCCCGCTGATATAAAATAGCTAAGCCCGTCCAGATAAAAACCCCATATGTGCCCGATCCACTTCACGATAAATCCAGCCGCCGCGAAACCTAATATGGTAGCTATCATCCGGGTAGTGTTTGACAGAGAGTTCGCCACGACTAATTTTTCTTTTGAGACTATTGCGGGTATGAACGCGAGTTTTGACGGAATAAAAAATCTTGTTGCCGAAAACATAAGAAATACCGTAGCGTAAACCAACGGCATCAATTTAAAATGTATAAAGACCGGAATAAAAAGAACCAGCACGCCTCTTAAGATATCCGAAAAGACCATGACTTTTTTCCTGTCCCATCTGTCTATATACACTCCGGCAACAGGCCCTATTATAAAAACCGGGATCACTATAAAGAAAAGAAGTTTTGCCAGCGCGATTACCGAACCGGGCGCTTTTGAGCAGACAAGCGAGATCAAGGCCATTTGATTTAAACGGTCACCGAATTCAGAAATGATCTGCCCAGTCCAGAGCGAAAAGAAATTGCGTTTGAAGAGAACGTCTCTAAAGCGTACCATACGGGTTCTTTTGTGAATGGAGCCCGCGAGAGGAGTCGAACCTCCGACCTAAGCATTACGAATGCTTTGCTCTACCAACTGAGCTACACGGGCACGATAACTTTTCGAGATACTTCATATTACCAAATTGTTAAAACCTAAACAAACAACAAATTCCTGTCCTCCTTCCTGTCCTCCGTCCTGTCCTCCATAGCCAAATAATATCCAAATAGTTCGGCGAAGGAGGAAGCTACACGGGCTTTAAGTAACGTGTTGATTTTATACTTAACCTTTTGTTTTTTCAAGAAATATCGTGGTGTCTAGTCGTCTTTTTCGTCTCTTTCCGCGATCGAGAACCGGGTCCCGTCCCAGATCCAGGTAACCCATTCGTCGACTACATATTGTTGTTTTGCTCCTGTTTGGATAGAAGTGGGGTATCCGACTTTTATTTGAGGCTTTCCTTCTTCGTTTACGCTGTAAGTCTGTTCGGTGGTATATTTCCCCCCGCCCTGCTGCCATAGATACACATATTTCCCGTCCTTCCAGCTGACAATTTGGAGCTGCTGCCATTGTCCGTACGTATACCCCATTGCCATAACGTCGTTGAGCCCGTCTCCGTCTACGTCAAGGATCTTAAAACTGGGCCATACATTCCCGGGTATCATCTTCGAGACCATGCTAAGGCTTTCTCCCCAATCTTCACATATTATGGTCATCCCTCGCACGGTCATGGAAAGTTCTACCATTTTCCCGTCGGGATAAAACATTTCCTGCTCAGGGAACTGAGCGGATATAATATATTCCTCGATTCCGTCACCGTTCAGGTCCGCTTTTTCCACTTTCTTAATACCGTCATATTCTTTTGAGCTTGTGGGGTATTCGTATATTCTTTCGTTCTGTTTTATTATTATTTTTTGTCCCTCTTTTCTGATGGTAAATTTTGTTTGTTTTATTTCGCTATACGTTTTTTGATCCGCTTCGGCATTGTGGGTGATCAAAAAAACCAAAACTATAAGAAATGTCGTCTTAATATACTTCATAAACACCTCCCCGCTAGCAATAGAGTTTACACTAAACCTGTTCCTTTGCAAAATACGAGAGTAATAAAATTCTTGCCTAAATTCGTCTGTATGCTATAATTTCTATCAAGTTATTCAAGTGCCACGGTAGCTCAGTCGGTAGAGCAGGGGACTGAAAATCCCTGTGTCGGCGGTTCAATTCCGTCCCGTGGCACCATAAAAAAAGGCATTCACTCTTGTGGATGCCTTTTTTTATGGTTATTGAATTTTGTCTATCCGTTTGCTTTATAACTAACAAAATTCAATAGATCTGCGCTGCGGTTTGTATGGGGAAAACTTGCTTATCTCGTTGCTTACCTTTTTCCCCATACAAATCCTCGCTCCGATCTTGCCTCGCTCCGGGACTCTCGGGGCTATGCCCCTCGGGTTCCGTCCTGTTATGATCAAAGTAAAAAAGGGCATTCACTCTTGTGGATGTCCTTTTTTTATGGTTATTGAATTTTGTCTATCCGTTTGCTTTATAACTAACAAAATTCAATAGATCTGCGCTGCGGTTTGTATGGGGAAAACTTGCTTATCTCGTTGCTTACCTTTTTCCCCATACAAATCCTCGCT
>JBDRBI010000057.1:0-12423 GCA_043822885.1 Candidatus Omnitrophota bacterium
CAGACAGCATTTAACAATATTCCCCTAAAAAGTTATAAAAAAAGCTAAAATTGCGATGCGCTCAAATATCCCCTTGTACCATTCTTATAACACATCACACTTTACACATCACACATAACACACCCCCGTTCCGTCATTGCGAGGAGGCGAAGCCGACGAAGCAATCTCGTTAAGGAGATCGCTTCGCTCGCAATGACAGCATAGGAATAAGGCCCGTCCCGTACGATATCGAGGCTAAAACCGGTATGATATGCCTATTTCAACGGTTCTTCCGTCCGGCGCGGGGTAATAGGCAATATTGTTTTGCCAATCTTTGGTAGCATTTGAAAAATATTTCTCCCCGAGCAGGTTCTTAATACTTCCGAATATACGCACATCCCCTATTTCGCAGGAAACTCCGGCATCAACCGTTACGTGGGGTTTCAATCGTCCGACTTCATTTATCTGATCGCTTGTTATAAACCTGGTCCCTACATAATTTAACGCTAAGTTGGCATTAAACCCGTCAACAGGTTCTATATTAAATCCGGCTGATATTTTATCCTCGGGAACTAACGGTATTGTTTTACCGGCATATTTCCCTCCTACAAAAAATGCTTTTTGAAAAGTATACGCGAAGAAAGATTTTATCCTTTCAATAAGAAAAAAATGCGTTTCCAGTTCAAGCCCGTGATGCACGGTATGATGATAATTCTCGTTCCTATAGGTTATCGTGTCGTAGTATATCTCGTTCTTATTATCCAGAAGATAATACGACATATTCAAATTCAAAAAATCAAAAGAATTATCCTTTATACCTATCTCATAATTGTTTCCGGACTGCTGTTTAAGATCCCCGTTAAGCACTGCCGCTACAAGCTGCGTATTCCCTAGCCAGTTTACATATTCATATGCCGAAGAAAAATATTCATCGGTAGCGGGATACCTGTAGGAACGCGCGTAGTTCATATAGACCTGGGATCTTTCGTTGTACTTATACCCCGCCCCTATATCCGCGGCGGCTTCCCGTATGCTATTAGTGTCATACGACTCTGCCGGAGTATTCTGATCGAATATATATTCCGCCCATTCTCCCCTGAGCCCGCCATTTAATAAAAACCTTTTATTCACGAGCATATTGTTCTCAACATACACGCCTAATGTTTCCTTCAAAATATCGTACTGCTGTTTTTGAAGAACTATATCCCCGCTCAGGATCTGATCTTTAGTAAAAAGATAATCTACCCCAAACACCATTTTGTTCTCTATTTCTTCATCAAAAAAAGAGGACTTGATCTCACATTTGGGCCTGATATCGATCGACACGATATGGTGATCGGCCTCGTACGTATTGGTGCTTACACTTACGGAATTCGTGCGTCTTGCTCTGTACGATACCGGCACGGAGAAGATCATCTCTCCCTCACCCTTTTCTCCCGAAAAGACCGGGTCTACCGTGAAAAAATAATCTTCCGTCTTCGCTTTACTGTCCGGGAATCTGGACCCGCCCATTCCGTCGTCACGTATATTGCCCGAATACATCGCGCCCGGCTGACCGTACCAATCCCTATGATACCCGGTTGAAATATAAAGATCCAGCATGTCATCCGGATTTATATTAAAACTCGCGGAAATATCATTGGCCTCATATGCGTTATTAAGCCTGTACCCTTGCGAATTCTGATAAGAATAACTTAAAAAATAATCCATAAGATCATCTTTTCCGTCAAGCGACAGATATTCTTTTGAGTATTGATAGTTCCCCAATTCCTGAGTATATTCCGCGTGATATCCTTCTCTTCCCCTTTTTGTTATGATGTTTATAACTCCGCCCGTGGCATTATCCCCGTACATAACGGAATTCGATCCCCTCATGATCTCTATCCTGTCTATGGATCTAACGTCTACTTGAGAGAGAGATCCGCCCCGGAAAGATCTATCTGATTGGTCCTTCTCCCGTTAATAAGCACAACAAAATTGGAAAGGCCGGCTTCCCCGAACCCCCGCATATCAATGCTGTTATCTTTCGCGTTATTCAAAAACCCGTTCACGGAAACACCCGCCTCTTTGGAAATTATTTGCTGCACGGTTTTATACTGCGCTTCTTCTATCTCCTCCGAAGTAATAACGCTGATATTTTTGTTGATATTAAACACATATTCTTCCGTTCTCCCGGGTGTAATTACTATCTCTCCGAGTTCTGTTATTGGAGAAAGCATCATTTCCGCGGGGCTTGTAACAATGTCGACAAGACCCCCTCCCTTTACAGGCGCCAATATCATTTTGATAGGAGCCTTTATGATATCGAATATGTCCTTTTTTCCCTCTTCGGCATAAACCCCGCCGCTTGAGACCAAACTTAATACTATAACAATTGCCGTTATTTTTTTTAACATCATTTTCCCTTTTTTTTCTGACCGTCGCCTAAGACCCGCCTCCTAATAACCGTCCCGGCCTGGTTTATTCCAGGCCGGGACGGTTATTAGGAGAATAAACCAGGCCGGGACGGGTTTCGACACAAAAAAGAGCCCTCGGCACTTACCCGTACCGAGGGCTCTTCCGTTTTTAAAGCCCTATATATTCCATCAAAAGTCTCCGCGGACTTAAATGGATCTCTTTATCATACAGGCAGGTCTTCTGACTCCCGGGTCTTTCTATCGGCTCCGGCCGTCCCGCGTGTTTCAAGCAGTGGCTTTATCGGAGCCTTCGTCACCGGGTACAGCGGCGGGACCGGGTCCGTCTTTCACGGACTTCCCTGTTGGGATCTTAACTTCGTTACACTCCTTTACGAAGCGCGATCACCTGTATGTTTATATTATTCTCTAACCAGCAAAACCTTGCCGAAGCTTGTACCGCCGGCAAAATTGCGCGCCAGTTCATATCCTCCGAAAAACACGAGCGTAAAAACACAATTGCTTATCATAGTGTTCCTCAAAAAAGGCACAGCGTTTATATAACAGCTCACAAAACCTTGCGCGGTATGTGGATACCATGCCATCCACACTCCGAAATTCGAGATAACAAAAAATGTCACCGCCGAAAATATCGCGGCAAAAGCTATGTTCTCGGGGGTGCGTTTCTCTTTAAGCTTCATTCCTATGAAACCGATAAGAATAAATGCGCCCCACGTATACGCTACAACACCGTGAAACCCTATAACAATATCGCTCAATATCATTATCGCTAAAGGCACCCACGGAACTAATTTTTTGTCTAAATATGCGCCTGAAAAAAGCGCTATAGCCGCTATCGGCACGATATTGGGAACATGCGGAACAACTCTCATAACAAAACCCAGAATTATAAGCATATACACTAACATATCAACTCCTTTTGACCTCTAAATGTCTGTACAATATCTTCCGACTATTTATACCACAAAAATTTTTAATTGGCAAACAAAGAAACCGGCAAAACACTCCAGAGAGATTGCTTCACTTTGTTCGCAATGACGAAAAAGATTCTGTCATTGCGAGGAGGCGAAGCCGACGAAGCAATCTCCTCCAATTTACAAATCAGTCAATTTCTAGCGTTCAGGGTCCAGTTTCTAGGGTTTAGCGTTCAGCGTTCAGGGTTCAGTTTAAGAGGGCTAGCCCTCTTCTCTCTCCTCTAACCCCTCAACCCTATACCCTGAACCCTATCCCCTAGATTCCGCTTCTCGCTTCTATTTCCCCGCTCCACACCGGTAATCTAACTATAAACTCAGGACCAAATCCTTCTATATTTCTTACGGAAATGCTCCCTTTATTGAATACTTCTATCTGTATCTTGCAGATATTGAGCCCCAAGCCCGTGCCCGTTTTTTTTGTGGTGAACCCCTGATCGAATATTTTGTCGATATTGTTTTCCGGTATAAGCGGGCCTTTATTCGCGAAATGTATATCTACAAACTTCGGATCTTCTTCACAAACCCTCCCCGTTATCCTTATCATACGCTGATCGTCCGAAGCAAGTTTAGCGTCTGTCATAGCCTGGTACGCGTTGATAATGAGATTAGAGAACACCCCGACCAATTTGCTTTTATATCCCGCGATATCAGGCAGATCTTCCGGAATATCTACTTCTTTCGGCGTATTCCCCAGGTTTTCCCAATATGTCTGGTAATTCACGAAAATAAAACTTTCGTTTATAAGCTCACTGACCTTTATGGCATTTAAGCTCTCTCCCGCGTCTTTTGGCAGATTATACATGGCCTCCACCACTTTTTTAATTCTTTCTACTCCTTGCTGGCCGTATTCCACCATTTCTTTCAGATCTTTATCAGGATCGACTATCTTTTCAAAATTTATAAGTATCGTTCTCACCATATGCGCGGCTTCCGCCAGCGTCTTCCCGTTTTTTTCATCCTTAGCCTTCTTTGATGCCGCTTCCAGATCATCCTTTATGTCGGATATTTTTTTTACATATACGTGCATTTTTTCATAGAACGCTTCTTTTATCTTTCCCGATTCTTCAAGCTTTTCAAAGGCCTCGTTTATCACGGAAAATCTTTCCGCTACCGCCTTGACCTCCTCGTCCCCATCTTCTCCCATAGGATCCAGAAACGTCTTCGCCCTCATGTACATAGCGTTCAATCTCTCGCGTATCTTCGCGTAGTTGTTCATGTAATCATCCATCGTCAAAATAGTTTTCTGCATACTGCCCGAGATGAAATTTAACGGATTATTTATCTCATGTTTAGCGCTGGTCGCAAGGCGCCCTATCGCCGCGAACCTTTCCGACGCGATCAAGTCCACCTGCACTGCTTTCAAGTCTTCCATCGCCTGCGCGTTCTTTAAAGCAAGCCCCACATTCGTGCCCAAAGTATCGAATGCTTCTATATCCTCTTCCGCGTACGCTTCATGACTTGTTTGTTTTTCTAAAACCATGAACGATACCAGTGTATCCCCGAAAAATGACGGAATAACTATGCTTGCGTCAAGGGAATCCATCTCCTTCTCAACATCTTCCAGCAAATACTCATCCTGATTTGTCCTGCTGAGTTTAAGCTCCTCTAAAATTATCGGTTTACCTGTTTCTATGATATATTGAACTAACGGCCCGGCCTGGGATATGGACTCAAACTTTACTTTATCGCCGTTTGAATTCCTCCCTGAGTTTAATACATACTTGGGCAGGTTCCTGTCCTTGAGATATAGAAGTGTTTTCTTCGCCCCGATAAGGTCCTTTGAACGCTCAAGGACATGGTCTATAAGCTCATTTAAACTCCTCACATGCTTTATATCCTCCATGAAATCACTTATTGCTTTTAAGTATTTGAGTTTTTTTGCTTTTATCTTGTCTTCCGCTTTCTTCCGGATATAAAGATACAGATAAAGACCTAAGGGACCCAGGAAAGCAAGAAGCCCCATCGGAATAAACCACCACAATTGTCCCAGATAACTTTCCAGAAACGCTTTTCCCCAATATGCCAAACAAAAAGGCATTGCAAGTATGGGAACGTACACCAGCAGAAATATCAGCGTTCTTACAGCGACGATCCGGACATCTATCAAACGATAGTTCAGGATAGCATACGCCATTATAATGCTGTATATCGCCACGAAGATATCATGGGACAATACTTCCTTGATCCCGAACGCGGAAGAAAAATGTATTATCCCGCTGATGAAAGCAATAGCGAAAGCTATCCCTACATATTTAAGCTGTCCTCTGAGAAATCCTTTAGACTCTCTGTACACATTAATAAGTCTCAATGACGCGTAAGAATACATAGCCCCGAAATACAGTATAAAAGCGACATACAAAGGACCTGGGATTATTGAATAAGCGGGAAAGAATTCTCTGCTTACATTTTTGATGAACAAAGGACTAAAAACAAAAGCCAGGAACACCAGAGATACGCCGTACGATGTTCTTAATACTCTTTTTATCTTGTTCTCTTTTTCCAGCCCCATGACATATATCATAAAACTAAAAAAAGTTGAGGGAACAAATATGGCGGGAACGTACACAAGCCGTATCACGAACAAGACCTGTACGTCATTTGTCTGTAATCCTGATATGAGTGGAAATAATGACCATATACCGATCAGCCCGGTAACCCACGCGAAAGATTCCCTTTTAGCGCTGCCCCTACTGTTATTGCATACCATTACAACAAGCAGCCAGCAGACCAGCGCCGCGACAAGTGAAAATACCATATATGCATTAATTACCATAATCTATGCTGTACCATTCCATTGCCGTTGTATATCCTGCTAAGCCTGACCCTTTCTACCTGTTTAGGAGTTATCTCTTCATCAAAACTTCTTAATTTCGCCAGTTCAAACCCGTGTTTGACCGCCAAAGCCTTCATTTCTTCGACTTTTTCCAATGTAAGATTACCGCCCAATGAATAACTCTCATATCTGTCTTCCAGCGCCAGGATCATTGTTTCCGCCATGCATGCGTATGCCAACCCCGGAGGCAAACCGAAAGAGAAATGAAAATCCACTTTTCCGGGAGGCCTAACGACTCCCCCGTCTATTATCAGAACATCCGGACGTAACTTTTTTGACTCTATAGAGACATTCCTGGGCCGGGAAACGTCGCAAACAACCGCCCCTTTCTTCAGCACGCTTACATCAAGCAAAGCCAAAGGTGTACTGGTAGCGGTTATGATAATATCAGAATCCTTGGTAGCTTTGTATATATCCAATTCTATCTTGGTCTTAACTTTGGGGTATTTCTTTTTAATAAATTCCGCTAATTGTTCCAGTTTTGGCAGATGCCGCGCCGTTAACACAAGTTTTTTAGGGGAATGCATGGAAAATACGCGCGCGCAGATACTGCCAATATTACCCGTCGCCCCTATGATACATATCTGGGCTTTCGATATATCTATCCCGACAAGATTGCATGCCTCTATCGTAGCGTCAATGGAAACCGCTATTGTATAACTATTTCCCGTGGTGACGGGAATGTCTATATTTTTTGCTATAAGAGCGCCTTTATGCCCTACCTGTGAAGCATATGCCCCCAGCCCTACTATCTTATCTCCCAATTCCTCCGCGAGTCTTCCGCCTTCGATGATCTTATTTAAAACAACTTTACTGTCCAGAGTCAATATCTGCTCCGGCAGTAAAGAGACCAATATCATATCACCCTCTATTCTCTTTCCCGTTTTCGATCTTATTCCCGTCACCGTCTCTCTTTTGAAAGCTGGGAGCCATGTCATAACTTTTCTGACCAGAGAAGGCCGCTTGCTTTTCATATCCTGATCATTGAATCCCTCAGCGTACAGATCAAGATCGAGCGGATGAAATATAAATCCGAATCTGCTCATTTTTTTTCCGCCTCTTTCTTTATTCCCAAAAGTAGCGCCCTAAAGGCCCTTCTGGTCTTTTTCTCTATTATGGGCCCGACAAATCTCATTAATTCCGGAGCTCCCCAATCAATATCAACCGCCAGTTGTAAATTTGTCCCGCGAGGCGCTTTTTTGAGTATCCACTTTCCCTTATATTTGGTGTAGTCACCTTCCACCATCTTGAACCGTATTTCCATAGCTTTATCAAAAAAAGTGGTCTCTTCTGTCCACATAATACTCGCGCCATCAATACTTATATTCCATTCGGCGAGAACCGAATCCGCCTTTTTTTTCGTTAATCTTACATGTTTTATCCCTGATACAAATTCCGCGAACCGATCCATACGTTTCAATACTTGATAAACGTCCTTCTTATCTTTTTTGATCTGTACTGAGAGGTCTATTTTGGGCATAGAATATCCTTTTTAAACATCGTCCTTAATATTACTCGCCTAGATTTCCTTAAGTATACTCAACACAACACCCTACGTCAAATGCAGATCCCCCTCCGTCCCTTCCGTCATTCCGTTATTGCGAGGAATAGTTGCGACAAGGACCAAAGGTCCGCAGTCCTCCGACGTGTCCTCCGTAGCCAGATAAAACATAAACAGATCGGCGAAGGAGGAAGCCGAATAAAATCAAAATAGTTTGGCGAAGGGGGAAGCAATCTCTTCTACTTTTTCTTAAAATGAACGAACAAACGTCCCCAGTTTTTGCTATCCTTATCCATCCGATGATAAAGCTGCCGAATATGTTTCTGTTCCAGAAAACGCAGAACACGTTTTTTTAGCTGCCCGCTCCCCTTTCCCGGTATGATCTCAACAAGCGTGATCCCTTTATCAACCGCTTCATTGATCACCCTATTAAGCTCCGCTTCAATAGCATTACCCTTATTAAATATATCATGTAGGTCGAGTTTGATCTTTGCCATGATGAGTCTTTCTCCCCTTAACTATTCTCCAAACAGATCTTGTTGAAATTCCTTATTCTGACTTGCCCAATATTTATAAGCCCTTTTCATATCCTTTTTCTGACGCTCATTCCCCCGCGCCATAAACTCATGCATCTTAGCGCTATCCTCTAAAATCGTCTTCCAATAAGAATAATTTTTAGGTTCCCTTTTCATAACATAAGTTACTCCCCATGAATTGTCATTGCGAGGAGGCGAAGCCGACGAAGCAATCTCTCCCAACTCCCAACTCATAACTCCGAACTCATAACTCTCTATAGGTGACCTGCCTGCCCCGGCCATATGTCCCAAAAGAAGGCAGCCGGGGGTGCCTCTCTACTTTCCATCCCTCATCCTTCGTCCTTCGTCCCTCGTCCTTCATCCCTATCTCTCCCGTGCATGATCTCACTCCACACAGGAAGCCTCACAATAAACTCAGGACCGAACCCCTCGATATTCCTCACCGAGATGCTCCCCTTGTTAAATATTTCTATCTGTATCTTGCATATGTTTAGCCCTAGTCCCGTCCCCGTCTTTTTGGTAGTAAATCCCTGGTCGAATATCCTATCGATATTGTCTTCAGGAATAAGAGGCCCTTTATTCGCGAAATGTATATCTATGAACCTCGGATCTTCTTCATATGCTTTGGCCGAGATCTTTATCATACGTTTATCTCTTGATGAAAGCCCCGAATCCGTCATCGCCTGGTACGCGTTGATTATGAGATTGGAGAACACTCCTACCAATTTACTTTTGTACCCCGCCACGGGCGGGAGGCTTTCCGGGACATCCACTTCTCTTGGCGTATCCACCAGATTCTCCCAATATGTCTGATAATTCACGAAATTAAAACTCTCATCTATCAAGTCCGTTATCTTCACCGCTTCTATGATTTCTCCCACATCTTTAGGTAAGTTATACATAGCGTCGACCACTTTCTTTATCCTCTCCACCCCCTGCTGACCATACTCCACCATCTCTTTTAATACTCTCTCCGAATCCACTATCTTCTCCAGATTTATGGATATTGTTCTCACCAAATGCGCCGCTTCTTCCAGGGCTTTTTTGGTCTCCTTGTCTTCCACTCCTCCCGCTGACGTTGCCATTTTTTCTTTTATCGCGAGGATCTTAGTGTTATACTCAGTCAATCTTTTATTAAATGACTCTTTTATCCTGCCCCCTTCTTCAAGCTCCTTAAACGCTTCATCCACTACCTTTATCTCTTGCATTACATTGCTCAATTTGCCGGGCAGCTTGGATATAACCGGCTCTAAATACATCTTCGCCTTATCGTACATCTCTTTTAACCTTACGCGTATCTTTGCGTAATTGTCCTTATAATCATTCATTGTTAAAGTAGTCTTCTGCATACTCCCTGAGATAAAGTTTAACGGGTTATTTATCTCATGTTTAGCGCTGGTCGCAAGCCGCCCTATCGCCGCGAACCGTTCAGATGCGATCAAGTCCACTTGTATAGCTCTCAAGTCTTCCATCGCCTGCGCGTTCTTTAAAGCAAGACCCACATTCGTGCCCAAAGTATCGAATGCTTCTATATCTTCATTATCATAAGACTCATTTGTAGTCTGTTTATCAAGCACCATGAACGATATCAGATCATCCCCGAAAAATGACGGGATCACTATATTCGCCCCCAGCGCGGCCATTTTCTTCTCAACATCTTCCACCGTATACCCGTCTAATTTTACTGTGCTAAATTTAAGCTCGTCTAAAATTATAGATTTTCCCGTTGCCATAAGATATTGCGCTAACGACCCGATCTTAGACATTGTTTTTATGCTTGTTGCCCCTTTGTTCAAATTTTTGCCGCGTTTCAATGTATACTTCGGCAAATTTCTCTCCTGCAAATACAAAACCGCGTTATCAGCCCCGATAAGGTTCTTTGACTGTTCAAGAACATGATCAATAAGCTCGCTTAATCCCCTCACATGCTTAATTTCATCCATAAAAACGGTTATAGCCTTAAGATACTTAAGCTTCTTCTCCCGTATCTTATTCTCCGCCTTTTTTTGGATGTAGAGATACAGGTATAGACCGGAGGGAGCCAGGATTATTCCGCATATGGTCGGCAAAAACCAACCTATACTTTTACCGAACCAATGCCCAATAAGAAATGGAACAAATAGAATAGGCACATAAACCAACAAAAACACCACCGTACGAACAGCCACGATCCTTATGTCCATAAGGCGATAACGAATAATTGCATAAGTAATTATAATAACGCCCAGAGAAATTAGAATATTCGCAAATGGAGGTATTGGTATTCTGAACCAAAAAAAGTAATTCACAAAACCTGCAAATAATCCCACTGTTAGTCCCGAAAATACATACAAAAGTTGATATTTAAAAAGACCTTTACTGCTCTTCAGATTAGAAAGCATATATTTTATGCAAATAGCGGAACATAAAAAAATGTGAAGCAAATGTAATGGAAAAATCTTTCCGGCCTCTCCCCAACACGAAAAACCAAGGTATGGTCCAAAATCTTTTGAGAAAAGATTAGAATATACGCTTAATGCCAATAACAAGCTTATGAGGTAATTCAGGTAAATTATTGTTTTTTTGAATTTCAAGTCTAAAAAGGTGTACACAAAATGGAGTAAGGTACTTGGCATGAATATTACACCAATCATGCAGGTTCTAAGAAAAAATTCAGCACGTTTCACATCAGGAGTTATCAGTGCTAAATAATAAATAAGCGACCATATTGAAACAGAAAATGTAAACCATGAAAAAGTTCTACAAACCAACGATTTACGGTTTCTAATCTGCAGAAACACAAATAGACATAAAGTCGTTATAAAATTAAACAACAATGAAAAGGAATAAAATCCTATTGGTAAATTGCGTATTATATTCATGCTTATTCTTTCGTTAGAATATAGAAGAATACATCGCCGGTTTTATCTCTATCTTTTTCCACGCGAACATTCTTCATCTTCAAACTTTCAATAATTTCCAATAAATCCTGTTCGTTTCTTTGACAAAAAGTCCAGTCGCAAAACCATTCAGGCGGAATATGTGAAAAAGAAAGATCTTTATCCTTATGTGCTATTATAAAATGTCCTCCCGTCTTAAGCCCATTAAAACTACTTTTTATCATGGTCTTTAAGATCCTGTCACTAAAGTAATCCGCTAAACCTATACTATAGATTAGGTCTTGTTTTCCTCTTTTTTCAAAAAAATCTGTTTTCCTTATAAAACTCAGTATATTCTCTTCAAGAAAACTAATATGAAAGTTTTTTGGCGCATTTTTAAGTTGTTCTTTAGAAAAATCCAAAGCATCTTTATCCCAGTCCAAACAGTTAAAAAACACTTCTTTCTTTGTGATTTTCTTCCTATCCTCGGAACAAATATCTCTGATCTCTTTGCATCCTCCACAGGCCAAGTTCAATATGTTTATTGGATCACTTTTTTCTTTGAAAAGTATTTCAATTATCTCTCTCAGTTTATTTTTTCTCTCTCTGACGGCATTAGCATAAGGGTTATTTAGAAAGGAAATGTCAAAATAATATCCCAGATCATAATTTTTGAGAGAAACCGGCATATTATCATAGATAAGCTCCAATGTTTCATAATCACCAGGATACCCCTTCGGTTTCGATAATCCCCTGTACATAATTTTGCTTTTAAAAACCCAGGCGCTTACAAGAGCCCTAAATACGTCTTTTATCCTTAAAATTAATTTTTCGTCACTGATTTTTTTTCTTAAATCTTCACCTTTCTGAACAATCTCATGACTTAAGTTAGTTACTTTTTTTTGAATCTCACTTTCACAAACATCAATCTTTTGTAGCGATTTTCTAAGATTTATGAGATTTATCAAATAATCCCTTACCTCCTTGGCAAATACTAATATCTCTTTTCTTTTATCTTTATCTGATACGTTCTTTGCTACATATTCAAATTGCTTCGTAACCATGTATTTCCGTATTATGGCCAGGTCGCTCTTTTTAATTTTTTCTATACGAGCACCGCATAGAAACTGTTTTTTTTCATTATCTAGTTCACACCACATAATTTTGATCGGGAAAGAGACTTTTTCCCCGGAAAGTGTAACAGATAAAGAGTAACTTTTTTTCTGCAGCACTTCACTACTAGAAATGCAAACGCCTTCCTCGCTTATATTTATTAGTCTTCCCTGAACACCTCCTGTTACCTTCGTGTCCTCTAAAACAAGTATCCT
>JBDRBI010000058.1:0-12012 GCA_043822885.1 Candidatus Omnitrophota bacterium
AAAGTCTACACATATGAGGCCTACTATAGCAATACGGACCTAAAAGCGAAAGTTACCGAAGAGAATACCGATTATCCCGGGACGGTATATTACTACTATGACTCCTACTCGGACGGCAATGCGAATGAGATCGGATATAAAAAGATCGACAGCAATTCCGGACAAGAACTCGACTATAAACAAAGAAACGGGCAGAGCACTATATACTACAAAAAAGACCCGGACGCGTCGGAATATTGGTATCTTTGGGATATGCCCGTTGATTCTAATGTGTGGCCGTCCTTGCCAGGATGGAGTATGCTGGCTAAACAGGATCCGAACGGAAATTGGTATGTTTATCCATTTGATCCCAACAGCAATGTGAATGATCCCGTGGTGTCATGGTCTTCGTGGGACCATGCCATAGCATTAAACCCTTCTGGACAGGAGGCATTTTCTCTTCCGGCATGGCCGCCTGCAGATGTCGATTATCCTACTGAAGGTGTACTGCAGTCTCTTATTGTTAGTGAGGAATTCAATTTAATGAACGAAGAAACCACATCGTCTCACATTGATATAAGTTATTTCCTTGACAGAATTGAAGACCTGAAGAGCGTATCCACAGGTGATGGTGTAACTGTAGCTTTGCTGGATACAGGTCTTAATAAAGATAAGATCGATACCAATGCCATGATAACTGGATATGATTTTGCCGGTACTAATCGGTTCGATGGGGTTTATGATGAGGATTATACTGATGTTATTGGACATGGCACGGAAGTTGCCGCTGTGATAAGGAATGAAAAGGGAGAAGGAATTGCTCCGGAAGCTGATTTAATGGCCCTTAAAATTTTTGATGACAGCAAAAGCACTTCATCAAGTATAGTCGCGAATGCATTACGTTATGCAATAGATAAAGGTGCAAGTATTGTGGCTATGCCTTTCAGCTTGTTTCCAATATACGATCAGGTAAAAGATGCTATAGATTATGCTGTTGGTAAAGGGGCCATATTAATAGCAGCAGCAGGTAACAATGCGAGCGAAATACCGGATAATAGCCTCGCATCATATGAAAGCATAATAACAGTGGGGTCTGTTGACCCTGATGGCAAGATATCCGCATGGAGTAATTATGGCAGTGAAATTGACCTTTATGCTCCATGGTGGGATGTTGTGACCTTTGAAGACTGGGGTAGCCAGGCAGGCACTTCTTTCTCAACAGCTTTTGTAGCCGGCATTACAGCGCTTATGCTTTCCGATAATCCGGATATGACAAAGGATGATGTATTGGATCAGTTTAAAGAAATGTCAGTGAACCCTGTGCAAAATAATATAAAGGGTGTTAATGTTAATGAGGTTCTCTCAAAATATGAGATAGAGAGGGAGAATAGAACTGAATTTAACGGATATCCGATAGTGAAAGAGTCTTATAATAACCTGGAATTACAATAAACGGAGGCAAATAAAGTGCAGGAACAGACAGAAAAAAGAAGATATCAAAGAGTGGAGACCCATGTTCCGCTGAAGTGCGGTAAGTTGAGGGACGGTTCAAACTGCAAAGGAGAGAATTCGATAACAAAGGATCTCAGCCTTGGCGGAATGAGTTTTAGAACCGACAATTTCATCCCTATGGCAAATCGACTTATAGTGGAGATCTCGCTTCCTGAAAAGACAAAATCGATAAAAGCTATTTCGAAAATAGCTTGGATCAAAAAGTCTCGATCCGGGAACGGTTATGAAACGGGTAATCAATTTCTTGAGATGTCAAAAGAAGACAAAGATTCCGTTGCGGACTACATAAACAATATTGTCGGATGAAATGCCGAAGAATTAACTAAATTTTTTTATGAGAAAAAATGTGTGTTTTTAAAGTGCATGTGAAGTCAAAAAAAGCCAGTTTAAAAATTTCCAATTTTACGACAAATATGGTATACTACAGGCAAATAAAATTTTGTTGTTTGATAGAGTTTTCTTCAACCTGTTGTTAATATGCTCTATGATGCGGATAAGTTAATAAGTTGGTACAATATATAGTGTTGTATGGATTTGTTTGTTTTTAACTTAACCCAGAGAGAGAGGATTATGCAAAACGATCACGAACACAGAAGGTACAAGAGAGTGACTACTCATATTCCGGTTAAGTATCGCAAACTAACGGATGCTATAGAGGTAGAAAAAACCGGTACTATTTCCAGGAATCTGAGCGAAGGCGGAGTGTATTTTAAAGCCGATGAATTCATCTCCATGGCATGTAGACTGATATTAGAAATGGATATGCCCATGTTCACAAAACCGGTCAAAGCTATATCCAAAGTGGCCTGGATAAAAAAATCAAGATCCGGAGAAGACTATGAGATCGGGAATCAGTTCTTGGAGATATCAAAACAAGATAGAGCCCTGGTTTCTGAGTACGTCGACAGCTTGTCCTTATATAACAACGGGGAAGAAAAAAACACTTCTTCCGAGTATACCACAAGTTCAGATGTCTGATCTCTAAAGACAGGTATCCGCGTATTTATCCAAAAAAACCATTCTTACATCGGGAAAACCCCGAGCCTTTAATTTTGTCTTACTTAAAAGCGTTTACTATTGACAATATCACATTGACTAATATAAAATGAAAACCCACACAAATATGATCTTTAAGTGTGGAAATAGGTGTAAGAACGAAACAAGGTATCATGAAAATAAGAAGAAGATCAGTATTAGGCGCCTGTTTAATATGCGTTCTCGTTTTATGCGCGGAATATTCTTACGCGTTTTGGATATGGACACCGGGCAGTAAAACCATGATAAATCCGAAATTTGCCGTGAAAGATACTCCTCAAGAACAATATGACTGGGCAATGAGATTTTTTAAACAGAATGATTTTAAGAGAGCCGCGGATGAATTTGTACGTCTTACCGAATACTATCCTGAGTCGGATCTTTCTCCCGAAGCTCAATATTACGCGGGCCGGTCTTATGAAGAGCTTGCCAAATATTATTTCGCGTTTCAAAATTATCAGAAAACAGTCGACAACTACCCCTATACTAACCGAATGGATGAAATAATAGAAAGGGAATATAGGATAGCAAATATTTTCCAGACCAAAGAAGTTCCTAAACTGATGGATCTGGAACTTTCGGAGGCTTTGGATAGGGCTGTTGAGGTGTATAAAAAAGTGATAGAGAACAGTCCTTTCGGAAAGTACGCGGACAAAGCGGCATTCAAGATGGCTGAATGCTATAAAAGGATGAGGAAATATAAAGAAGCGATAGAATCTTACGGAAAGATCGTTAAAGATTACCCTGAAAGTAGTCTAGTATCCGAAGCTAAGTACCAGCAGGCTTCTACCAGGTATGAAGCGTCGCTGGATCCCGAATATGATCAGGAAAGCACCGAAGAAGCGTTAGAGGAGTTTAAGAATATATCCAAGACGTCTTTAGTTCCCGGAATAGCCGAAGAGGCCGATAGGGTCATAGAAGAACTGAAGAGCAGAAAGGCCGATAGTATGCTTAAGATAGCCGAGTTTTACGATAAACAAAAGAAATATAAAGGGGCTATCATGTATTATAAGGATATACAGGCTAAATTCCCCGGGACAGAAGCCGCTAACCATGCTAAAGACAGAATAATTCAATTAAAAGAAAAGGTGAAAGACTGATGAACAAGATCATAAAGTTGATAGTGGCCGTATCTATAACGTTTTTGATGACGGGATGCGGGTATAAGACGGGAACGCTTCTTCCGTCCGAATTAGGATCCATACATGTTAAAAATTTTACGAATTCTATTGATGTTACACGCGAAATTTCGGACAGGCGTTCCGGTTATTCATACCGTCCGGGGTTAGAAACCGACATAACCAGGACAGTTATCAGTGAGTTCATATTTGACGGTAATTTAACCGTGAAGCCCGCGGATAAAGCCACATTAACATTAGAGGGAGGCCTTATTGATTTTAGGCAGTATCCTCTCAGTTATGACGACAAAGATAACGTTGAAGAGTTTAGAATAGAGCTTTTGGTAGAACTTAAGCTTATAAACAATCTCACAAAAGAGACCATGTGGAAAGAATCCAGTTTTATGGGAGAAGCCGACTATACCGTTACCGGATCCAATTCTAAGACGGAAGAAGAAGCTTTAAAGGAAGCGGTTAAGGACCTGTCGGAACGCATTGTAGAAAGAACCGTTGAAGCATGGTGAATCGGTAAATCGGGGTAAATCGGGGACATCCCATTTGGGGACACACTGCATCACAAAAATATCTCTAAAAACGACAAAACATTAGACCTGACATAATTCAAATGTATGTATGGGTTTAAGATCAACCGGGGATGTTGTCAATAAACGCGTAATAAGCAGTATGTCCCCAAATGGGATGTCCCCTACGCTACTATGAATTATCTTATAATCGGGGAAGATGAATATATAAAACAGAAAGAAATAGCGGAAATACGCGATAAATTCCTTTCAGAAGATCAAGTTTCTCTCAATTATTCAAGTCATGAACCTCAAGATGTAGATAATATCAGCAATTCTTTGGGTACGATGCCTTTTTTAGCAGATAAAAGGGTGATTTTAGTCAAGGACGCGCAAGAGTTGTCTGATAGATCTATCGAAACATTAATAGCATACCTTAAAAACCCTTTCGACAGCAGTGTGCTGATATTAGCATCCGATAACTCTCTGAAAAAGAAAAAACAGTATAAAGAGTTATCGAGTGATCTGATAATAAAAATATCAGAAGCTCCTAATGAAAATACTATGAGGAAATGGATAATATCATTTTTTAATAAGGAAAAAACAACAGTATCTCCGGAAGCCGTAGAGCTGATAGTAAAACTGGTCGGAAATGATACCGCTAAGATGAAAATGGAGCTTGAAAAACTTATTTGCTTTTCAAACGGAGAAAATATTGAAAAAGAACAGGTTGAAGAGCTTGTCGGACGCAGTGTAACGGATACCGTATTCAAACTTGTGGACGCGATCAATCTGGGCGACAAGAAATGGACATTTCGTATATTAAATGATCTATATGATCAAAAAAAAGAGCCGTACGAAATAATAGGATATCTGGTTTGGTACATACGAACGATAAAAAAGATATCAGGATCATTGCAGAAAGGTTCGTCTCCGGAAAGAATAGCCTCGGAAGTAGGGTATTCACCCGCGTATACACGGAGATTATCGCAACAGGCGCAAAACTACCAAAGTGATAAGATCGAAGAATGGATATCAGCTCTCTTTCAAGCAGACCGTGATATAAAGACCGGACGAAAGCCCGCCAGCCTAGCCATGGAAATGTTACTAGTTTCCCTATTAAAATAGAGGTGAACAGTCTAAAGTCCAAAGTCTGAAAGTCTAAAGTCAAGCCGGAGGACAGGCGCAATAACGGAAAGCAAGACTCTTGTCATTGCGACCCCCGCTGCTCCGCTTTGCGGAGCAAAGCGACGGGGGGAAGCAATCTCTATATTTCTATAAACCCTTTAACTGTTCCATATCGGTCAAACCAGACTTTAGACTTTAGACTTTGGACTTTAGACTTTAGACTGTTTCCCCGCTTTACCTACAGCGCTTAATCTTATATAATATACCACATGAAACATCTTAAAGATCGGTCGATAGGTATATTCGATTCCGGGATAGGGGGTCTTACTGTAGCCAAAGGGTTGCGCAGGGAACTCCCCGGAGAGAATATCGTATATTTTGGGGATACCGCGAGAGTTCCGTATGGAAATAAATCCCGTGAAACTATCATACGTTTTGCCTGTGAAATAGTAGAGTTTTTGTCAAAGAAAAATGTCAAAATGATAGTAGTCGCGTGTAATACAGCCTCGAGTTTCAGCTTAAACGCTATCAAAAAAATATATGAGGGACCGGTTATAGGGGTAATATCTCCGGGTATGGAAGACGCGGTTATTGCTTCTAAAACAGGAAGGATCGGCGTGATCGGGACCAGATCCACTATAAACAGCCGGTCTTACGACAAAGAAGCGGCGAAATACGGAAAAAGGGTGAGACTCTTTTCAAAAAGTTGTCCGCTTTTTGTACCTCTTGTTGAAAATAAATTCTCGGATGATAAGATCGCGTATGATGTAGCGAAGAGATACCTTGAAGGTCTTAAAAAGAAGGATATTGATACCCTTATTCTGGGATGCACACATTATCCTATAATGAAAAAAGTGATCGGCAAAGTGATGAAAGATGTTACTCTTATCGATTCAGCGAACGCGGTATCCAAAATGGCGAGAAAAATATTAGAAAAAAAAGATCTATTGCGTTCAAATAAACGTTCACAAGGATGGACCAGGTGTTATGTTTCCGATGATGTCGATGGTTTTAAGAAAAACTCCGGTATATTTTTTGAGAGCAATACCAGCATTAAGAAGGTGGTTTTATGACATTGCGCCGCGTCAAAATAGAAGATATTGAAAGAACAGTGGAAGATCTATGTATTAAAGCCAATACTGTCTTGAGGGAGGACGTTGTAACGGCTTTAGAGGAAGCGTTCAATAATGAAAAAAAAGGATCTTTATCTCAAAAAATGATGAAGATATTGCTGGAAAACGCCGTTTTATCAGAAAAAGAAACTATACCTATATGTCAAGACACGGGAATAGTTAATGTATTTCTGGAAATAGGTGAGGACGTAAAGATAGAAGGTAAAGGGATAAAAGAAGCTGTTAACAGGGGAGTTGAGAAAGCGTATAAAGAGAAATTTTTCAGGAAGTCTGTGGTCTTAGATCCTGTGATCCGTAAAAACACGGGGACCAATACACCCGCGGTCATACATATTGATATTGTAGAGGGAGACAGCTTAAAAATATTTGTCATGCCAAAAGGCTTTGGAAGTGAAAATAAAGGCAGAATTAAGATGATGGATCCGACCTGTACATCCGAGGAGATAATAAAGTTTTGTGTAGATGTGATAAAAGACGCGGGTCCGGATGCTTGTCCTCCGTATGTGATCGGTATCGGGATAGGTGGAACAATGGAGAAATGCGCGTATATGGCGAAAAGGGTCCTTCTTTTGCCGTTGAGCGAAAAAAATCCCAAAGCGCATATGGCTGAACTTGAAGAGAGAATAAAAAAAGAGATCAATGATCTGAAGATCGGAACTATGGGAGTGGGGGGAGAGTCCACGGTTTTAGCGGTAAAAATAATGGACGGGCCTACTCATATAGCCGGTTGTCCGGTTGCCGTTAATGTTTCTTGTCACGCGTTACGTTCGGCTAGTGCAGAACTGTAACAGTAAACAGTGAACAGTGAACAGTGGACGGAACTTTTAGGAGAAAAGATGAGTGTGAAAAAGATAAGAACGCCTTTGGATCAAAAAACTATTCTAGCATTGAATGCCGGGGACGAGGTATTACTCTCAGGAACTATCTACACCGCGAGAGACCAGGCGCATCTGAGACTCAGTGAAATGATATCCAAAGGGGAGAAACTTCCGATAGATCCGGAGAACAAGATATTTTATTACTGCGGACCGGCGCCTTCCGGAGGGAATATAATAGGTTCATGCGGACCCACGACTTCCGGGCGCATGGATCCTTTTACGAAAGAACTTTTAATTTTAGGATTAAAAGGTATGATAGGGAAGGGTTTGAGATCCCCCGAAATAAAAAAAGCGATCAAAGAAAATAAAGCTGTGTATTTTCTCGCTCCGGGGGGAGCCGGAGCATATCTCAGCAAAAAGGTCAAGGCATGTGAATTGATAGGATTCGAAGACCTGGGTCCTGAAGCAATATATAAACTCGAGGTGGAAGATTTTCCGCTTATAGTAGGGATAGATAGTAAGGGCAGGGATCTGTATGAGAGATTTGGAGAGACCATAGACTATAGAGGGTAGAGGGACAATGTGTAATGTGTTATGTGTAATGTGATGATGGAGAACGGGTTGCCCCCCGCTGCTCCCTTGAAAACATGTGGCGGGGGCAGGCAGGGCACCGGTAAGTAGAAATGAGAAGTTAGAAATAGAAAAGAGAGGGAGAATATGAGGAATGACGGCAGGTTAGCTAACGGTATGCGGGGGGTAAAGATAACCACGGCCTATATAAAATACGCTGAAGGATCATGCCTATTTGAGATAGGAAATACCAAGGTCATATGTACGGCCAGTGTTGAAGACGGAGTCCCCAGATTTTTAAAAGGTCAAGGAAAGGGGTGGATAACATCCGAATATGGAATGTTGCCCCGTTCATGCGGGACTAGGGTTCCAAGAGAATCATCAAAAGGGAAGAAAGGCGGAAGGACACACGAGGTTCAGCGTCTTATCGGCCGGGCCATGAGAGGGGTCGTAGATCTTGAGAAAGTGGGGGAGAAGACCATATGGATGGATTGTGATGTCATACAAGCTGACGGTGGAACCCGGTGCGCCAGTATTACCGGAAGTTTTATAGCTTTGTGTTTTGCTCTGGATCATCTAAAGAAAAAAGGTATATTCGATCATATCCCGCTGAAACATATGATAGCGGCTATAAGTACGGGTATCGTTGACGGTAAAGTATATTTAGACCTGAATTATGAAGAAGATTCCAAAGCTGAAGTCGACGCGAATATTGTTATGACGGATTCCGGCAAGCTTATTGAGATGCAGGCGACAGCCGAAGGAGAAGCGTTTACTAAAGAAGAGATGGATAAAATGGTGGAACTGGCTGAGGAAGGGATAAACAAGCTTATAGACAAACAAAAAGAAGTTCTGAAAGGTATCCTTTGATGACCGATATATTGATCGCCACTCATAATCAGAAAAAGAGAAAGGAATTGAACGCTTTATTAAAAAGGTTTTCGGGTATAAAAGTGTTGATATTGGATGATCTTGAGGTATCTACTCCCGTGATAGTTGAGGACGGTAAAACATTTAGACAAAATGCCGTAAAGAAAGCCGTGATCACTTCTAAATTTTTTAAAGGTCTGGTTCTGGCAGATGATTCGGGAATAGAAGTTGAGGCTCTGCACGGCAAACCGGGAGTACGTTCCGCGAGGTTTGCCAGAGTGAATGCTACGGATAAAGAGAACAATAAAAAGCTTTTGAAATTAATGGAAAAAGTCCCGGGAAAAGGGCGAAAAGGAAGATTTGTTTGTCATATAGCGCTTGCTTTAAAAGGAGAGTTATTAGAAAGTTTTGAAGGGATCGTAAAAGGCACGATCTTATCCGCCTCAAGAGGGGATAACGGTTTCGGATATGATCCTATCTTTGTTCCGGATGGATATGAAAAGAGTTTCGCGGAGATGGCAGTATCATACAAAAACAGAATAAGTCACAGAGCGTTAGCGCTTAAAAAACTAAAAGATACTCTTAAAAAACATATTTAACCAAGATCTTGTACTATCAAAGTCCGTCCGATGTAAAAACGAGATCTTAGCCAGTTTTATGTTGACGTAACAAAGATAAGTAAATAGAATAGTAATTCGTTTGATCCTTGTGGTGGGCGTAGCTCAGTTGGTAGAGCACCTGACTGTGGCTCAGGTGGTCGTGGGTTCAAACCCCACCGCTCACCCCAGATTTTTTTTGAAAAGCAAAAAAATCTGAGAATAGAAAATTGAAAGTATTGCTTTACGATCGGGAAGTGGCGCAGTCTGGCTAGCGTACCTGCTTTGGGAGCAGGGGGCCGTGGGTTCGAATCCCACCTTCCCGACCATTCTGCTTCGCCCTTAGGTAAATGGATAGCTGGTAGGGCTACGCAGGAATTGGTAACAAAGAATTTTGTGCGGATGTGGCGGAATGGCAGACGCGCTAGCCTTAGGAGCTAGTGGTTTTACCGTGGGGGTTCGAGTCCCTTCATCCGCACCAGCCTTCGCCAACCTATTTGTATATTATTCGGCTACGGCTGGCTTCGCCATTAAAGAAAAGGCGAAGGCTGTCCTTCGAAGCTGAATAGAATATAATGAATTAGCGAAGGAAGACAATATAAGCCTTTATGTAGGGACGAGAAAGATCGAAGTTTTATAACGTGCGCCCGTAGCTTCCACCTTCGCCGAACTATTTGTATGTTATTTGGCTTCCGCCTACGCCAAACTATTTGTATGTTATTTGGCTACGGAGGACAAGACGGAGGACAAGACGGCGGACAAGTCTGGTTTGTAACGGGGCTTTGTAAAGTGTGTTTGTAGTATTTTGAATAGTTATTGTGTTGTGCGCCCGTAGCTCAGTTGGATAGAGCATCTGCCTTCTAAGCCGAGGGTCACAGGTTCGAATCCTGTCGGGCGTACCATTTTTTGTTTCACAAAAAATGGCAAAAAAATAGGGACAGTCCAAAGCGAACGCGGATTGTCCCTATTTTTTTTATGTCTCCGCTCAAATAGTGCGGGAAAATAAATTCTCCCGCACTATTTTCGCTACGACATTACGCCCTCCAGGACTCCTGCGTCGTCCGCCTTGGCGGACTCCTGGTTGTCCTGTCGGTAGAGAGCAAAGACTGATGAAAAAAAAGACTATCCTTTGGATAGCTTTTTTGTTTCAGTTGTTTTACTCCTTCGCAATGACGGAAAGTTGTCATTGCGAGCGCAGCGACGAAGTCCGCCGAAGCCAAGTACTATAAAGAAGATTGGCGAAGGTGGAAGCAATCCCCGGACTGTTTAACTTTCAAGCCATTTAACCGCTATGATAGGAAAATAAATTTCATTGTAGATGAAAGACGAAAAGACTATAATCATGTTAGGAATGTGTTTGAATACTAGCGCGATATTAAATGAGTTTATAAAAGCGTACGCAGTCCGGCATAATATTCAAACCTACGAGGAGTGAATAAAGATGGAAAAGAAAAGGATATTGATCATTGATGATGAAGAGAATTTTACGCGAATGGTGAAAATAAATCTTGAGTTGACTGACAGATATGAAGTTTATACGGAGAATGAAAGTTCAAAGGGTCTTGCTTCCGCCAAGTGGATCAAACCGGATCTGATTTTATTAGACATTATAATGTCGGATACGGAAGGAAGCGAAGTGGCCGCTCAAATAAAGAATGATGTTGATGTCAAGAATATCCCGATCGTGTTTTTAACCGCGGTTGTAAGAAAAGAAGAGATAGATCAACACAGAAAGGCTATAGGAGGGCATCTTTTTATAGCTAAACCGGCAAGTACAAAAGAAATAATTGATATCATTGAGAAAGTTCTCGGTCCGCACGATTAAGCAGAATATAGAACGTTACTCTTTTATTAAATGTGTTATGCAAAATGCGTAACACATCCCACATTACACATTACACATTACACACCGTCCTTCGTCCCTCGTCCCTCTCCCTTCTTTTTTCTCATTTCTATCTTCCAATAGTCGTGTAAATCTTTTATAATGGGCTCATGGGAATAGCTCAAAACAGACTCCTCATCAGAGATATAGACGAGTTCCTGCTGGAAAATATACCGGTAAGATTAGGCGTTAATAAGAGAAATGAGCTTGTACGGCTTGTCTATGAGATATCTCATGTTCAAAATATCTCCGTAAAAGAGCTTTTTAAGAGAAATGGAATATATGATATCGTCGAGAAGGGGAAAAGCGATCTTTTCTCTAACATAAAGAAAACCCTCCTTGACATCAGATATCCATCCCTATCATCGTCCAAAGCCGTCCGGATCATGCCGCTCAAAATAAAAGAAGACGATAAAGAATGTACCGCATGGAAAGGGGATATCGATCCCGGATCTATTTTTGTAGAAAGGTCCGTTCGGGATAATATTTGGACCGGAGATTTTATAAAAAATTTTCCAAACGCGAATATTGTTGAGGTGGATGATATATACGAAAAGATAAAAAAGTCATCGGCAGGGGACAGTGTAAAACTATATGATCTGAGAAGAGATAATGTATTCATAGTAAAAGCGAGAAATGCCTTTATAAAAATATGCCCGTGTACAAAAAAATGTGTAAGGTGCGGGTACCGGATATTGAATATTGGGTTTGGATGTCCCGTTGATTGTTCTTATTGTTACCTGCAGACTTATAGCAACGCTCCGGGACTCATATTACCCGCCAATATAGAAGATTATTACAGCCGGATAACGGAACTTGATAATAAAGCTGTTGCCGGGATAAGGATCGG
>JBDRBI010000059.1:0-3028 GCA_043822885.1 Candidatus Omnitrophota bacterium
GAACTAGAACATCCGTCATTGCGAACTAGAACATCCGTCATTGCGAACTAGAACATCCGTCATTGCGAACTAGAACATCCGTCATTGCGAACTAGAACATCCGTCATTGCGAACTAGAACATCCGTCATTGCGAACGCAGTGAAGCAATCTCTTCTTGTTGAGATTGCTTCGTCGTCACTTCGTTCCTCCTCGCAATGACGGAAGACCCCTGTCATTGCGAACCCCGTTAGGGGTGAAGCAATCTCTTTATACTTTCTCCATATAACCCATTAATTTTGAAAGAGTTTCTCTAAGCTGTCTTCGTTCGACGATCATATCTATAAGACCATGGTCCATCAGGAACTCGGAACTCTGAAAACCTTCCGGCAGATCCTGTTTTATTGTTTGTTTGATAACTCTGGGACCGGTAAAACCTATAAGCGCTTTAGGTTCCGCTATGATAAGATCTCCCAGCGAAGCGAAACTCGCCATCACTCCGGCCATGGTAGGATTGGTCAGGACGGATATAAAAAGCCCTCCATTGCGGTTCAGCCTGTCAAGCGCGATGCTTGTCTTTGCCATCTGCATCAAAGAAATAAGACCTTCATACATCCTGGCGCCTCCGCCTGAACCCGAGATGATGATCAATGGTATTTTCTCTTTGTCCGCGTGTTCGATAATACGCGCTATTTTCTCGCCTACAACCGATCCCATAGACCCCATTATGAATCGTGAATCGGTAGCTCCCAGGGCCACCCTTTTTCCGTTTATTTTACCTTCACCGACAACAACGGCATCCTTTAATCCCGTTATTTTTTGATCATTTTTTATCTTGGTGGGATAATCGCTGGGACCGTTGAATTTTAAAGGGTCCCTGCTTGTCATATTTTTGTACATTTCATCAAAGGAAGATCTATCCGCTAATATCTTGATCCTCTCATGAGCGCCTATTCTGAAATGATATTTACATTTAGGGCAGACTTTGAGGTTGTCCGTTAAAGCTTTATTATAGAGAAGTTCCCCGCATTCCGGACATTTAGTCCATAATCCGCTGGGGATATCTTTCTTTTTCTGTTTCTGGGATCTTGAAAATATAGGTTTTTTTGAAAAAAAAGCCATTTTTATCACCATTAAACCGCTAACTCTGTTTTATGTGTAATGTGTAATGTTAAAAATCGTGTGATCCCGCTCACACATCACCCATTACACATCACCCATAACACATTACACATAACACAGTCCCTATTCGCCAAACTTATTAATAACCGGACCGCTTAAAAGTTTAGGGTAAAAATAAGTTGATTTCTGCGGCATCATCTCTCCCTTTTCAGCTACGGCCTTAAGCTGAGCTACACGTGTCGGGTTCAAAAGAAAAGCCGCCTGATGACTTTGATCTTTCACCAAAGCCTCCGCTTCTTCGGGTGTTTTAACATAAGTTATGTTGCCTTCACCGCTATTGACCGAAAGTATCTTACTGAACACGGCCGAATGAAGAACACTTACATCCATTTTTTTCCATTCGGGCGATCTTTCTTCGGTTATAAGAGATAACAACGCTTCTACGTTTTTGGGTTTAAAAAACAAATACCCGTTGTCGTCGATATATCCAAAAACATTATCTGTGCCGACGTGTTCTTTTAGACGTCCGCTTAAACTGTCCATATCATCGCATGTCTCGGCATCAAAGTATTCTTTAAGTTTTTTTATCGTATCTGCTTTGTCTTTCCGCGGCATTTCTTTGATAACTCTATGGGTCGCCACAACGGTAAGGTTATCCGTATCGTTCAGGTCCGTAAAATACATCATTATGTGATCCGCTCTGCCTGTATACGCCTCATCCTGTCTGCAAAGATCCCGGTAAAGCCGCGCGACTTCATATCTATGATGTCCGTCAGCGATAAAAGTCTTCTTTTTATTCATGAACCGTGATATTTCTTCGACCCCTTGTTCGTCCGAAAACTTCCACACCATATGACGCACGCCATCCGCTTTTACGTCTATAAGGGGGTCACTCTTGGATATTCCTTTCTCCAAAATATCGCTTATTTTTCCGTCTTCATCTTCATATAAAGAAAATATGGGGCTTAAGTTACTCTTGACCTGTTTTATAAGCTCCATTCTGTCTTTTTTCGGCTTGGCCAATGTATGCTCATGGGGCAGAACATCATCGCTTATTTCCATCAGTCCTATAAACCCAAGTCTTTTAAGAATGGTCCCTTCATGCTCATATTCCTGCCGGCATACGTAAAAGGATCTTTTATCATCCTTGGCTAGTATCCCTTCTTTTTGCCATTCTGCCAGCATCTTACCCGCGCGTGTATATTTATTGTCCGTTTCCCCGTTAGTTTCAAAAGACTTACCTAGTATGAGCCTTATTATGTTGTACTCATTTTTTTTATAAAGCTCATCCCTCTCTTTATCGGAAATAACGTCATACGGGGGAGCCATTACTGTGGAATAGTCCCCTCCGATCTTTTCACTGCTGTACAATAACCCTCTGAACGGCTTTATTTCCGCCATAACATTGATCTCCCTAATATCGCTCCAAAACCGGCCCCTATAAGATTATAAATAATGTCCTGCACATCCATCTCTCTGCCGGGAATGAACCTCTGTATTAGTTCCATTACAATACCATATACAATTGCGAATATCAATGCAAATAGAACGTTTTTTGCCATTGAGCATGCCCATGAACGGTATGCCCCTCTCATAAGGAGTACTGTCAGAACGGCATATTCAAAAAAATGGGCCATTTTATCAAAATGACCCGTTAAAAGCTGAAAATCTCCCTTGTAAGGAAGCGCGGAAAACATCAGTATAACAAATGACCATATTATGGACGGTACCCAAGCAAAAATAGGCCTGTCTTCCTTGATCCAATTGAACATGTTCACCTCACTCTGTAACACGCAAAATCAGTTACCAGTAACCGGTTGCCAGTTGCCTGAGATTAAAAGTGAAATCTCGCCTCTTCTTCCGGTCTCTGGTTACAGGTTACTGGTTTCTGGTTACTTTACTCACTCACACTTACACGGACACTTATCG
>JBDRBI010000060.1:0-14176 GCA_043822885.1 Candidatus Omnitrophota bacterium
TATTTCTCCCCTATAGCCGAGGTTGTCAATTCTTCGAGATTAAAAACATTGGTCCTTTGTTCGGTAAAATACGACTTTACTTCTACCAGATTTATATCTTCGCCTTTCCTATATATGCCGTCTTTTGGTCCCAGAACATAACTTACGGTACAATTTTCAAGATCCGACCCGTTCTCAAGTACAAGCCCTCCCCAAAATTCTCCTATTTTCTCGCTTTCGGAAGTGAATATTATTTTTTCATCTTTTGTCCCCCGCGCCGATATCTTACCGCTTATCTGAACACGCGGCTCGGACTTTATAGTAACCCCGGGTTTTAAGGTAAGAGAAGCCGCGTCATCGGCATCTATGGAAATATTTACAGCGTACTTTCCCTTATCCCACGTAACATCACAGCTTATTTCCCCGTCTTTTATCTCGGTAATGTTTCCGAATCCGTTCTCACTGATCATGTTACCGATCATACTGCTGTTAGCGCTTGTCGAGATGCCGCGTCCTTTATTTTTGCTTATTTCATTATCCGATATATCTATATATGTTCCCGCCGCGACATCGCCCGCGTATATGCCGTCATTTCCGTTATCGGATACCTTGTTTCCCGATACTAAAACTTTTGCCGTATTAGAATTACTCCGTATCCCTATGCCGCTTGATAGATTGTTTCCCACCGTACTCTTGGTAATAACGGAATTATCCCGAACGGATACCGCGTCACTGCCGCCCGAGCCGGCATACTCGATATTTGAATTTTTTATTACCGAACCGTCCTTAGCGTCTATCCCGCGCCAATTGCCGGCTTTAGCGTTCTTTTGATCGGAAGTAAAAAAAATAGGCTTATCATCATCCCCTTCGGCCAGGATCTTTCCCGATATGGATGTCGACCCTTTTTTAAACCTTAGTTCGACTCCCGGCTCGATGATCAAGGCCGAACCTTCGGCTATTTCTACATCAGAACTCACAAGATACGGACTTCTGTCCGCTGAAAGCGTAAGATCCCCTTTTATTTTATCGGGTATATCCGTTCCGGGAAGAGAATCAGGTACCGAAGAGACTTCTCCGGAAAAAGGCGTTTCATATTCCGGAAGCACGGCGGTTACGACATAGTACCATTCGGCGCTGCCCGAATCACTGTCGGTATATGGGCTCCTTTTTACGGCATCTTTGTTTATTTTCTTATAATTATTTTTCGATGTATTCGATCTATAAATATTGTACCCTACGACTTCTCCGTCATCCAGATCATCCCAAGAGACCGTCGAAGCGGTTTTACTTCTTTTAGAGCGTACATTACCGGGGCCTTCAAAAAACTTCATTTTACCCTCGGTATTAAGAAAATACGAGATGTAAAAGATAAGGGGTTTACTTTCACCTCCCCATATGTTCCTGGAAGTAAATACCAGCACATTAAGTCCCGGAGACAGCTTTCTGTAAGTTTTCCATCTCGTACTATAGGTGCCTTTTTCGGCTATCTCCCCGTTGATGTATACGGAACTATAAACATCTTTTTCTCCGCTGAATTTTTCGAATTTTTCATTGGTAAAACTATACATAGTGTCTAATCTCGGAGGTTTGGGAATACTCATAACACCGCGGATCTCTATTTTAAATTTGTTTTGCGGAATATTGAAAAGTAGTATCTTCTTCGCGTATATGGGAACATCCCTGTACATTATACGAATAGTGCCTCTATTTACGACAGGGTTATCAAGTATAATGTACTTAATTATATATACCCCTTTATCTATCGGGGCAGCTTTAATTTTCTTGTTCCCCATCTCAAAAAAAATCTCGGCATTATCTATGTACGCTCTGTCATGTTTTTGGATAACAAAGACCTCGATCGAAGTCTTTGAAGCTTCGCTTTTACCCTGCGCGGCAAAAGCCGCACAAGCCGTAAAAAGAAGAGTGAACAGTACCAGTATGGCACTATATGTTTTTGGGTAGATGCCTGCGCTCATTATTCAAGAATAACGGTTTTTGAGGCTAAAAAACTACAATTCATTATTTCGGAATTTTTCTCTTTGGGCCTTATACGGGCGTTTTCTAGTTTTAAAATTTTTCGCGAACTTTCTATCTCATGCATAAAAGATAATATCTGGCTCATTGTTCCTTCGCAATCGATCTTGACAAGATATTTTTTGAATATTCCCTCACTTTTAGTTCCGGCGGGAGCCGAATCTATCAGATATACCTCACTTGCCGCGGAAAGATTTTCTATTTCCCCTAAGAGATCCGCAAGTTCGTCCTCGGAAGGTAATGCCTTAAAAGAATACTTGCCGTACATCTCCAGCTCTTTGCTGATCCTTTCTTTATTTGATAATATGCGCGTGTTATTTATGAGTCTGTTCTTTTTCTCTTCGATCTTTTCGTTCAACATCCTTATCTTGGAGATGATCGGCCCCAGTATTATCCTATCCAAAAGCATAACCGATATGATGAGAACGGCTGCGGTAAGAGCCGTTCTTTCACGCGGCGCTAATTTTGAAAAAAACTTGTTTAACATAATTTAGTCGACCTTCTCTCTTTACACGGGTCGGAGTGTTAATGCCCCGCGACCTTACCGGTTATCTCAAATATCGCTATATCTTTATCTTCTTCTTTCCGTTTTGATGTATATTTCGCGACTACTTCCTCAAAAAAAACCGATTCCTCCATTATTCCTATGAACGTGAATATGGATGACATGGAATCGGCAAAACCTTTTATTGAAAATTCACCGTTCGTTTCTACTCTTATATCGGAAAAATATGTGTTCTTCGGCAGAATGTCATGCAGTTCCGCGATAAGATTAAGCATATACCCCTGTTCCGCTAGGTATCGCTTCACTTCTTTTATCTTTGTCATATGTTCTTCCATCCGCTCGACATCCGGCACCATAGCCTCCACCTGATGATCTAGGCGTTTCAGATACAGACTTTTAAAATATATTTTACTGACCACCAAACTGCATACCAAAGCCATGATCATTATTACCTGAACCCCGGCTTTAAGTATATATTTGCTTCTTTGTTCAAGTTTATGCCTGAATTTTACTTCTTCCGGAAGAAGGTTGACCTTTACCTTATCTTCGGCCAGAAGCGTTGTGATAACATTCAGGAATGACATGCGTCCGGCTTTTTCTTTTAAAATTTTCTTTACCTCGGCATCTATAGGCAGGTTTTCATAATAGGGTATTACCTGCGCCGGAACATGCAAAGTAGAGTTGATCCTCTCTCCCATATTCCTTATGCCTTCAGTGGCTCCTATAATAAATATCTTTGTCGGAACAGTCTCTATATCTTCTCCCTGATATGTCTCCATCGAAAGTTTTATCTGTTCGATAAATTTACTGCCGCTTCTTTCTCCGTCAGAGAGAAAATGCTCCGCCCCTATCGGCATACTTCTGACAAAAAGAACTTTGTTTTTCATTATCACGATGAAATCCGTATAATCATCATCGACATGAGCGATTATCATCGGAGTGTCTTCTTGCCCTGTCCTGAGTATAGCGGGATAAGAAAGGGCAAAAGCTTCGGGACAAAATATCATATTCTCGGCTTTAAGCCTGGCTACATTCAATATCTCAAGCTGTTTCGTTATAACATTGCGATTCACTATGATGAGTAATATTTTCGTATAAGTTTGCTTGTAAAGACCGATGTTTATATAATCCGATACGATCTCTTCTCTGGCAAACGGGGTATGCCGGCCGGCCTGGAGTTTTATGATCTCTTCGACTTCTTTAATATCACGTGAAGGTACCTCGATATTTTTCGTCATCACTATGCGATTGGGTATAGTGCAGAAAATGGTGGGATTTTTGATATTGATCTTTTCAAAATATTTGGAGATAATGCCGCTTATTTCCGTGTCCGCAATACCGCGAATATTGTGGTCATAGACCCCCGCTATCTCTCTTTTCAAGCTTGAGACTCTCGCGTGTACTATTTTTAAATGATGCCCGCTTATGTCTATAGCGAATATATCTTTATGAGCAAGCATTCCAAAAGCAACATTCATAATTTAGTTTGTAGTTGGTAGTTCATAGTTCGTAGTGAAAATAAAAACCGGGAACATCACCCAATAACCGTCATTGCGAGGAGCATAGCGACGAAGCAATCTCTGTACATTAACATGTCTATTGAGATTGCTTCACCCCTTCGGGGTTCGCAATGACGGGGTTTCCCCGTTCACCTCAGTTTTCGGCAACGGGTCTATCTGATATCTTTCATGCCAGTATTTTATCGCGTTCTCACCGCTGTCCACCATAGCTCTATCATACACACAAACCACTTCAAGAACCTGGTCTTTTGTTCCTACCCTTCCGACGCTTCTTATCTCAAAAAAGCCGGAGACCGTCGAAAGAATGCCCGCCGAAGATAGATTGCTCAGCAATGCGACTTCTTCCGCGCTTACGGATATCGCTTGACTTAATTCCGCGGTAATAGTTCCGGCTGTTGTGAAAATATTATCGTCATAGGTCCCTTCTTCTCTGTCCATACCGGCTCTAAATTTCATGATCTTTCGTACAAGTGTTTTGTTCAATCCTAAAGCGGCCAAGACCGTTTCCCTGGCGGTATTTATGTTGATCTTACCGCTTCCGTATATGGTAACATACGGGATTATGCTTTCATATATTTCTTTTGTCATTCCCCGTACTAAGAAAAGTTCAGAGAGGACTTCAAACTCGCTGTTTTTTGACGGATAAGGATCTTTCAGGCTCATATAATACCGTGATTCTACTCCGTTGAAAAGCGGAAAATCATCTTTGTCTCTCCAATCGACTATCGCGGCGGCGAGGTCGTCGGCATTTTTTTTGTCGAGGTCCGTGGTAATTTTTATAATAGCGCTTATCTCTTTGTATCCGGCTTTGTTAAGACTTATCCTGCTTTCACAATCCGAGACGCCGTACCATCTTTTTATTTTTTCAGAATCAGTGTCCAAATAATCATATCCCACATAGCATTCTCCGTTCCCTATTTTTTTATCCACATAACGATTAGTCCCGATACCCCCCAGGTCCGAGATCTGGTCATAGGCTGGATTAGGGCCTTTAGCCGCTATTATTATTATCGCTTTTTCTATACCCGCTTCGGCAATATATCTGAGCCTATCGCGATCTCCTATTTTACCCACAAAAGTCATCTTCCCCCGCGAATCTACCCCCATCATAACCGCGAATAGGGTTAAGACAGAAAGCGCCCACATAGCTATTATCAGAACACTGCCCTTTTTATGTTTTGTCATTAATGTCCGCATATTACATGCTTTCTTCCACATTTTCTTCCTCATTGAAAAATTCCAATCTTCCCGCGGGTATATCAACTGTCCTAATATGATCAGTTGTGTCTGCCGCGTTCTTTAAAAACATCTTTAGTCTTACTGCCTGCGGCAGATCATCTTTATATTCTTCCACCCATTCATAGCTCTGGAAACTTTCATTGTAGGTGTAATAAAAAAATTTCGCGGAGACAACCCCTTTGAGCATTACTCTCTCTTCAGCTTCTTCCTCGTTTATAAGATCTATGAAATCAATATCTTGTCTGTTCATGGTCTCTTTTTTTTCATCAAAATAATAGGTAACAAGTCCCGGGGATTCCTGTCCGTCTTTTTTAAGCGTAAGAGACGGGATCGAGACAGAAATATCACTTCCACTAAAGCTTATCGATCCGAAACGGATAGCGTTTTTCACATCCATAGTAAATTTGTCGAAAAATATCGACGCGTCTTCTTCAAAACGAATATCGTTCACCCTATTCCAGAGAGAGAGACCGTTATTTATCACACCTCCCAGCACCATAGCTATAACCGATAGTATAGCCACGACGACCATAGTCTCAATAAAAGTAAACCCTCGTTTTGTTTTTATATTCATAATGAAAAACAGTTTTAAACTTCCGTAATAGTTCAGTTATACAAGATAGAATCGTCTCAAACTGTCATTGCGAGGGCGCTTCAGCGCCCGAAGCAATCTATTCTAAAATCATGGAGATTGCTTCGCTTCGCTCGCAATGACGCGGGCTGCGGTATTTTATCACTGGAAACAACTGAACTATTACAAACTTCCTTATTGGTCACCTAGTCACCACGTCACCAGGTCACCGGTTTCTATCTTCTATTTTCTCGCTTTTAACTTCTATCTCAGGTGACAGATGACTGGTGACTGGTGACCCGTTTTCCTGTTTATCCCGTCTTACCGTCTAATGTACGTCATTCGGCTGTTCTGCATCTTTTTGCTTCCCGCTTTCCAGCTAAAAAGGATCTCTACACTGTAAAGACCACGCACGCTATCCATCAATTTTATTTCACGAGTCCATTCCATGGGTTTCTTGTTCAAGGTTATAGAACCGCCCTCAGTACTCGGAAAAACATAACCGTTTGCCGTCAAAATAGATTTTTGTTCCCATACCATCTCATTCATCAGAGATTGCGTTCTCAGATAATACGGCAGACCGCTTGAAGCGTCAGCGATAAGAAGAAAAGATTCATATATGGTAACTATCCCTATAGAAAGAACGGCAACCGCTACCATCAGTTCAAATAAATTAAATCCTCGTTTTGTTTTTAAATTCATGATATTTTTATTCGTGAACCGTCATTGCGAACCCGAGCGTATGCGAGGGTGAAGCAATCTCCGTAAATTAACATGTCTATAGAGATTGCTTCACCCCTACGGGGTTCGCAATGACAGAGATTCTCGCTTCTTTTGTGTTTTGCCTTTTAAATTTTGGATTTACGCCCCTCATTATTTCCAATTCTTCACATCATCATCCGTTCCCGACTGTCCGTCCTTGCCTAGAGAATAAAGATCATAACTCTGCGGACGGTGTGTCCCGGGGGATTTTAGCTTATACTCTCTCCCCCACGGATCTATCGGGTCTTTCTCAAGGTACGGCCCGTTCCAGTTAAAAGCCGATCCCGGTTTCACCAGTAAAGTTTTAAGATCGCCCGGATAATTCCCGTTATCCAATTCATAAAGTTTTATTGCCGTCGCGATATTAGCGTTTATGT
Source organism: Candidatus Omnitrophota bacterium (assembly GCA_043822885.1). Lineage (GTDB taxonomy): Bacteria > Omnitrophota > Gorgyraeia > Tantalellales > Tantalellaceae > Aadella. The sequence continues at coordinate 6,988 of JBDRBI010000060.1, forward strand.
CCGCGTTAGCGGCGGCTATGCGGGCCTGTTCGCTTCTTCCGGCAAGACGCGGTATCACCATAGCGCTAAGCGCGCCGATAATAATAACTACCAACATAAGCTCTATTAACGTAAACCCTTTATTCTTCATAACTTACGCCTCCTTTGTTTCACAGTTGACATTTTCCAGGCCGGGACAGATACCAGGCCGGGCCTGGTATCTGTCCCGGCCTGGAAAATGGGTCATCTTCTTTTTCTACCCTCTACCTTCTACCCTCTACCTTCTATTACTCCCCGTGCACCGCGGCAACAGGCATCTCTTCTCTGACCCGTACTGCCGGTATTTTACCGATCCACTCCACATATTTATTTTCAAGTTCTTCTATGTTGCGTATATGTGTCGGATAATTGGACTGAAACGCTCTTTCTATCTCTTTACCGTCTCTAAGATCACGACAAAAACCCAAAAACCTGTCCGATCCGTATTTCGACATAAGAAATTCCACCAAACTCATGGCCTGGATATAATAGGAGCGCACTTTGTCCGTATCATTGACCATTTGGATGTTATATGTCATAAAATCACTGAGCCGCATCACTTTGCCGTTATCGTATATGTCTTTTAAAGCCGGCCGTATGATGCTTCTCTTTTTAGGTTCTTCCCATTGCGCAACCCCTTCGTCTAACCACATGGGTATACTGGGATTATCAAGTCCGACAAAATCCCTGAATATAAGATGTGTTATTTCATGAGGCAGTATGGCGGTAACGAATTCTTCACTTCCTTTATACGTATATATGGCTTTCTTGTAATAATCGGCTATGCCTTCCGACCATTGAGGATAGTTGCCCAGCTTAACGAAATCAGGCTGATTTTCGTATATGTATATTTTCACCCTGTCATCCCATTGCCAAAACTTGGAATATCGGGAATAACTCAGATCTCGCGCTATGCGCTTGTAATATTTTTCCGAATTACGAAGTACTTCCGTGGGAAAAGAACTATCGCCGTTGTAGTACACAATAAAATGATCACCTTTAAGTTCCGACCAAGTTGCTTCCTCCTCGGCGAAGGAAAAAGAAAAGCAAGCAAGAAGTAGCGTTAATGTAAGTGTTAGTGTTTTCATAAGTAAAAGATTGCTTCGCTCGTTTCGCTCGCTCGCAATGACGGAAAATTGTGTCTTTGCGAGGAGGTCAAAGACCGACGCGGCAATCTCATTCACCTTCTTCCTTCGCCATCCAAATTCGCCAAATACCATACCCCGTCACTGGATCCCTCGGTTCACCCTCGCTTGGCTCGGGTTCACTCGGGATAAATTCGCACTGATAACTTACGCTTCCTTCGGTCGCGTAAGTTATGTGCTCATTTACATTCCCGTAAAGCTCAATTCAAATATCGGCAGAAGCATCGCTATTACGACAAATCCTACCACCAGCCCCATTACCAATATCATCATAGGTTCTATTAACGTCATTAAAGCTTTGAGCGCGGTGTCGCCTTCTCTTTCATATGTATTCGCTATTTCCGAAAAAGCTTCCTCCAATTTTCCCGACTCTTCGGCTACCATTATGAGATTGATCATAAAGGACGGGAAGATGTCCGCCGTCCCTTTCAGCCCTTGCCCGAAAGTCCCGCCTTGTCTAAGATCGTCGGAACACTCCGTCAATTTTTTCCTTATTATTTCGTTCTGGACCGTCGGGATGGCAAGTTCTAATGTGGTTAATATGGGTATTCCGCTTTTCATTAAAAGTTCCATCGTACGGCTGAACCTTGAGAATTCCAGCATTCTTACGAATTTTTTGATCACGGGCAGTTTCAATCCCAGAACACTCATTATTTTCTTTTTAAAACGCGTTCTTGAAAATTGTTTTATTGTTATGGATATTACAAGAAGCCCGATCACTACGAACAACCACTGTTCTCTCAGATTCGTTGATATCCACATGACAACTTTTGTCGGTAACGGCAGATTCTGACCCAGCCCTCCAAAAAGTTTTATTATCCTGGGCATAACAAAGACCATCATAAAAATGATCGTCCCTATTCCCACCAGCCCCATAAGAATAGGATAGACCATCGCCGCTTTTGTTTTGGACATCGAATCTTCGGATCTTCTTCTGTACTCGGCTATTCTGGAAAGCACTTGATGAAGTTTACCCATACTTTCCCCCGCGCGTACCATGGAGACATAAAGCCCGTCGAAAACCGCGGGATATTTTTCCAATGAATCCGAAAGTGTTTCTCCTTCTCTGATGCTTCCCGCGATATTCAGCATTATTCTCTTTAGAGTACCGCTTTCGGACTGTTCACCGATTATCTCAAGGCAGCGTATTATCGGCACCCCGCTTTTAAGAAGGCTGGAAAGCTGTTGGCTCATTATAGTCACGTCTTTAGACTTTACCGACCTAACTTTTATGTAAGTCTGAGTCTCTTCTTCGGGATCTTTAGCGGCTTGAACCTGTTGTTTTACTTTTATCGGAATAAGACCTTTTTCATGTATCTTCTCTATAGCCTCATCCTCTGTTCTGGCTTCAAGAGCCCCGCTTACCCTTTTTGTAGGTCCTTGTTTAGCCTCATAGGTAAATATCGGCATGCTCGCTCCTTGTTATTCTAAAAAATATTTTTAATAGAGATTGCTTCGCTTCGCTCGCAATGACGGGAAAGTGTCATTGCGGACCCTTAAACGGAAAATCGTCATTGCGAACCCCGAAACGGAAAATCGTCATTGCGAACCCCGAAACGGAAAATCGTCATTGCGAACCCCGAAACGGAAAATCGTCATTGCGAACCCCGAAACGGAAAATCGTCATTGCGAACCCCGAAGGGGTGAAGCAATCTCATCAAGCATTTATTTACACACCGGTCAATCAGACCTTTTAACCTTTAAACCTTTTAACTTTTAAACCGTTCCCTACATCTCCTCATGCGTATACTTATCCAAATACGCTCTGTCTTTACTTGAGATATCCAAAAACACGATCGCTACGTTGTAGTTTTTCTTTGGTTCCACAGTTTCAACCCTGACAACCCTTCCCAGACATTGTATAGTTTCCCGTTTATGCGGGATCTCTAATTTTATCTCTATTATCGAGTCCACAAGAGGCGCTTCATTAGAAGAGAATAGAAGTCCTCCCGCCGAAATATTTTTTGTAGAACTCATATATTCGGGATTTATCCTTTTCCTGTCAAATAGAGACGCTTTCTGTTCTTCTTTAAGCTGTTTAAAACGTATATTTATTCTGTCGTCTAAACGTCTGTATATCCTTTTATCCGAGGGCCGTTCTTCGGATCTTGTTCTTATTTCCTGTCCCGGAGAGAGTATCGTTTGCGTATTACCTGATTGCGGACGTACGTTAAAATTCCGCGGAGTTTCGTTCACCGCCCCGTCATCATTACCCTCTTCTCTATGAGTTATCCTTAAGACCTCATCCGGAGTGGTAAGTCCTTTTATCACCTTTATCCATCCATCCTGACGCAGACTTTTTCTTCCTATTTCCACTCCTCTCCTTTTTATGACCGATATCGGAGCTCTCTCCATTATCAGACGCTGTATGGTATCATCTACCGGAAGTATCTCATATATGGCGGTTCTCCCGTAAAATCCCGTAAAATTACAGTTGGGGCAGCCGTCTCCTTTGAGTATTTTTATTTTATCGGCGTCATCAAGACCCAGGTCTTCTTTTATCATATTTTTTATTTCGTCGGGATAATTATTGTTCTCCTTTTTACAGTGAGGACAATTTATCCTTACCAGCCTTTGAGCGACAAAAGCCACAACGCTGGAAGCGACAAGAAAAGGTTCGACCCCTATTTCCACCAGACGCGTTATTCCGCTCGCCGCGTCGTTTGTGTGAAGGGTAGAGAACACCAAGTGTCCCGTAAGAGCGACCCTGATAGCTATTTCAGCGGTCTCAAGATCTCTTACCTCTCCTACCATCATAACATCCGGGTCATGACGGAGCATACTCCTTAATCCTCGGGCAAAATCCAAGCCTATTTCATTCTGCACCTGTATCTGCGTTATCCCGCTCATTTCATATTCTATCGGGTCCTCTATCGTGATGATCTTTCTTTCGCGTGTGTTGATCTTGCTTAAACACGCGTATAATGTTGTGGTCTTTCCCGAGCCTGTAGGTCCTGTTACAAAGACTATGCCGTGCGGTCTTTCTATAAAAGATTCGAATTTCTCAAGCTGGTCTTCCGACAGCCCCAGCTTGATCAGATCAAAGAACATAGTGGTAGGCAATATCCTTATTACCACGCTTTCCCCGAAGGGTGTGGGTATGAAAGAGACCCTGAGATCCAATGTCGTATCCTGCACTTTCACAATGGCCCTTCCGTCTTGAGGAAGTCTTCTTTCCACAATATTAAGATTTGACATTATTTTTATGCGGGAAAGAATGGGATGTAAGAAATTTTTTACATCTTCCGATACATTGGCGTCATATAACACTCCGTCTATTCTGTACCTGAAATTGATCTTCCCTCTGTAAGGCTCTATGTGTATATCCGTCGCGCGCTTTTTGTAAGCTTCAAGGATTATCTGGTTAACAAGCCGTATAATGGATACATCCCCGGCTATTTTTTCTATATCATCTATACTTTCTTCGGTAGGTTTGGCGCGTCTTTCCCCGTCTTTTTTTGCGGGCGCTTTTGATATGATCTTCTCTAAAGTTTCGGCTCCTAAGCCATAAAGCCGTTTCGTAGTTTCCTCTATATCTTCGGAAGTGCACAGAATTTGTCTGACATCATATCCGACCTGCATTCTAAGATCATCCATGATCCTGACTTCTAATGGATATGAGCTTGCCACGGTCAAGATCCTGTTTTCAATTTTAATGGGCATTATTCTGTAATATGCCGCGAGCTTTATCGGCACTTTAAGAAGCACTTTACTGTCTATTTCAACCCCTTTGATGCCTGAATATTCAATATTCAGTTTTTCCGATAAAATTTTGAGCAAATCTTCTTCCGAGGCTACTTTATTTTTTACAAGCATTTCCAGAAAAGATTCGTCCGATGCGGCTGTCATTTTCAGCATATTCTCGACATCACTCTTTGAACCCAATTTTCTTTCTATGACCTCATTTTTCAACATCTCATCATGCTTTTTATTCATATATCTCTCCTGCGTCGTGATCAGTAATTTATCATTCTTACCTGTGCATTCCCTCTGTCATTGCGAGCTGTGTTACAACTACCAATACGTCATTGCGAGGGAGTGCTTGTCCGCCGTAGCTTTAGCGAAGGCGGGAAACGACCGAAGCAATCTCTATAATGAATATATACTCCCAACAAATCGCGTATATCCCCTCCAAAGGGATTGCCGCACTCACTACGTTCGCTCGCAATGACGGTGTGTGGTTTCCTCTAAACTATTCACCATTCACCAAATACCATTCACCAGGATATCACCCCATCGACGTCGGTATGGCCCCTATAAGATAGAAAGCTTTTTCTTCCACCGCGTCCATCTCTCCCACCAGGATCCTTTCACATCCATCGAGAGTCTCTTCTACCGGAACCCATTCTCCTTTACGTCCGGTATAAGCTTCCGCGACATAAAACGGCTGGGTTAAAAAATTCTGTAATTTTCTGGCCCTGTCAAATATCGTTCTATCGGTACTTGAAAGTTCGTCTATACCCACAACAAGCACTATTTTTCTTAGTTCTTCATATCTTTGGAAAGTACGAAGCGCCTCTTGCGCTATATCGAAATGTCTTCTTCCCACGATATTCTGATCCAAATTCGCGCAGGAAGAAAGCAAGGGATCTATGGCCGGATATAGTCCCTGTTGTATGCGTTCTCTTGAAAGCACTAAAACTGAATCGAAAAAGCTGAAAAGAACAACAACGGCCGGATCCGTAAGGTCATCCGCGGGAACGTATACAGCTTCGACCGCCGTTATGTCCCCGCCCGCTTCACGGCCTGATCTTATCCTTTCATGGAATTCGCTTGCCTCCGCGATAAGGGTCGGCTGATATCCCGTCTCTGACGGTACTCTTCCCAGAAGAGTCGATATTTCCGCGCCGGCTTGAACGAACCTGAATATGTTATCAACGAAAAGAAGCACGTCTTTGTTCTGCCTTTGTATAGATTCAGCCATAGTGATACCTGTCATTACAACACCAAAACGGCATCCGGGAGGCTCATTCATCTGACCGAACACCATCATAATCTTCGACAATACATCACTTTTTAAAAGCTCAAAATAAAGCTCATTTCCCTCGCGTATACGTTCTCCCGCGCCCACAAAAACACAAGCGCCTCTATGTTTTTTTACTACCTGACGGATAAGTTCCAATGTTAAAATACTTTTTCCTAAAGCCGCGCCTCCGAGAATACCCGTCTTAGATCCTTTTACCATGGGAAACAACAGATCTAATATCTTTATACCGGTTTCCATAAGCTTAAACCCGCTTGCATTTTTGTTCTTTTGTTTCTCAACGAACGTGCCGGGTAATGATCTTCTTATGGGTCTTAGATCGTTAACATCTGTTATCGGTCCCTTTTCGTCTATGGGTTCGCCCAGAACATTAACAATTCGTGAGTACATCCCTTCGCCTAAAGGAACGCATATTTTTTCTCCGGTAGCATGCGCCTTTGTCCCCTTTTGAATATTAAGCGTGGATTTAAAAGCAATGCATCTGGCGATATTCCCGGGTAAATGTTCCGCGATCTCCAGAACAACGAGTTTATCATCGACGGTGTTAAGGTTGATAGTAGTATGGATATTAGGCACTTCGTCCCGTGAAGCGAATTCCACATCCACAACAGGTCCTTGGACCGATACTACCGTTCCGATATTATCTTTTCTGCTATTCTCCGGCATATCTCTCCGTTGTTCTCTAAAATAATCTGTAATTCGTAAAAATTAAAGCCGTCCCGGAATCGGTCAAAGCAATCCGTTTGGCCCCCATGTGTTACGGGATTGCTTCGCTCTCTTCGTTCGCTCGCAATGACAAGCGGAACCAAATTTTCACATCAGTCGATCCTAGACCTTTTAACTTTTAAACTTTTAAACTGTTCCCCCCTATATCCCGAATGTCTTCCTGGCCGAATAAAGCTCGCACATTGTCCGGTCTATGATCTGATGCCGTACTTTGTGGTATTTTTGTCTTACCTTAACGTTCACTTCTTCAAGCTTTTGAGAACTTGTTTCCAAATGGGTATATCTGGCGGCAAGTTCAGCTAAACGGCTCCATCCC
>JBDRBI010000061.1:0-5545 GCA_043822885.1 Candidatus Omnitrophota bacterium
TTTAAAGTTAAGTTCTTCATCTCACTCACCCCTTTTATTGGATTGCTTCGTCGCTTCGCTCCTCGCAATGACAGTATTAAGTTTCGTCATTGCGAGCCCGCCGAAGGCGGGCGCGGCAATCTCTTACATTTTTATCCCAAACCCCCTATCCGACACATCATTCACATCTTCATCGTTCGCGTCGGACACCCTGATCATCACCTCGCGGGAGCCTATCTCTCCCGGTATTTTCCACGAATATATGCCGTCATTATCGGTTTTCTCGGTTATTGTTCCGTACACCATCCCGCCGTTGGTTGAATACTCTATCTTTACGGGATAAAAGAAATCGTATTCAAGGGCCGACCACAGTATGTCTCTTGTAGTTCCCGCTATCCACTCTTCGCCCCCGTTCGGAGAAATAACCGTTATGCTCCCGGGCTCGTAATCCAGTTCGAATTTTTTAAGCTTCGCTCTTTCTATCTTTTTTTCAAGACGCGCTCTTATCACGGGTTTTGTCCCTATAGAAAAATCTCCGCGTGAAGCGTAGTAGTAATTGTTGTCTCTTGAGTTCTCTTTGTAAGACTCTCCCCCGTCAGCCGAGATATCTATCTTTGTGCCTTCCGCTTCCATGCTCGGAACAAGTATTCTCACGGGAAACGCCGAGTTAGCTTTGATCGAGATGTATTCTCCCGCGTCATACCCGTCCTTAAGCACGATATCCCCGTTAGGAGCGAGCGTCGTCCCCCGAAACCCCGCCATCTCCACTTCTTCCTGCCTCACCCCGTCATTGCGAGGGACCGTGCCCATTTTGTCATTGCGAGGGACCGAAGGTCCCGCGGCAATCTCATCCAATTGAGATTGCTTCGCTCCGCTTCTCGCCACTCGCCACTCGCCACTCGCCACCGAAACAACAACCGGCTCTACATCCGCATACTTCCTCTTTAAGGTACTATCCGTCGTCCCGTCAGTCTTTTCAAAAACACTTTCCGCGGAAGAGAGGCTCTCTGCCTGCAGGTTCGAATAATAAACATAGATGGATATGCCTTCCGTCGGTATCACGGGCGCTTTTATCCAAAATTCCGCTACACGTTCCGGTGTATTACCGGATATTTTCTCAAGATAATACGGGATGAGCGTTTCGCCGTCGAATGAGGTGAACCTTATGTCATTGAAATTTTTCCTGAGGTTGCCTTCACAATGCGCGTCGCTCCCCTTTGACATCACGGACTCACCTATTTTTATTTTCACTTGATAATTGTAAAGCTCCGTATCGCCGCCCGTAATATCTATTCTTTTGCGGTACTTAAAACCGGAAAGTTCGGGTTCGCCGAATCCGGCGGTTATGTTGAACGAGTCCGTGTACCTCACCGTGACTTCCGTGAGAGCGCTTTTTGCGCCGAGATACGCGCGCCATTTTATGCGGTCGCCCGTCAAGAACTCTTGAGTAAGAGGCACACCGTTCGTAATTTTATAGTAATTGCGTCCCGCGTCCGCGCTGATCTCAAGTTTAACCTCGCCTTCCGATCTCCAGCTCGCGGTGATGTTCCTGATGCGCCCTTCCGTAGAAAACCCTTCTCTGGTTTCACATATCCCGCCTCTTGCGTCAGGAATAACAAGGTCGCCTTCATCGTCCGCTCTCCAAATAACCGCCGAAGTGAACCCCATAACCTCAGCCCGGGCACACCCCACCCACAGCATCATGATCATTATCAGGACCATTGCGCTTTTTATGACCGTTCCTGTGAGCCTACCCAACTTCTTCATCTTTCCCCCAAACTCCTGTCATTGCGAACCCTGTGCCCATTCCGTCATTGCGAACCCCGTGCCCATTCCGTCATTGCGAGGGGCCAAAGGCCCCGCGGCAATCTACTCCATCCCCTCGCCCTTCAGCCATTCCCTCTCGATCTTCTTCGATACCGCGTGGTAGTATGAAACCATATCCTGCTTGTATCTTTCTTCCATCTCTTTTTTAAGCGCCGTTTCCTTCTCCTGGAGTATGTTCTCAACTTTGTTAACTACGCGTTTGCTGGCAAAATATGAGTAAACGGCAATGCCGGCCAGTATTGCCGCTATGATCACTCCCGTTATGATAAGTATCTTTGTGGATGGCCCTTTTTTCGCGGCAAATTCTTCGTCCTGTCTGTATATCTCTCTTAGGCCTTCTTCCAAAAGTTCGACAAACTCATCTGACCCGATGATCCTGGTGTTCTGGATCTTCTTGCGGAATATCCGGAGTTCACTTTCCGTAGCGGATTCCACGAATTTTTTATATTCGGCGATCTGCTCTTTTTTATCCGTTGAGAAAAGGCTCAATACTCCTTCGGCGTCTTCTTTCCCCGCCAGGTACAACGAATAACTCGACCATTTATAACCCGCCGCGTTTTCGGTGATCTTCTCAAGAACGGGTAACATGTGGATAAGACGGGAGACTTCTGGCATATATCTCTCTTTCTCAACGACCGCCGCCTTAAATCTGCCCCGGAATAGATGCCCCTGTCTATCATATCGGGCATTATAATATTTTGTATAGGTCGAGTTCACGGAATGCATGATCTCGGATATAGTGGTCCCTGATTCAAGTTCTATAAAAAGGTGTATGAGCCCGGGAATAAGCGCGTAAGAATGGAGTTTGAATTTGTACTGGTCTTTGTACCTGAGGAGAAGTCCCACATATTCTTGTCTGTCTGGATCGTCTCTGAAAAGTTCCGCGCGATCGCCTCCGGACGTTACGAGGTATAATCCCCCTTCAACATGTATTCTCGGAAGTCGCGGCATCTTGGTCTCCTAGTCTTAAATGTTAGCTAACTTTACTTTCTCTAATCCCAGATACAATTAAAGTATACACCATATAGGCAAGGTTGGCAAGTGCCAGGCACGGGTTGAACTTCTAGTCTATTTTTTGATCATTTCCCTCCTAATCCCTATTGTTTTAGCTACAATTTTTAATCTCTTAACGCATGGCTCCTTTCTTGCAGATTTTTTCAAAATCCCCTATGCGAACCTGTCCCCTACCAGGTACACCCCCTTTTTGCCCAGAATGCGACATCACCCATTTGTTAGGAATAAAATATGTAGATTTTTTTTTGAGATAACCCCTTGTTTTCCCAAAATCACAAATATTCCCCTTTTTAACTCCCCTTTTTTCCCCTTTTTAACCAGGTTAGCTAGCTAACCTGGTTAAATCTGTCAGGTTACGGATGTGTAATGAATATAAGCAGTTAAACGTGAGGGGCGAAGAGGACATCCCGTCATTGCAAACTCCGAAGGAGTGAAGCAATCTCAATAGCATGCTTTCTCATGATTTCTAACCAGGTTAGCTAGCTAACCTGGTTAGATCTGTCAGGTTACGGATGTGTAATGAATATAAGCAGTTAAATGTGAGGGGCGAAGAGGACATCCCGTCATTGCAATGACGGAGTAGGCAACGATTTCTAACCAGGTTAGAACCGCCCTATGTTACATGTTTTCCTGGTATATTTTGATACCTTCTTTGTCGAAAGTCTCACCTATGAAAGCTTTTATGACATTTTCCTGGGATATACGCTGCAGATCTGAGATGACTTGTCTTTCGACCTCATTATATGGGCGTACTCTTGCGGGCTCTTTCTTTTTCACGATCATAACATAAAATTTTCCGTCTTTTTCACGGGGTTCGCTGACACCGCCCGTCTCTAAAGAAAATACATCAAGTTCTCCGGCCGGTATCAAAAGAGTTTCTAGTTCGGGATCACCTGCGGGGGAATCCTTCGTTATCCAGGTTTCTTTTTTTTCGGTTCCTTCTTTCTTGGCTATGTCTTCTAAATCCTTGCCTTTATTGATGTTAGCTACGGCAGCGTTGGCTTTTTTCTTGGTATCAAATACCGCATATTCTAGGTTAACGCGATCTTTTGTCGTATATTGTTCCTTATTCTTATCGTAATGATCCTTAAAATCCTGTTCGTTCAAAACTATCTCTTTTACCTTGTTTTCGAGTATTTTCTCGGCCAAAATGCTATTTTTGAAGTTTCCTATCTCAAATATGATCTCTTCGTCCTTATCTAACCCTTCATCTATGGCCCTTTTTGCGAGCGCGGTCTGAACGATGTACTGTCTGATAAAGTTTATACGCCATGACTCGCTGTTATAAAAATTTTCTTTTAGGAACTTGTTAAGTTTATCGGCAATTTTTTTTATTTCCGAGAAGTATATTGCCTCCCCGCCTACCTCGGCCACTATCTTGTCTTCATTTACCGCCACATCTTGTCCATAACAATAGCTGTTATAACAAGTTACAAACAATATGCATACACTCAAAACCAATATCATCTTACATTTACCCATTTTCACTCCTTTTTTTAACACACTTTCTAACCTGACAGATCTAACCAGGTTAGCTAGCTAACCTGGTTAGATCTGTCAGGTTAAATTAACACTAAATTAACATACATTGTTTTATTGACGATATAAAGTCTTCCCCTCACACATCGCTATGAACAGTGGGAGTAAAATCCAGATCTATTTTTTCTGTAACTCCTTTCTGAATCAGTAGATCCGAAAACGTCTTTTTCAATCTCTCTATTATCTGATCCGCGTTTTCTTTTCCTGTTGAGGGAAGAACGAAAAGTATCTTATCTTCATCCCTGATAACGAAACTTTGTATATAATTTAAGGATCTTGTGCCCATATACTCAAATTTGTCTAATATGTCGGATAATTTTTCCTTTCCTATTTTCTCTTCCAGGACTTTTTGATCTTTTATGCACATAACTGCCGTAGTGAAAGGTGTTTCCTGTTCTTTGAGTTCTTCCATATTCCGTTTTACTTCTTTGTCAAAAAGCTGTTTTGCGGTATACTGCAGTATCGTGAAAGTGAATGTTGTTCCCTTTCCGATATCGCTTTCTACCTTTATTTTGCCTTCATATAGCTCTATTATGGCTTTAGATATCGCAAGACCCAGTCCCGTGCCTTTTTCTCCGGCGCCTGCTGTGCGTCCGAACTGCTGGAATTTAGAAAACAATTTCGGTACATCTTCTTTTTTTATTCCCCTTCCGGTATCGGAAACCGCGCATTCTACTTTGTTCTTTTTCTCTACGGCTGAAATAGTTATACCTCCTTTGTCGGTAAACTTGAGCGCGTTACCTATTAGATTATTAAATACCTGTATTATTTTGTCTTTTTCGGCGTACACTAATATCTCGTCTTGAGAATATACGGCCTTGATCTCTATATTCTTGTTTTTGGCAATAGGCATGAATGTGGTCTCTGCGCTATCAAGGATCTCGGCCAGGTTTATTTTTTCACGTTTTATTTCCATCTTTCCGCGCTCTATTTTGGATATATCCAATAAATTGTTTATGATGCGGCCTAAACGGTCTATATCCTCAAGCCCGACCGAAAGAAACTCTCTCTGCTCCTTGGTGGTCTCTCCCAGAAGGCCATCTAAGACCTGCGCTACGGATTCGCGTATGATGGTAAGAGGTGTTCTGAGTTCATGTGAAACGGTCGATATAAATTCGGATTTAAGCTTGTCTAAAGCTTTAAGTTCTTCCGCTTTTTTCTCAAGTTCTCTATACAGGGTCTTTAT
>JBDRBI010000062.1:0-12235 GCA_043822885.1 Candidatus Omnitrophota bacterium
TCTATACCCGATTCGATATCCCCGAGATCATACCCTGCGGTTATTTCCGTACCGTATTCCCTAGAGTTCTCTTTAATGAATGCCGCGTATTTTTCCGCTGAAAATTCGTCTTTATGATCTATGATATGATCGCTTTCCGTATTATCAAGCTCCATGGAATAAAGCTGTTTGATGAGCTGTGTCATCCTGATCATCTCGAATATCTCGCGTTCACGGTCCGTCCTGTACATTTTTTCACGGATCTCATCTTCCAGGACCTTGATCTCCCTGTAGAGACCCATTAGTTCAATGGATTCGTATAATGTCACGTACTTAGTGAACATTATCAGGTTCTCGTATTGATCCGCGGCTATCCCCTCATTCTCGGCGAGGGTTACCAAGTACTCATGATAATCCGCCTGGGATATCTTATTCTGTTTGAACGCGAGCGATTTAAGTACAAGGATCTCCAGCACGTTCTTGTCTTGACCTTTACTGATCTCGTCTATAAGCTGTTTTCTTTCGGTATTGGCCTTAGTGAAATCTATCGTCTTCTCGAGTTCCATCGAAGATAATAGCTTCGATATTTCGGGATATTTCGAGATATCTATCTTATGTTGTTCTGTCAGTTCTCCGGCCCGGTTCCAATAAGCCGAGAAACTCAATTTTCTTTCCCTGTGCTCATAAGAGTCCCGGTTAAATTCCGCAAGCTCTTTTGTCCACATCTTTACGGCAAGCAGGTCCAGCTGTTCAAGAAGAGCCGTTAGGTTGGCTGTCTTTTCCGCCCGGTCATCGGCTAAACCGCGGAAACTATTTACATTTTCTCTGTACAGGGCATCATCCTCTATCCCGTACAGACTCAAGTTTTTATCATCGCTCGTTATAGCAAAAAATTCCCCGGCACTCATACGCCCTTCTCTCATAAGAAAAGATGCTGTATCCCTGCGTATTCTTTTATCGGGAAATGTACCCAAAAGAGAAGTATCTATGTACCCGGACGCGCCTTCAAGAGCGATCAATTCCAGATCATAATCTTCTACCAAAGTCTCTAGGAGTTTTGCTATAGAATACTGAGCGGATAAGGACGAATGGGCGTCCTGTATGTTGAATATGACCTCATCTCCGCCGTTTATAACAACTTCCTGTGTTTTTGCCAAATCATACGGGATCTCGTATTTTGTGGGCTGGAACTTATCCTGCGGAGAAACAAAAACCGGTTTTGCCTGCGCCCAGACGGGTCTTCCGCCTTGCGCCCAACCGGTTTGCTGCTCTAGAAAGATGAGAGAAAGTATTATGCTTATTATACGTATCAAACGTATATTTCTGTCTTTCCACAGCATTATACTACCATTAGTTTGCTGATCATCCATAATAACCTTCCTATGTGTATGTAAAATGTTTTCTCAAGCTTTCTTATGTCTTAACTAACTTTGGCACATATAGTATAGCATATATACACAACGTGACAAAGACTTTTTTCTACCTTTTTCCATTCTAACAAATGTGATGACAAACGGGGTCATCACCCATAAATTAGGCGATAGAAAGGAGAGATTAGAAGCATAGTAGTGTGGGTTTAAACCCACACCCCCAGATTCTAACCTGGCAGATTCTAACCAGGTTAGCTAGTTAACCAGGTTAACTAGCTAACCTGGTTAGAATTCGGCTGAGAATTCGGCTGTCAACGGTCGGTCAATGGTTTATAGTCAATGGTCTATTAGGCCTGGTCTACATTCTCTGAGTTATTTCTAAAGCGGGCGGTAATATTTGCGGGTATTTTTCGGAGAAACGCGAATGTTTTTCTTATAACACTGCCAAATTGCTCAAAAATAGTATATATGGCGGGCACTAGAACCAGAGTAAGCGGTGTCGCGAAAGCGAGACCTCCGATAACGGTAATTGCCAAAGGATTCCATAGGTTAGACCCTTCACTTTTATCTAAAGCCATAGGGAGAAGTCCGAATATCGTCGTGGCTGTTGTCATCAAAACAGGCCTTAACCGGTTTTTCGCCGCTTCCATAAGGATACGAAAAATATTTTTTCTTGTACCTTTCAGTTCATTGGCATGTTCCACAAGAATAATGCCGTTATTTACCACGATCCCGGCAAGCATCATCATGCCTATAAGAGCTCCCATTCCTATGGGAGTTTTTGTGACAAAAAGAGAACATATTGCTCCTATAGTGGCAAGTATAACAGTTACCATTATTATGAAGGGCTGTTTATACGATTCAAATATGGAGGCAAGAACAAGGTATATCAGCGTGATTATTATGACTATTGTCAGAAAAAACTCGCGTTGAGTTTTAAGCAATGTATCGTAATCACCGCCGATCTCATAAAAATAATCTTCGGGCAGATTAAGATCGTTTAATTCTTTTTTAAGCAGTTCCGCCGCGGTACCAAGAGGCAGTTCTCCTATATTCGAACTTACCTGTATCATCCTGGACCTGTTCTTCCGCCACACCTCACTAGGCCCCAGTCCATATTTAAACTGTACAAGTTGATCCAAAGATACTCTATCATCCCCGACCCGCGTTACGGTAAGGCCGTGTATATCCTTCACGGTACGCCTGTCTTTTTCCTGCATGCGTGTGATCGTCTCTACTTCGGATGCCTTCGTATGATACATAGTCGCTCTTACGCCTCGAACCTTCGCGTGTACCATATCAGCTATCTCTTTCGTAGAATATCCCAGATCCGCGCTTTTTTGTCTGTCTACTACAAGGTCGAGTTCCGGACGTCCTTCTCTCATCCTTATCTTTGTATCCGTAAAATACGGTATGCGTCCCATCCTCGTAGTTAAAGCTATAGCTATCTCTCTTAATATTTCGTAATCGTATCCGAAAATATTGAGGATGATCTCTTTCGTTCCTACTTCCTGTTCTTCTTCAAAATATATGAACGCGGGCTGTATTCTGGAGACTTTCGGCCGAAGACTGTCTATAACATCACTGACGGACCGTCTTCTTTCGGTCAATCCCACTAGATCGACATATATTTTGCTGGACCATCCTTCCACCCGAGCCGTAAAGTTCTTGATCTCCGGTATTTCTTTTAACATCTCCTCCACCATGCGTACGGTCTCATCGCTGGAATCCAGTTTTACTCCCGTAGGCATCTCTATAAATATAGTAAACCGGTTCTGCTCTGTAGTGCCTAAATATTCTTTACCCATCTTACTGTAAAGATACATCGATCCCACGAATAGAAGACCGGCTATGGACAACATCAAGAGTCTCCTTCTAAAAACAAAAAGAAGCGCCCTCTTCTGAGCGTTATAAAAATACTTAAGAAACCCTTTCTTAGCCTCTTCGGACCCGTTCTCTTTCGATGTAACGTCTATCCGCGAACTCATCAATGGAACTATCATAAGCGCGACAAAAAGGGATATGCAGAGCGAGAACGTAACTGTCCACGCGACTCCGCCGTAAAGTATGCTCATATTCTCGCTTACGAAAAGCATCGGCAGAAAGACTATGACGGTAGTTAAAGTGGAGGCGAATATAACGACATTCATTTCCGTGCTTCCGTCTATAGCAGCCGTTATCCGGTCTATCCCTTTCTCTGTTTTAGTGACTATGTTCTCAAAAACAACGATAGAATTGTCAACCAGCATGCCGACTCCCAGAGCCAACCCGAAAAGAGTTATAAAATTTATGGTTAGATCCATTATTGACGGTATGAACATGTTAGAAAGATCCATAAACCCGAACGTTATTATGAGAGATATAGGTATGGATAATGTAACTATCAGAATGGCCCTGTATTTTTTAAATGCTATCAAAAATACCACAAGACCCGACAGCAATATATATAGGAAGACGCTTGACGCGAGAATAACCACTATTAATCCCACGGGTATTATGATGGACATCTTTTTACTCAACCCTCCCATGAAGAGCATAAGTATAAAAATTATCATTGCCGCGCCTTTTAACAGAGAGTTACGCAGGTTTTTTATAGATGTCCATATAAATTTAGACTGATTTTTTGTAATGATCAAGTCTACATCTTTGGGGAGCATTGCTCTGACATTACTTATTTCCTGTAATATTTTCTCCGCAACTTTTATTGTGTTGGCTTTAGACTCTTTCTGGATATAAACCGATACTATAGGACTGACGTTCATCCTGGCATAACTCTTGGGATCCAGGTATGAATCTTTGACTTCCGCGAAATCTTTTACTCTGACAGCGGAGCCATTCGGGTCCACGAGGACTATCGTTCTCTTTACATCGTCTATATCTTTGAACTGCCCTATTGCCCTTATCAGGACCTTATTGGTATTTTCCGTAAGTTCTCCGGTAAGAATATTAAGATTGTTCGCCCCCAGTGCCGATATTACTCTATTCAGAGAAACGTTATATCTATGTAAAGCTTTTTTATCCACTTCAACGAGTATTTTTCTTTCTCTTCCGCCTCCTATTTCCACATTAGCAACACCTGATACGCGCTTTATCCTTTCTTTTACCCCTTCGTCCACGATCTTACGTAATTCCTCCGTGGTCCTTTTCCGGCTTGTAACGGCGAAAATAACAATGGGAACATCCGTTTGGGAGAACTGCGCTATGATAGGTTTTTCAGCTTCTTCGGGAAGACGCTCTTTGACTTTAGCGAATTTCTCTCTTACTTCCATAGAGACCAATTGCATATCGCATCCGCGTTCAAAACTCAAAACAACGGTAGACTCGCCTTCTTTGGATATGGACATCATGCTTTCAAGATGCGATACCGTACTCACGGCTTCTTCTATGGGCTTGGTGACCATAGCTTCTACTTCAGTGGGAGGCACCCCTCCGCGTATGTAGATTATTATGCTTACTTGCCCGAAAGATATATCAGGATAAAGTTCAACAGCAAGACGCGTTAATGATATGAGACCCATAAGAGAAAATGCCGCGAATATCATTATGGTCGTTATAGGTCTTTTTATGGAAAAACTGGATAGGCTCATGATTTAGTTGATAGTTCATAGTTCATAGTTGGTAGTTCATAGTTTTTACATCCATACACTGTCATTGCGAGGAGCGGAGCGACGAAGCAATCTAGCTCCCGCATCAATCCATCACTACGAACTATGAACTCATAACTATGAACTTTTACACACCGATCCCGAAGCAATCTCTTTTTTTGAGATTACTTCGTCGCTCCGCTCCTCGTAATGCCGGACCAGATCGGAATCCGGCGTCCCTCTTCCCTCGTCCATCTTACTTCGTACTCTAGCATCTCCTCTCTACCTTCTATCTTCTACTTTCAACCTTTAGACTTTTCGACTTTTAAACCTTTAAACTTTTTAACTGTTCTTTTCTTTTCCGCGCGTTATTATGCTCAGGATCTTAACTCTTATCTCGTTCTCAATTATAAAGATAGAAGGTATAACAATGAGGGTCAAAAATGTCGCGACAAGGAGACCTCCCATAACACTTATCGCCATAGGCGCGCGTAATTCAGAGCCTCTTCCGGCGGCTAAGGCCATAGGCGCTAACCCCAGAACTGTCGTAAGCGCGGTCATTATTATGGGCCTAAGTCTGGCTATACTGGCTTCAACAACGGCATCAAACATATTTTTCCCGTTCTGCATAAGAACGTTAGTATAATCTATGAGTACAATACCGTTGTTCACAACTATCCCTCCCAGCATTATTATACCGAGAATAGCTATAACGCTTACCGATGTATTTGTCGCCAAAAGCACCAGAAGAACCCCTATAAGAGACAAAGGTACCGTAAAAAGTATTATCAAGGGCTGTGTTATCGATTCAAATTGAGCCGCCATTATCATGTACACCATAACGATCGACAATATGAGAGCGAACTGCAGACTTCTGAACGACACTTTCATCTCTTCGGATTCTCCGGCAAGCCGTACGGTGTAACCGCTGTTAACTTTCATTTTTCCCATCATACTTTCCACATCTATCAGGACTTCCGCCATTTTACGGCCGATTATATCTGCATAAACGGTTATTGTTCTTTCTTGAGAAATACGTTTTATCTCACTGGGTCCCTTTCCTCTCTCAAAACCGGCTAGAACACCTAAAGGGACACCTCTCCCGTCGGGTGAGTTGACCCGTACACGGTATAATTTGTCGTAACTGTTTCTGTCTTCTTCGCGAAGTATTACCCTTATGTCTATCTCTTGACCGCTTTCCTTAAACCTGGAAACGACACTGCCTTTTAAGGACATTTGAGCCGCTTTAGCGAGTTCCACTACGGAGATATTGTTAAGAGCCGCTTTGTCCTTATCAATGTTTATTCTGACTTCGGGTGACGGTTCCGGAACATCGTCTTCTATCCCCACAACTCCGGCTATCTCTCCGAGTTTTGTCTCAAGAGAACGAGCTATGTTTTCCATCTTTTCAAGATCTTCACCCTTTATTTCTATCGTTATAGGTTTACTAACGCCCCCGAAAGCGTCGGAAAAAACTCCCTGCTGCAAAGAAAACTCTATTTTCGCGTGTTTTAGTTCTTTGATACCGGCGAGCCTCTCTCTGAAATTTTGCACAAATCTTCCGGTCTTTATATCGCGTTTTTCTTTGAGATCGACTATTATCCTTCCCTGATTAGAACCCATGCTCTTTATTATATCCTTAGCCGATTGTCCGCTTGTCGCGCCCACTACAGAATTAACCGATTTTATTACCGGGTATTCCAATATCTTCTTTTCCACGATAGTCACAACGCCGTTAGTCTCATCCAATTTAGTCCCTACGGGCATGTCAACATTAACTATGAACTGGCCTTGATCCGTTTTGGGCATAAGTTCTTTTTCTAACATTCCGAAGATACGAAGACTTGATATAAATATCGCGAGCACTATTACAAGCCCTATTCCTTTATGCCTTAAAAACACTCTTAAAAGTCTCTCATATATTTTTAAGAAACTTTTCCATTTTTTCCCGCCTGAAAAGCCTTCCATCCCCTTGGCCTTTTGTTTTTTGCCTTCGCCTATCTTGCAGCTTAAAAGAGGTATCAAAGTAAGCGCTACCCAAAGGGACCCTACAAGAGAAAATGTTACGGTAAAAGCGAGTTCTTTAAAAAGCTGTCCGGCAATCCCAATGACAAATATCATCGGCAAAAACACCGCTATGGTCGTGAGAGTTGAGGCCACTATGGCATTGGATACTTCTTCCGTACCCTTGGTGGCGGCTTCTTCGGGTGATTCTCCGGCTTCCTTATGACGGAAGATATTCTCGATTACCACTATCGCGTTATCCACCAGCATACCGACCCCTAAAGCCAATCCTCCCAAAGACATCATGTTAATGGAAATACCTCCGAAATACATTAACGTAAACACTATCATAATGGATATCGGTATGGTCAAAGTCACTATAGCCGAGGACCTGAAACTGCGTAAGAATATCAAGAGGACTATGAACGCCAATATACCGCCTTGCACCGCCGCGTCACGTACTCCGTTTATAGCATCCCTTATAAATATGGACTGGTCATACACTATCTCAATATTTATGTCCCCGGGCAAGATCGTCTTTAATTTCGGGAAAAGCGCCCGCACTTTGTCTATTACTTTCATCGTATTCGCTTGAGCCTGTTTCTGAATGGAAACTGATATGTTACTTTCCCCGTTATATCTGGAGTAACTGCTTCTATCTTTGTAGGTATCTTTAACCGTAGCCACGTCTTTTACTAATACCATCTGTGACTCAGAACTTATTTCCCGTTTGTCCAAAACCTCTTCAAAAGACGTGTTATCTTGTTTTTCTTTATTTTTAACTACTACGTCTTCTATTTCTCTGACTTCTTTAAACTCTCCCAATGTGCGTATAAGATACTCATAAAAACTCTCTTTTATCGTCCCCGCCGGATAATTCAGGTTCGCGTCAGTTATGGCATCCGAAACGTTTTCTATGGATATTCCATATGTGTTAAGCCTGTTATGTATAACTTCCACCGCTATCTCTCTTTCTAACCCCCCTTCTACGGAAGCTGAAGCGACCCCGTCTATCTTTTCAAGTTCTTCCTTTATAGTATCCTCAGCTATTCTTCTGAGCTCGACTTCGCCTCTTTCACCCGTAACGCTTATTGTCATTATAGGCATATCAAAAGGGTTGAACGCCACAACCAAGGGTTCCGAAGCATCCCTCGGTAGACGCGCTTTTATCAGATCTATCTTTTCTCTGGTCCTTAAAGAGGCAAAATCCATATTCTGATCCCAATCAAATTCCGCCATCACAAGAGAAATGCCTTCTTTTGATACCGACCGTATTGCCTTAATACCACTTACCGTTCCTACAGCTTCTTCTACGGGTTTGGTCAGAAGAGTTTCTATTTCTTCGGGCGCGGCATTAGCATATCCGGTAAATACGGTTAATTGCGGGTATGTTATAGGCGGGAACAGTTCTTGCGGAAGTTTTGCCAAAGATATTACGCCGAAGAGTATTACCCCAGCGAATATCATTACTGTCGTAACAGGCCTTCTTGTAGAAAAATCCGGTAATCCCATAATTAGTTGTTAGTTGTTAGTTCGTAGTTCATAGTTTTTATTTGCGTCATTGCGAGGGAGGGCGCAGTCCGACCGAAGCAATCCCATCGAACCCTCCGGGATTGCTTCATCGCTTCGCTCCTTCCCCCTTCGCCAAAGCTTCGGAGGACAGGCGCAATGACAGTTAATTAACCATTCATCACAAATTTGTACATCAGTCATTCTCAGTCCATGGTCTATTGTCTATGGTCTATTAAAATATCGTCTCCTGCACTTCCGTGATCTCTACTTTATCTCCGTCTTTATATTCCCGATGAAGCTCACGTATAATAAACTCCCCTTCTTCTAGACCTTTACTTATTTCAGCAATATCATGCGTTAAATATTCTATGGCTATTTCTCTCTTCTCAACAGTTCCCATTTTTTCGTCCGCTTCTATAGTATCTTCCTGTTCTTCTTCTTTTCCTTCTTCTTCTTTTTCTATAAGATTACCTTCTTCGTCATATTCTTCTATATTCTCTTCATCCCCTTCCGGATGTACCACGTAAACATAATATTTATTTTCCTCTTTTCTGAATGAGGAAGCGGGTACGACCAGCGCGTCTTTGCTTTCATAAGTATTTATTATGGCGCGCGCGAACATCCCGGGTTTTAACGCGTCGTCTTTATTCTCCAGTTCTATTTTGATCTTCTGTGTGCGGGTCCTGCCTTCTATCATAGGGGCTACCGTATCAACGGTTCCCGTGTATTCTTTTCCGGGGTACGCGTCCATAAATATTTCTACATTCTGCCCGAGTTTTATCTTTGAGGAATCCTCTTCTATTATATCGAACGAAGCGTACACTTCTTTAAAATCCACGAACATTCCGATCTTATCCTGCGAAGTAATGAATGTTCCGGCGTTCTTTTCTTTACTCCCTAAATATCCGTCACTCGGAGCGTAGATATTCGTCTTTTCAAGTTCTCTTTTAGAAGATTCGTATTCGAGCTTCTTTTGATCGACAGCCATCTTGTCGACTCCCCCAAGTTCGAATAATTTGCTGTTCTTTTCCATCTCAAGCGCCGCATACTTAAGTTTTAAGAGAGCGTCTTTCTGTTCAAGACTCGCTATAATATCGCCTTCCAGTATCCTCTCACCTTCTTCAAAATTAAAACTCTCCAGGACACCTTTACTGTCAAACCTGAGTTCTATTTCCTTCAGACCTTCTATCCTCCCCATAGCGGGCAGTGTATCCTGAAAATCCATGCGTTTTATCTTATATACTTTGACCGGTATCGATTCAACGAAACTTTCACCCATTCGTTTTTCATCTTTATCGGTTTTGAAAAATATCTGCTTGATCGTTCCTATGGACCTGGCTAAAACGAACGTAACTACCAATATCCCCAGAAGCGTCCAGATATAGTTCTTTTTTATTCTGCCCACAAAGCCTTTTACGGCTCCCAGGATACCTTTTTTTTCATCTCGAGACATAATCCTCCTTCAGATCATCTCCGGCAAAAACAATATCGCTTATTGATCTTCCTTATCCGCCTTTTCTATAAGGATAAGAAGTTTCTTAGCTTCTTCATTGTTATTATCTATCTGTAAAGCTCTGTTTATATATGTTGCCGCGCGCTCAAGCCTGCCTTCCTTTATTTGACTTTCAGCTTTTTTCAGATACCCGGCCATTTTTTTATTCTCTTCTTTCTCTCTTCTTTCGCGCCTCTTTCTCTCTTTTTCCGCTTCTGCTGATCTTTTCTGTTCCTCGTCATATTTAACTTCAGCAGCGTTTATCGTCTCTAAAAGAAGCGTCGCTTCTTTATTGTCTTCGTATCTCGCGAGAATGTCTCTGCAATGGGCCCGCGCTTTTGCGAACCTGTTCTCTTTCAAGCGTTCTCTGGCCGCAGTCAGATCTGTATCAATATTTTTTTTCTTTATCTCATCTTCTTTCTCCCGAGCTATACGTTCTTCTTCTTCAAGGCGCAGTCTCTTTTGTTCACTTTCATATTCCGCTTCTTTTCTATCAATCTCGCCGGTCATTTCCTGCGCTTCAAGGCTGTTTTCATCTATTTTCAAAATTTCGGCCGCATATTCTCTTGCTTTACCGAATTTTTTTTCTTCCAGTTCTTTTTTAGCTTTTTCGAGATATCCTTTTAATGCTCTTTCTCTCTCGGCTATTCTCTGTTCTTTTTCTATCCTTTTTTGTTCTTTTTTTCTTTCTCTTTCTTCTTTTAAACGTTCTACTTCTTCTTTGCGTTTTTCTTCGACCTGATTGATCCTCTCGAGCATGTCTAACGCTGTCTTATCTTCTTCATCGATACTTAACGCTTTATCGATATATCCTCTCGCTCTTCCTGTCTTGCCGCTAGCTAGCGCCTCTTCCGCGTTCTTCAGACTTAATCCTATCTCTTCCTTTTTTTCCAAACGTTCTTTTGCCCTTTCCTCTTCTCTTTTTTTCTTCTTCTCTTCTTCTCTTCTTTTTTCTTCCCCGACAAGTTTAAGTCTTTTCTTTTCACTTTCATACGCTACTTGCTGTCTTTTAATGCTGGGAACCAGTCTATTTGCATTTTGATCTTTTCCGTTTATTTCCAAAGCTTTGTCCGTATATTTCAGCGCTTCATCAAAATTATTACGCTTCAGTTCTTTTTCAGCTTCTTCTAAATAACCGTCTATTCTTTCCTGCTTCTTCTTTTCTTCTTCCTTTTTCCTAGCCTCTTCCCTTATTCTCTCTTCTTCCTTCCGTCTCGCTTCTTCCGCTTTCACCCGGTCTTCCTCTTCCTTCTTTATGTGTTCTTTATAAATTATCTCTTTCTCGTCTATAGCCTTAAGCGTCTCTATAACGGTCCAGTCTTCTCTGTTGATAATTAACGCCCTCTTCGCGTATTCTCTCGCCTTCTCAAACCCTTTATTTTCTAGCGCTTCAGCGGCCTGTACCAAATATCCGTCTATTCTTTCCTGTTTCTTCTTCTCTTCTTCCGCTTTCCTCGCCTCTTCCTTTATTCTCTCTTCTTCCTTCTTTCTTGCTTCCTCCCTCTCGCGTCTCGCCTCTTCTACCTTCCGTTTCACTGCTTCCGATTTTTGCCGGGATATCTCTTCCCTCTTTATACGTTCTTTATAAATTATCTCTTTCGCATCTATGGATTTAAGCGTATTTCTAACTATTTGATCTTCTTTGTTAATGACCAACGCTTTCTTCGCGTACTCCCGCGCCTTCTCAAAGTCGCTTTTTCCCAGCGCTTCCGCGGCCTTCCCTAGATAACCGTCGATACGGTCCTTTTTCTTCTTCTCCTCTTCCGCTTTCCTGGCTTCTTCGCGTTCTTTCTTCTCCTGTTCTTCTTTTATCCTCGCCTCTTCCTTCTTCCTGGCTTCTTCCTTCATTCTCGTTTCTTCCCTCTCACGTCTCGCTTCTTCTTCCTTCCTGGCTTCTTCCCTTATGAGCTCGTTATAGACTTCCTCTTTCTCGTCTATAACGTTAAGCGTCTCTATAACAGTCTGATCTTCTTCGTCAACAATTAATGCTTTCTTCGCGTATCCTCGCGCTTTCTCAAACTCACTATTTTCCAGCGCTTCCTCGGCCTGCACTAAATATCCGTCTATTTTGTCCTGCTTCTCCTTCTCTTCTTTCGCTTTTCTAGCTTCCTCTTCCTTCTTCCGCGCTTCTTCCTTCTTCCGCGCTTCTTCCGCCTTCTTTTCCGCTTCTTCCTTCTCGCGTCTCGCCTTTTCTTCCTTTATGAGCTCGTTATAGACTTCCTCTTTCTCGTCTATAACGTTAAGCGTCTCTATAACAGTCTGATCTTCTTCGTCAACAATTAATGCTTTCTTCG
>JBDRBI010000063.1:0-11558 GCA_043822885.1 Candidatus Omnitrophota bacterium
GGGGACAGAAATGGGTATGGATAAGGATAAGTCCGAGAAACTCGTTATCGATACTCTTGCGGGAGCCGCTAATTTGCTGAAAAACATGGGAGTTTCCCCCGAAGAACTGATAAAAAAAGTGGCTTCAAAAGGAGGAACAACTGAAGCGGCGCTCAAGATATTTGAAGAGAAAAAGATCGGATCCGCGATAAAGGAAGCTATCTTAAACGCCAAGAGACGGTCTGAAGAATTATCGGGAGGGTGATAAAGTATGTTCGTAATAGGGGAGT
Source organism: Candidatus Omnitrophota bacterium (assembly GCA_043822885.1). Classification (GTDB taxonomy): domain Bacteria; phylum Omnitrophota; class Gorgyraeia; order Tantalellales; family Tantalellaceae; genus Aadella. The sequence continues at coordinate 270 of JBDRBI010000063.1, forward strand.
TGGTCAGAAGTTTTGCATGGTTCGTTGACAAGATCTTTCTGATAATATATTTTGCCTTGATACTCCGGATTGTAATATCCTGGGTTGGAAGCAATTCGTACAATGAGTTTGTTCAGACCATTTATAAGATCACAGATCCCATCCTAAAACCATTCAGGAGGCTTCCATTACAGGTAGGAGCAATAGATTTCTCGCCAATGGTGGCGTTTCTTCTGCTGAGCATGGTGAGAGGTTTTGTAGTAAATATTCTGTACAAGATCGCGGATAAACTAGGATGATGCATGTGTGAACACTAAATTCTAAACTCTGAACTGATCTGTCTCCGGATTTTTATTCTTGATTTTATAGTGCATCGGTCAATGTACTACGAACTATGAACTACGAACTAAATCATGCGTATTGAGATAAAAGTCTTTCCCAAGTCATCGCGAGAAGAGATCGTTGAGGAGGCCGGACAAGTAAAGGTTTATGTCAAAGCTCCGCCTGACAAAGGAAAAGCTAATACGGCGGTAATTAAGCTTATCGCAAAAAAATATGGTGTACGGAAAAGTGATGTGATAATAGTTAGAGGAGAAACATCGCGGAATAAGGTATTGGATATCAAGGTGAATGGTGAATAGTGAATGGTAAGGGGTGCAAGGGGATATTTGAACGCATCGCAATTTTAGCTTTTTTATAACTTTTTAGGGGAAGATTGTTAAATGCTGTTTGAGCCCGAACACCGATAAAAACGAGTGAGGGCGAGTTCATTTAACACCCCTAAAAAGTTATAAAAAAGCGTTAAGAAATTGCGTACAAGTGAAGAGATCCCCTTGTACCCTCATTAAGGTGAACGGAGGAAGGATGGGTAAGATAGGCGTAATCGGAGGAAGCGCGCTTTACGAGATCGAGGGGCTAAAGGTCCTTGAAAGAAGGAAGGTTAAGACGCCGTTCGGGGATCCATCCGATGAGTTTGTGATCGGGGAAATTGCGGGAAAAGAAACTGTTTTTTTGCCTAGGCACGGACGCGGACATAGAATAATGCCCTCGGAAATAAATTATCGCGCTAATATTTACGGTTTTAAAGTTCTGGAAGTCGACCGCATAATATCGATTTCCGCGGTAGGAAGCCTCAAAGAAGAGATAAAACCCCTGGATGTACTTCTGGTAGATCAGTTTGTGGATCGTACGAATCAAGGAAGGAAGACAACGTTTTTTGGCGAAGGTATTGTTGCCCATGTGCCTATGGCCGAACCTGTATGTGAAGAGTTGAGAAAGGCTATTCTTGAAAATAACGGGGATGTCGGCGTAAAGATCCATAATGGAGGAACATATGTAAATATGGAAGGACCGGGTTTCTCCACAAAAGCCGAATCTAATCTTTACAGAAGCTGGGGAATGGATGTTATCGGTATGACGAACATGCCGGAAGCCCGTTTAGCCAGAGAAGCCGGGATATGCTATACTACGATGGCGATGATAACCGATTATGATTGCTGGCATATGGGAGAAGGTATCGAAAGTGTGACGATAGCGATGATAATAGAGACGCTTAACAAAAATATTGAAACGGCCAAAAAGATGCTGATCAACACGATCGAGAATATACCCAATGATCGTGTATGCGGTTGTTCCAGAGCCTTGGAAAACACAATAGTTACTCCGAAGGATCAGGTCCCTAAGCAGAAATTGAAAGATCTTGGGCCGATAATTGATGGGTTTATTTGAGGGGCAAGAGAGGAAGACCATAGACTATTGACCATAGACCATAGACAAAGATTGACTGATTCGGAAGAAAAGCTAAAAGATAAAAGGGAAAATATAAAAGGGTAAAATGTCGAAAAAAATTGGTTATAAGGATACATTGAATCTTCCTAAAACCGGGTTTACTATGAAGGCAAATCTGCCTCAAAGAGAACCTGAGATGTTAAAAAAATGGGAAGAAAAAGATCTTTATAATCTGATCCTAGCTAAGAGAAAAAATAATAAGAAGAGTTTTATTCTCCATGACGGACCGCCTTACGCAAACGGGCATATACATCTGGGACATGCCCTGAATAAAACACTTAAGGATATCTGTGTCAAATATTCCGCGATGCGGGGATACTATGCTCCCTATGTTCCGGGGTGGGATTGTCACGGACTTCCGGTAGAGCATCAATTGTTCAAGGAACTAAATTTAACAAAACACGATATTGATAAGGTCGAGTTCAGAAAAAAGGCGCATAAATACGCGATGCGTTTTGTCAATATCCAGGCGGAAGAGTTCAAAAGGCTTGGGATATTCGGAGAATGGGATGATCCGTATTTAACCCTTTTTAAAGAGTATGAAGCCGACATCCTAGATGTTTTGGCGGATCTTTATGAGAAGGGGTACATATACAAAGGATTGAAACCCGTCAACTGGTGTAAGGAATGTGAGACCGCTTTAGCGGAAGCGGAAGTGGAATATGAGGATAAGACCTCTCCATCCATATACGTAAAATTTTCCTCTGATAAAGAGCTTGACGGAAAGCCCTTGAGTTTCGCCGTATGGACGACCACTCCATGGACTTTATTGGCGAACGTGGCGGTAGCGGTGCATCCTGATCTTAAATACGCTTTCGTCGAAACGGGAACAGAAGTTCTTATAATGGTCGAGGATCTGGTGCCGTCAATAATGGGAAAGGCCGGCATAGAAAAATATAGGACATTACGGACCGAAACAGGGGAAAAGATAGCCAAAAAGTTTACGGAGGTCAAACATCCGTTCCTTGACCGCGCTTCCCGGGTAGTTTTAGCGGATTATATAACCGCCGAAAACGGTACGGGATGTGTGCATATAGCTCCGGGACACGGACAAGATGATTTTATCATAGGAAAAAAATATGGTCTTCCTGTTCTTATGCCGGTAGACGATAAAGGAAAATTCAAAGAAGAGACGAAAGAATTTTTCGGCCGCGATATTATGGGATCTAACGGTGACATCATCAAGAAGATGAGTGTTCTCGGTTCCCTGATAATGTCCCGCAACGTTACTCATTCGTATCCGCATTGCTGGAGATGTAAAGAGCCTATCATTTTCAGGGCTACGGAGCAGTGGTTCATGAATGTAGACCATAAAAACTTAAGAAAAAATATAGAGAAAGCCATAAAGGAAGATGTAAAGTGGACGCCTAAAAGGGGAGAAGAGCGTATAGCATCTATGGTCGAGACAAGGCCTGATTGGTGTCTTTCCCGTCAGAGATATTGGGGAGTTCCGATACCCGCGTTCAAATGCCTATCCTGCGGACATGCTTTTACGGATACGGCGATCATTAGAAATGTGGCCGAGATGACAAGGAAAGAAGGGTCGAATGTATGGTTTGAAAAGAACGCGGAGGATCTTGCGCCTTCCGGAACTATTTGCCCTGAATGCGGCAAAGATAAATTCACCGCGGAAAAAGATATTTTAGACGTGTGGTTTGATTCGGGTGTCAGCCATAGGGCTGTGCTTCATGCCAGAGAAAATCTGACTTTTCCGGCCGATCTTTATTTGGAGGGATCTGATCAGCATAGGGGATGGTTTCAAGCGGCGTTAATAACGTCGATGGCGACCGAAGGCAAACCTCCGTACAAAGAAGTTCTGACACACGGATTTGTTGTCGACGGAGAAGGAAAAAAAATGTCCAAGTCGTTAGGCAATGTTATAAGTCCTCAAGAGATCATAAAGAAATACGGCGCGGATATTTTACGTTTATGGGTAGCGTCAAGTGATTATGAAGATGACATAAAACTTTCGGATGAGATATTGCAGCGTCTCGCCGACGGATACAGGAAAATAAGGAACACCTTTAAGTTTTTATTGAGCAATTTATATGATTTCGACGCGGATAAAAACGCTGTGGGCGCGGATAAGTTATGTGAGATAGATAAATGGATGATGTCACAGCTTGAGGGTCTGGTAAAACGCGTTACTTTGTATTATGATAGATGGGAGTTTCATAAGGTATACCGGGCGGTTTATGATTTTTGTGTTTATGAGACAAGCGCCTTTTATCTTGATGTCCTAAAAGACGCCTTATATGTTTCTGAGCATGATTCCGAGGAAAGACGGTCACATCAAACGGTGATCTTTAAGATATTTAACACTTTGGACAGGCTCATGGCCCCGATAATGCCTTTTACTACGGATGAAGCCTGGGGTCATCTTGAGTATGAGGGAAAAGAAGAAAGCGTACATATGTCCGATTGGCCAGGACAAGATAATGAAGCGGATAAATGGATCGACCCCGAACTTGACGCTAAATGGGAACATATACTGAAGATCCGGGACAATATTATGAAGCATTTAGAGTTCAAGCGCGAAAGCAATGAGATCGGAAGTTCTTTGGAAGCGTCCGTAGTGCTTTATTCCGAAGACGCGGATGTCAAAAATTTTATTTCAGGGAACAAGGAACTGTTACCGCTTCTGTTCAAGGTATCGCAAGTACGCGTTCAAGAGGTAAAAGAGGAAGATATGTTAGATATAGAAGAGTTAAAATTAAGCATACGAATCGAAAAAGCAGCCGGAGAAAAGTGTTCGAGATGCTGGAATTATAGCGCGAGCGTAGGAAATAATAAAAATTTTCGGGATTTATGTGAACGATGTTATAATGTTCTCTCAGAAAGGAGCGGTAATAATGACTGACAAGAAAAAGAACGATGAAAAAAAACAGTTCAAAAAAGAAGATCTTACGAACATAAGAAAAGAGCTGGTGAAAGAAAAAGCCAAGATATTGGAAGAACTTATCAGTATAAAAGGTGAATCTTTAAGCAAATCTTTTAAGGATGCTTCGGGAGATCTTTCGGGGTATTCTTTTCACATGGCGGATATGGCTACGGATCTTTATGATAGAGAATTTTCTTTAGAACTCGCCGAGGGAGAAAGAGAAATTCTCTATACTTTAGACGCAGCCATAAGGCGCGTAGATGACGGATCTTATGGCAAGTGTGATCTGTGCGGGGACATTATACCTAAACAGCGTCTTAAAGCCATGCCTCAGGCGGAGTGTTGTATCACATGTCAGGAGAAGAGAGAGAGATCTTCGGAAAAATAATTAAATGCTGTCTAGCGGCGGCGTTTGTCTGTTTTCTGGATCAATTGTCCAAGGTCTACATCATACAATTTTTCCGGCAGGGTGATACCGTACCGATAATAAAAAATGTTTTTCATTTTACGCTTCTCTATAATACCGGTGCCGCTTTCGGTATTCTTAAGAGCCATCCGGAAGTCTTTGTTCTAATCTCCCTTGTTTCCATTATCTTTATAGGCATTGTTCTTACATATGGGCCGGGGAATAGGGGCCTTATGGAAAATACAGCTCTATGTTTTATCCTAGGCGGCGCGTCCGGAAATCTGATAGACAGGATGAGGCTGGGATATGTGATAGATTTTATAGACTTCAGGGTGTGGCCGGTATTTAATATCGCGGATAGCTTTATCACTATAGGGGCTGTTATGCTGATATTCGCGATCGCGAAAAAGCACCTTGGAGGACGGGTTATACAAAGGTAACATATGCACAGAATACTTTTTCAGATCGGTCCTATGACGATATATTCTTACGGGTTACTAATGGCGATCGCCTTTATCGTCTCTACCGTGTTTATACTTTCGGACGCCAAAAAGGAAGGGATAGATACGGGCAAGATGATGGATGTCATGGTGATCATAATATTGAGCGGCATATTGGGCGGAAGGCTTCTTTTTGTCGCGCAAAATTTGGGGCATTATACAAGAAACCCTCTGCAGATATTTATGCTGAATGAAGGGGGTCTGGCATTTCAAGGCGCGTTCCTAGGAGCATTAATAGGAGGGATAATTGCGTCGAAGAAGAAGCGTATACATTTTTGGAAAGGAGCGGATGTTATAGCCCCGTATGTCGCTTTGGGACAGGGTATAGGCAGGATAGGATGTTTTTTAAATGGGTGTTGTTACGGGAAGTTCGCGGAGAAAGGGATAAAATTTGTTTTTCCGCAAGAGACATTAGCGAGGGTTCCTGCGCAATTATACTCCAGCTTAACGCTTTTCGGGCTTTTTGCCGTTTTAGTTCTATTGAAAAGAAAGAAAATGTTTGATGGATACATTTTTTCGATGTACATGATGCTGTACGGTGTATTACGATTTTTTCTGGAGTTCATAAGGGCGGATAATCCGGCAGTCCTTTTTGACCTTAAACTTTCACAAATTATCGGTATAGCAACATTTTTTGCCGGCGCGTTGACATATAACAGTTTAAAGGTTAAAAGGTTTAAAGGTTAAAAGGTTTAAAGGTTTAAAGGTTAAAAAGTTTGGGAATTGACTGATGTACGAATTAATTGGTGAAGGGTGAGAGGGGTGCAAGGGGATATTTGAACGCATCGCAATTTTAGATTTTTTATAACTTTTTAGGGGAATATTGTTAAATGCTGTTTGAGCCCGAACACCTATAAAAACTAGTGAGGGCGAGTTTATTTAACACACCTAAAAAGTTAGAAAAAAGCGTTAAGAAATTGCGTACAAGTGAAAAGATCCCCTTGCACCCTAGTCGATGAGATTGCTTCAGCCGCTTTGCGGCTTCGCAATGACGTAGTTAGGCCTGATCTTTAGCCATGACAGTTTGAGATGTATTACACGAGGTTAGTATTTTATTTTCAAAAAGGATGAGATGGAAGAGATAAAATTTGTTGTTGATCCCGAAAAAGAGGGGAAACGAATAGATAAGGTTATAGCGGATGTTCTTGGAAAAGAATATTCGCGTACATATGCCAAGCTTCTGATAGATAAAGAGCTGGTCAAGGTGAACGGAGAGGCGGTCAAGCCCCGGCACATCACGCATGAAAATGATATAGTGAACATAACTCTCCCTGACCCCGAGACGCATGAAGCTTTGCCGGAAAAAATCCCGATCGAGATATTGTATGAAGACGAACATATTATAGTTGTGAACAAATCCGCCGGCATTGTCGTGCATCCGGGCTCGGGAAACCGAACAGGGACCTTGGTCAATGCGCTGCTTTATCACTGTAAAAAACTAGCGGATACGGGAGATGTTCTGAGGCCCGGCATAGTTCATCGTTTGGATAAAGATACTTCGGGGGTGATAGTGATAGCCAAGAACGAGAAGGCTTTAAGGTCTCTTTCAAGACAGTTCCATGAACGGACGATAAAAAAAACGTATGTGGCTTTAGTAAAAGGGAAAGTAGAATTAGATAACGGCATAATTGACGTTCCTATAGGAAGGGATAAATCAGACAGAAAAAAAATGAGCATTGATCTTTCCGGAGGGAAAGAAGCCTATACTTTGTATCATGTTATCAAAAGATATAAAGGTTTCACGAGTATCCGCTTGGAACCTAAGACAGGCCGTACTCATCAGATAAGGGTACATATGAAACATATAGGACATCCGCTTTTGGGTGATTTGAAGTACGGAAATCCTCAAGGAATGGAAAGGCACGCTTTACATGCCGAAAGTCTCAAGTTCGAACATCCGGTTACGGGTAAGCTTATGGAGTTTGAAGTGCCTATCCCGGAGGATATGAAGAAGGCGATGGAGCAATAAAATAGAACTGAGAGGTGACCTAGTCACCAGGTCACCTAGTCACCAGTCACCAGTTGGATAAAAAACTTAAGGTAGAAGCGAGAAGTTAGATAGTTCATAGTTGATAGTTCATGGTTCACAGTGAATGACTGATGAGCTGATCGATACGGGTTATTTGGGTATAGCTAAAACTGTATGCCTGAATGAACATTTGCGGTATTTTAGTATTTTTATAACTTTTTAAGGGAAAGAGTGTAAAATACTGTCTGAGTTCTGTACCGCTCCCGGTACAGGACGAGTTTATTTTACACCCCTTAAAAAGTTAGAAAAATACGTTAAAAAATACCGCTGTGAATGAAGGTATACAGTTTTAGCATGTGTATAGCGTACGCAAGTTGGTGTTTTTATTTTCAAAAGGATGAAATGGAAGAAAGAGAATTTGTTATCGATCCCGAAAAAACAGGAAAACGAATAGATAAGGTCATAGCGAATGTTCTCGGAAAAGAATATTCGCGTACATATGCCAAGCTTCTGATAGATAAAGAGCTGGTCAAGGTGAATGGAGAGGCGGTCAAGCCCCGGCACATTACGCATGAAAACGATATAGTGAATATCACTCTCCCTGACCTCGAGTCGCATGAAGCTTTGCCGGAAAAGATCCCGATAGAGGTTTTGTATGAAGACGAACATATTATCGTTGTGAACAAATCCGCGGGCATTGTCGTGCATCCGGGTTCGGGAAACAGAACCGGGACATTGGTCAATGCGCTGCTTTATCACTGTAAAAAATTAGCGGATACGGGAGATGTTCTGAGGCCCGGGATAGTTCATCGTTTGGATAAAGATACTTCGGGGGTGATAGTGATCGCCAAGAACGAAAAGGCTTTAAGATCTCTGGCAAGACAGTTCCAGGAGCGAACGATAAAAAAAACATATGTGGCTTTAGTAAAAGGGAAAGTGGAATTAGATAACGGTATAATTGATGTTCCCATAGGAAGGGATACATCGGACAGAAAGAAAATGAGTATTGATCTTTCGGGAGGGAAAGAAGCCTATACGATATATCATGTCATAAAAAGATATAAGGGGTTCACGAGTATCCGCTTAGAACCTAAGACAGGCCGTACTCATCAGATAAGGGTACATATGAAACATATCGGACATCCGCTCTTGGGCGATGTGAAGTACGGAAATCCTCAAGGAATGGAAAGACATGCTTTGCATGCCGAAAGTCTCAAGTTCGAACACCCGGTTATAGGTAAGCTTATGGAGTTTGAAGTGCCTATCCCGGAGGATATGAAGCGCGCCATGGAACAATAGACTGATAGAAGATAGAGGGTAGAAGGGAGAAAAAGTCACCAGGTCACCAGTCACCTAGTCACCAGTTGGATAAAAAACTAAAGGTAGAAGCGGGATATTAAAATAAAGAAAGAAGACAAGGTGACGACAAGTTTGTGTAATGTGTAATGGTGGAACAGGTAAGACCTGTGGTGTTCGGGGCGAGTTCCGCGACCGAAGACGAAATGTTTGAGGGAGTGCCGAATTCTCCTGAATTAGGCCAGTCCCGAAATTATTGAGGGACGAGGATTGTTTGAGCCCAGAATACCACAGGTCTTGCCTGTATTGCGTATCATAGAAAGGCAAAGTGGCATAGACCTGGTTGGAGATTTTTGTTTTTATAAGGAGATGATATGGATTGGAAGATAGGGGCGGCAAAGAGGGGGCTGAAAGGTGAAATTACCGTACCGCCGGACAAAAGTATATCACATCGCGCGGTGATGTTCAGCGCTATCTCAAAAGGGAAATGCCGTGTGAAAAATTTTCTTTTCGGTGAAGACTGTTTGCGTACACTCGAGGCCTTTCAGGCTATGGGTATAGAAATAGAGAAGGAAGATGAGTCCATAATAGTAGAAGGTAAAGGTCTTAGGGGGCTTAAGGCGCCTTCGGGAGAACTCTATATGGGTAACTCCGGAACATCTATGAGAATAATGTCGGGGATATTAGCCGGCCAAAATTTTGATACCTTTCTTACTGGAGACGACTCTCTTTCACGTCGTCCTATGAAGAGGGTGATAGATCCATTGCGCGATATGGGGATCCGGATAGAATCGTCAAAAGGGTGTCCTCCGCTTAGGATCAAAGGCATAAATAAGCCGTTAGCCCCGATAAAGTATGTGACGCCGGTCGCGAGTGCGCAGGTAAAATCATGTATTCTTTCCGCGGGATTATACGCCGACGGAGAGACCTTTGTGACCGAGCCGTTCAGGTCCAGAGACCATACAGAGAAGATGCTGTCGCATTTTTCTGCTGATATAATTCAAGAAGAAGAGGGGCTTACTACTAAAATAAAGGGTCTTAAAGAATTGATCTCCCGGGATATCAGTGTTCCGGGAGACATATCCAGTGCCGCCTTTTTTATCGTCGGCGCGCTTTTGATCAAAGGATCGGACCTTATTCTTAAAAACGTGGGGATCAATCCCACCCGAACGGGACTTTTAAAAGTATTGGAACGTATGGGCGCGGAAATTGAATTATTGAATTTTGATAAGAAGACATTTGAGCATAGCGCGGATATGCGTATTTGTTCCTCGTCATTAAAAGGGACAGTTGTAGAAAAAGAAGAGATACCGTCGCTTATAGACGAAGTGCCGGTCCTCCTTATCGCCGCTTTGATGGCGGAGGGGAGAACGGAGATCAGGGGGATCTCGGAGCTCAAAGCAAAAGAAAGCGATCGGATAAAAAGCATGTCGGATAATCTTAAGGCCATGGGCGCCGTTATAGCCGAAGAAAACGATACTCTCATCACGGGGGGTAGATCCGGAATTTTTAAAGCCGGAACATTAAATAGTTTCGGGGATCATCGAATTGCTATGACCATGGCTATCGCGTCACTCCTCTCTGACGGAGAAAATACCATAAAAAGCACGGAATGTGTCGATACATCTTATCCGAATTTTTTGAAAGACCTTGGGAGTATTTCGCAATAAACCCCGTACTTGATAAAAAGAAGCGAGAAAAAAGTCACCAGTCACCAGGTCACCTAGTCACCAGTCCGTATACAGAGGTTAGAAAATAGAAATCAGATTAATCCAGCCAAACATTTTCTTCCTATCTTCCTATCTTCTCGTTTGCTTCTAACTTTGAAGTCCTATCACTGGTGACTAGGTGACTGGTGACCTGGTGACTTTTTCTCGCTTCTATTCCCTTGCCTCTCGCTTCTAACTTTGAAGCCAAACACTAGTGACCTGGTGACTGGTGACTAGGTCGGCTGGTTTCTTCTTTCTCCTTACTCGACTATCGCCTCTCGTTTCTTTTATTAGTACATACTCAAAAAGGCAAACGATTTATCTGTAGGGAGTTAGAGAGAGGATAAAATTGTAAGAAAAAAGTTTGACTTTGATAATAATATCTGTTAGTATTTCCTCGATCATAGTTTCAACAGTAATGAAATTATTGTTGTGAATGCCTCACCCAACCAAAAAAAAAGAAAAGGCCAGATATGATAAAAAAGCGACTAGCAACCTATTTTGATAATTTTTTGGGTATGTTTTCCAGTGATATGGGTATAGATCTGGGAACGGCCTCGACTTTGGTGTATTTAAAAAATGAAGGAATAGTTTTATGCGAGCCTTCTGTTGTCGCTGTTGAGGCGGGGACATCTAATGTCCTTGCCGTAGGCGAAGAAGCAAAACGCATGCTGGGAAGAACTCCCGGAAACATCGTTGCTATAAGGCCGATGCGTGACGGTGTTATCGCTGATTTTGAAATAACGGAAAGTATGCTGCGA
>JBDRBI010000064.1:0-19773 GCA_043822885.1 Candidatus Omnitrophota bacterium
GGTTATGGTTCTCATTCAACCATTAGGGTATGCCATTTTTATCTCTATTTCAAAGAACTTATCTATATCGAGATTGCTTCACCCCGCTCCCCGGGGTTCGCAATGACCATCTGAAAGTGCCCACAATATGTTACACTATCCGTAGCTGATCTGGGTTATGAGAAAGGCATAGGGCATAGGGCATGGGGCACAGGGCATAGGGTTATTCGTGACCCGCCTGCCATCCGTAGGGGGTGATTCGTGATCCGTAAGGAAATTGAGAAATTTAGAAATCCTGAATCCAAAAGACAAAAGACAAAATTAATGTAGTGCGGATCTTAACCCGCAAATCTCGCTCCAGCATCAGTCAAGAAATAGAGCATCAATCCATCCTGACTCTCTTGTCCCGAGCGAAGCCGAGGGGCTGACTCTAATGAGCGAAGCGAATGATGACTCTCTGACTCTTATCCCCACCATCGGTCAATCACTACGAACTATGAACTACCAACTATGAACTCTTTTCCCTATGCCCCATGCCCTGTGCCCTATGCTCTATCCCCTATGCCCTTTGCATTTTGTGCAAGCTAATTTTTCACATCGTTATATAACCAATGGCGTTTCTCTTCTATATTTTTGTCGGCCAGATATTCATCATACGTCGTACCGGCCTTGTCTATATAGCCCCGCGGAGTGATCTCTATGATGCGGTTTGCCGCCGTCTGCACCAGCTGATGGTCATTTGATGAGAACAGAATAGTACCCTTATACCTGTTAAATCCTTCATTTAATGCCGTGATAGACTCCAGGTCCAGGTGATTTGTAGGTTCATCCAGAATAAGAACATTACCCATTACAAGCATCATACGCGAAAGCATGCATCTGACCTTCTCTCCGCCGGAAAGAACATTCACTTTTTTTAGAGCTTCATCCCCCGAAAAAAGCATACGCCCCAGAAACCCGCGCACAAAGGTCGCCTCCGTGTTATCCGTATACTGCATAAGCCAATCGATAAGATCCATATCCTGAGCAAAGTAGCCCGTATTGTCCTTGGGATAATACGCCCTTTTTGTTGACACGCCCCAGTTCACCTTGCCGGTATCCGGCTCTATCTCATTCATAAGCACCTGAAAGAGGGTGGTCTTGGAAAGATCGTTGTGGCCCACAAAAGCGATCTTGTCCCCCTTTTCGACCCTGATGTTCAGATCCTTGAACATCACCTGACCGTCGCATGACTTGGACAGTTTTTCGATATTCAGAATGCTATTTCCCGAATCGCGTTCCTGCTCAAAGTTGATATATGGGTATTTTCTTGAAGACGGTTTTATATCCTCTAGATTAAGCTTCTCCAGGATCTTTTTTCGGCTGGTGGCCTGCTTCGCCTTGGAGGCATTGGCGCTGAACCTCGCTATAAATTCCTGCAATTCTTTTCGTTTTTCCGATATCTTTTTGTTGGACTGATCACGCTGTTGGAGAGCAAGCTGGCTTGACTCCATCCAGAAAGTATAATTTCCCGGATAAAGCTGTATCTTTCCGTAATCGATATCTGCGATATGGGTGCAGACCTTATCAAGAAAATGCCTGTCATGAGAAACAACAATAGCTATATTTTCAAAATTACACAAAAAACCCTCGAGCCACACGCAGGTCTCTACGTCTAAATGGTTCGTAGGCTCATCCAGGAGCAGAATATCGGGATTTCCGAAAAGCGCTTGAGCTAAAAGCACCCGGACTTTTTGCCTTCCTTCGAGATTTTTCATCTCCAAATCAAGAAGGTCCGCTCCGATGCCCACGTTGCTTAACAGTTTAGCCGCGTCGGCTTCGGCATTCCATCCGTCAAGTTCGGCAAACTCTCCCTCCAGTTCAGAAACCCGCATTCCGTCCGCGTCGGAAAAATCCTCTTTTTCGTAAAGCGCTTCTTTCTCGCTGATGATCTCATAAAGGCGTTTATGCCCCATGATGACCGTGAAAAGCACCGTATACTCATCAAAAGCGAATTGATCCTGTTTTAAGACCGATATCCTTTCCCCCGGAGTAACAAAGACATCTCCCGAGGTGGTTTCGATATCACCCGAAAGTATCTTTAAAAATGTCGATTTACCCGATCCATTCGCGCCTATTAATCCATAGCAATTACCCTGCGCAAAAGTAATATTTACATGTGAAAAAAGTTTACGCCTGCCGAATTGCAGCGAAACGTCATTAGCCTTTAACATAACCTTCCTTACCTTTTATTTACTTAATTACGCTTGCCACCGTGATCCGTGAACAGTGAACAGTGAACAGTTAAAAGTCTGAAGTCTAGATTAGACTATAGACAATAGACCATGGACATAGAAGGTAGAAGATAGAGGATAGAGAGAGACGAGAAGTCACCAGTCACCAGGTCACCAGTCACCTAGTCACCAGTCAACTTAAACCCTTTAACCTTTTAACTTTTAAACCTTTAAACTGTTTCCCCGGTCAATCGCTCCTAACTCCTAACTCTGAACTTTTTAACCTTTTAACTTTTTAACTTTTAAACTGTTCACCCATCTATTCCTTCTTCTCGACCATCAAGGTCCTGTTAAGCTGCTGTGCTTTTAATAGGTCCATCGAATAAGAAAACTCGCCCGACATAGCTTCGTCATAACCTATTATGTTCTTATCTATCAGACCTTGTGACGCCCATCCCGATATTTTCTGGTCCAGATCGTTCTTCTTCTCGGTGCTGTATGCCTGGCCCTCAACTGTTATGCCTCTAAAGGTGTCATCTTTTCCGAACGAACTTTTTCCGGAGTAACGCCACACTTTACCTGTTCGGGTATCAAGCAAAAGCGGCACTTCTTTCGAGTCGATCTCCGCGATATGAATAGTGTATCTCCCGTTCTCATTATCTTCATCATCGGCATGCGCGATATTTATAACGAACAGAAAAAATATCATGAAAACCATAACTATTTTAACTTTGTTCATATCATCTCCTTTGGTTCGTGAACCGTGAACCGTGAACAGTGAAAAGTCTAAAGTCTGAAGTCTGTGTGATGTGTTATGTGTAAAGTGTTATGTATTGAGCTAGCAGTATAACCCCTTACACATAACACATAACACATCACACATTACACAAAGTCTTATTTTCTTTCTTACACTAGTCCGGGACTGTTTTTTCCCTGTCAATCACTTATAACTCTGAACTCAATATCGCATCAGTCCATCTTGACTCTCTTGTCCCGAGCGAAGCCGAGGGGCTGACTCTAATGAGCGAAGCGAATGATGACTCTCTGACTCTTATCCCCCGCATCGGTCAATCACTCCGAACTCCGAACTCCGAACTCATAACTCTGAACTTTTTAACCTTTTAACTTTTTAACTTTTAAACTGTTACCCAGTCACCGGCTAAAGTATGGCCCGGCCTAAGACATTATTTCCCTTCTTTAAATTTCTTATAAGCTCTCGGTGACAGCCAAAATATCGGAAAATCCCTCATATATCCTAAGAAATATGACCCTTTGTTGAAGTGAGTTGAAAAACCTCGCACTCTATTGTCATCACTTTGGACTCCGTGCCATCCACACGCGGGAAAACTCCCCATACCAAAATTATAGTATTTCAATATCTTACCGTTGTGGAGATCGACGATATAGTCCATCATTTGTCCGTTACATTGAAGCGTCCGCAGTTCTTCCTCTAATTTTAATCCCCAGTCTTTGTTCTCCTCCGCCATAGACTTGCGTAATTCTTTTTCCTGCTCTTCCGGGGTCGTTGACGTGATCCATTGGATACCATCCGTCTGCGGATATAATTTCATAAGTACCTGTTCCAAAGGTTCGTTTATATAGACTTTAGATCTCTTTGTTATCCTGCCAAGTTTACTCATATCAGAAGATGTAGCGAACCCCGACTTGAACAAAAGTGTCGGGTAGTGATATGGTGTAACGTATGTAGCCCAGATCGAGATGCACGCAGGATCGGCGTCTTCCATGGTCCACATAGCAAAACTTAATTTTCTTTCTTCACCTGCCAAAGTATTTATTTTCTTACCGTCGATCGTAATGATCTTACCGTCCTGATAAGTGATCTTTTTTGTCTGCGGAGTTATCACCCTAAGTTCTTTTCCGGACGGATGTATCATACCGTCACCGACTTCGAGGTCCGTGCAAAGATAACATGTCATCGATCCCACGTGATACATCCCTATACCGTTTTGAGTTTCAACAACATACTCGATCCCCCGATGTTCTATTCCATGTACCTCGTCCATGGGATAATATGGCTTTAGCGGTATGACTTTGTTCCCTCTTATGTCAATAGCCTTCCCCGGTTCGGCTATTTTGAACAGATCAAGCATTTCTTCCCGCATTGTTTCGCGTTCTTCTTCGGATATTTCCTGTTTTTCTACTACTGCGTCGACCAAACGTTCAAATTGTTTATAGACCTCTTTTGGACCGATATACATGATCTTTCTGAATTTTTCTCTCCATTTAAAGCTCTTGCTCAAAGTTTTTTCTGCCGGATGTTCGTGAGAATAAAGAACTATTACTATGTCGTTCTGCAGAAGATCCGTTATTTCTTCCGGATCTATCGTTCCCGTTAAAAGGCTTCTTTCAACATCACCTTCGCTGACCGGACCGTAATATTCCAGAATGGATTCGGGAGGGTTGTTATTTATATAATCAAAAATAAAAAAACTGCCCGGGATCCTTACCGCGAAACTATTATAATCAAGATGCCAGTATAACGCTTGACCGTACTCAATGGTCTCTCCGAACATTTCCTCTACTGCCTTGTTTTGCCAGCTTCTTTTGGGTCCGCTTGAAGCATATGCATAAAGATCACATATTCCCATACCGCCTAAAATAAGGATCAGTGAACAAATAAAAAAATATTTAGGTATAAGTTTGGACATATTTTCTTTAATCGGCGACAGATAACATATATTGTACCGATGGTTCTTCTTCTTTTTCGGTTTCATCAACAAAGAACCCTTCATCCGGACCCGGCTGCTCTTCATCCTTTTCCTCTGCTGAACTCAATGATCCGGGTTCCGGATCTCGCGGTGTCTTTTCACGGGAAATTAATGTGTGTACGGTTGATATTTTTTCTTTCTCTACCTGTTTCTCGTCCTCTTCTTGTTCTTCTTGTGACTCTTCGATCTTTTCCACTTCAGTATAAAATTCCGAGAATCGTGATCTTGTCTTTTCGGTTACTCCGAACTTTTTTACTTTTATTTTTTCCTCTTTTGCCTTTTTGTATTCAAGCAAAGTCTGTTGCGCCTCATTGATCTCGCTGAACTCGCTTTGCTGCTCTTGTCCGTATTCGGCTTTCTGTATTTCCTCTAAGAACTCCTTTTCATCATCATCTTCGGCATACGCGGCACCGCCAAATACGCATAAAAAGACCAAGAGTGTGGTCATTGTTATTTTCATAAAAAACTCCTCTAAAAAACAGGCAAATGTTAAGGGACGTTTCTTATTTTAAGCTCAGACCCGTCCCCTTTCTTATTCCCGGACCTGTCACCATCGATCTAATTCCGCGAATATTATACGCCTCCCGAGGGTTTATGGAAAGCGGAAATGGTCTTACGGTAAATGGTTACCCTTGATATCAAATAAAATACGGGTACACTTTCGGTGTACCCGTATTTTATTTTGCATCCCGTTGCTCTTATATGCAGCGTCTGTTCGCAGATCACTTTTTCGTATTCAACGCTACCGTATAAGCCCTTATTCTTTCGGTCAGAGCCTTAATAGACCGGGCCGCATTCTCCATATCCTTTCGGATGGCCACGGCTTTTTCTCCCATCATTTGGGCTGCCGGTATAGCCTTCAGCTGTTTCTGCAGTTTTTGGAGCTCGGCTTTTTTCGCTTCAATAGCTTTCTTGTACTTAGCTATAATGCCTTCCAGCTGGCCCGCATTCATCTGCTGAGCTTCCTTCTTGACATCAGCAATAGGCTTATCTTCGCTTACGCCCGAACCACAACCCGCTGCCATAAAAGCAGCGATCGCTATCACCAATATTAACGAACATGCTCTTTTCATATTTTTCCCCTTTTTAGCAATAAAGTCTGAAGGTTGTGTTATGTGCAACAGAAATGTAGTGCGGGTTTTAACCCGCAGATCTATTCTCAACTCAGTTAGGAGTTTGGAGAAATAATACAAAATAGTCACTTAACTCATAACTCAACAGCGCATCAGTCAATCACTCCTAACTCATAACTCATAACTCTGAACTTCCCCGGTCAATGGTCAATGGTCAATGGTCTATTCTCTAACGTCCTTCATTCTTTCGCTTTGCAAAGCAATTCTTGCAGTATACCGGACGGTCATCCCTGGGTTTAAAAGGAACTTCACATTCATTCTTACATTCTCCGCAAATCGCCTTGTGCATTTCTCTCGGTCCGCCGCCGTATCCGCCGCCGCTTGGTTGATATCCCATGTTTCCCCCTTTTTAGTTTTGTTACTTAAATTATATCCTGTTCCGCAGGATCTTTCTCCTGCATGTTTTTTTTATCCAGTTTTCTTTGTTTCTTTTCTTCTTTTTTCTTTTTCTTGGCCGCTTCTTTCTGATGCTTACTGAATGAATAATTATCTCTTGCCAACATATCCTCCTTTAATCTTAAATAATTCCGGGAATGACGGGTCAATAGTCAATGGTCAATGGTCTATAATCTATGGTCTCTTTACTTTAAGTGTTCCTTTTCCTGTTTTTTCCTGCGCGCTTCGTTTTTCGAGTTTTTTTCTTTGCTTACTTGTTTGTCGTGTTTATTTTTATCTTTCCTGCCTTTATCACCCATCGCTTTTCCTCCTTCTTTACTCTCTTCGGAGTTTCTTCTATTAAACACGCTATCTCTATTGATCACCACCGAACCATTGTATCACACTAATGTATTTAGTCTAAGTTATTTAGAAAAGTTAATTATCCGAGGCATATTATCGGGCAGATATTTGATCCGTCGGTATTTTTTAAAATTCAGATATAAAAATTTAACGTGTAAGATAAGCTGTTATCTTAAATCTGTACTTTTTTTCCGGGGTTAGATTTTTTAGAACAACACGTACAAAGGGACCATAGACATTGGTGTAAAGAACCCGTGACATGGTTTCTCCGGTAGTTAATCGCACAAATGAAAGTTCTTCGCTCGTTCCGTCCGGTTTCACGATCATGCTTCCAAATTCCTGCCAGTCTATAGATAGCCGAGCGGCCTTTGTTGAGCCAATCTCCCAAAGAGTTTCTTTAGTGTTTTCCAATGAAAAAAAAGCGTCAAGCCGGTATAAAGCATCCGGAACCGGCGAAGATGTACCCGACTCCGGTAGAACATAGAAGGCAATATTCCGGTAATCCCGTACGTCGATGTAATCAGATTCATATTCTTCCTCAAAATTTAATTCAATTCTGTTTCTGATAACTCGAGTCTCACTAACAACTTTAACCTCTACCGATACAGGTTCTACTTGCTCTCCCGCAACCGGCTGAATGATCTTTACCGGCGAAGCTTCCTGATCTGATGATTGACCAAAGACAGAACTACGGTTCATATACAGCAAAAAGAGAAGGGCTAATCCTGTGACTGTGAAGATATAAGTTTTTTGTTTCATGTGTAAAGCTTACCCTTCCGGAAAGTATTTGTCAATGAGGGGTCTTCTGTTAGTTTATTTTGGGATTAAACGAACGCGTTCCGGGTACGCGAGTATTTACAGCGCCAGATCTTTTTTCCTTATAAGCTGATCGGTCAAGGTTAACCAGTCTATAATAAGCTTCTTTAGCGTTATACTGTACTGTATTTTGCTGAACTTGTTGGAATCAAGCCTGTTCACTTCATCAATGAAATTGTTAAGGATCACCTTGCCGTAAGAATAATTGACCGCATCGTCATCCACGATGGATTGTGCGACTTCTATCTTTTCGTCCGCTATTTTTATAAGTTCTCTTGTCTCTTCTATCGTTTCGTAAATATTCTTGAGATCCGCATACAGGCTTATATGCGTATTTATTTTCTCAAGTACGCTCTTCTTGTGCTCCACTTTTGATGTTTCATATTCGGCATGTTCAACCTGACCCGGGAACGGATATTCTATGGTCATACCCGCAATTACTTTCTTGTTGTCCCTTTCCAGGTCGCGGTCATCGGCTATGATCGAATATTCGGCATAAAGGTCTATCGAAGGAAGAAGATCATCCGCGTCTTTATCTACCTCGAGATCGCTCTGTTCTTCCAGCATATCTAGGATCTTCGATGTCCTGCTTTCTTCCCTGAATTTTTTGTAATCTTCCACAAAATCTATCGTCACCCCTTCATACTGATCCGCCGGATCCGGCAAGAACTCTTCTTCCATTTCGCTGCCTAAGCTCTTCTTCATAAGATTTGTATATTCATCGTACTGGCGTCTTACCGCGATCAATGTCTCTTTCTTCTCGAGCACCTGGAGTTTTACCTTATTGACATCGACCGGTAAAGCAATATTGTTCTTTGCCCTGTCCTCGACGTTCTTTAAAAGTTCCATGCTTTTATCGTAGGAGTTTTTCGCTGTTTTGACGTTCTCGTAAGCTTCGTACCAGTTATAATAGATCCGGATGATCGAGGATAAATAGAGTTCATATGCTTCGACTATCTGGTATCTGGCAATGTCTATCTCCATACCCGTGATCTTATCCAACAACCTTGTGGCTCTTCCGAAAGCGTTCCTTGCCACGGGCTGGGTTACTTTAGTGTAAAATTCGGCGTCTACATCATCAAGAGCCGTACTCTTCAAGGTCGAACTATATCCCGCTTCCATCTCCGTGCCGGTATAAGGAAAAAGTTTACTGAGAGAAACATCGTATACAGGGTATCCTTGCTCTTGATCTTTTACAAGCGCCACATACTCGCTCTTAGAGGAGATGACTATATCATCAGCGGGAAGCGCCAGTTTCTTTTTGTATTTTAACTCAAGGTTCTCTATAAGTATCTGCTCAAACTCTCTGTCTCTGGCGCATGCCAGACTGATAAACTTATCCAGAGATAAAGTCTCCGCCGCTTTATCCTCTTGGGCAGAGGCGGATAACCCGGAAACAAAAATACTTAAAAACGTTATTATCAGGATCTTCTTTATCATATTATCTTCCGGCCAATCTGTATTGCGCGCTTTTATAAAGACTATACATACAGGGTATCAGAACCAGGGTGATCATGGTGCCGAACAATAACCCCCACGCCATCGCCATCATCATCTGCGCGAGCATTGAATCATATCCTGCCCAGCCGTACGCTGTAGGCACGATAGCTACAACCGTGGTAATAGTAGTAAGAACTACCGCTCTCAGCCGGGTCTTCGCTATCCCGGATATTTGTATATCTTTTTCTTCTCTACCCCTTCCCATATCAAAAACCTTGTCAAGTTTCGACATCATTATAATGGAGTCATTAACGACGACTCCCGTAAGACCCAGCGCGCCGATGATAGCGAAAAATCCGTACAGTTTTATTCCATGCATCCAGAAAGCCAGTATGATCCCGACTATTCCAAATGGTATAGCAAACATAATAATAAGCGGTTTTAAGAGAGAATCAAAAAGAAGCGCGAGTATTATGTATATAAAGAAGATCGCCATTACGATAGCTAAAGTAAAATCCTTGCCCGACTCCCTGGTATCCTTGACCTCCCCTCTGAACTCGACTATAGATGTGG
The DNA here is from genome assembly GCA_043822885.1 of Candidatus Omnitrophota bacterium. Lineage (GTDB taxonomy): Bacteria > Omnitrophota > Gorgyraeia > Tantalellales > Tantalellaceae > Aadella. The sequence goes on from JBDRBI010000064.1 coordinate 9,622, forward strand.
GATATTTTGCTTTGAATCCCGGGAAAACGTTCTTTTCATAATGATCCGCTATATCAAGCGGCGTTTTACCCGAACGCGGCATAAGGTCGGCGTAAACCGTGGTACACCTTTTCATGTCTTCCCTTATTATCGAATCCGGTCCTTCAACTTCCTCTATCGTAACAAGGTCCTTGAGCGGCACCAAATACTGGCCCTGGTTCTCTACCGGTATCTCGAATATTTTACTGATATCGTCTTTAGCCTCCGGAATAACCGTAAGTCTGACATAAACCGGTTCTTCGTCACCGCTAAACTCATAAAGAATAGTTCCTTCAAGAGACGCCCTTAATGTTTTGGCGATATCCGAAGGGTTTATCGCCAACCTTCTTATCTTGTCCCTGTTGAGAGTAAGACGGTATTCGGGATTATATAGAGGTCTATCTATTTCCACGTTGGTAAGCACGGGATAATTACGCATATCTTCCGCGAGTTCATCGGCCAGCTTATATCTGCGCTCATTATTGTTTTCCTTTATCAGTATCTCTATCGGGCTTGCCGAATCCTGTCCGTGCCAGCTCTTACTCATCTTTATGTTCGTAATGCCTTCTATCCCCGTAAGTTTTTCTTTCCACTCTTTTATAAGCCGGTCGGCGGATTTGGCGCGTTCTTCCTTGGGCAGGATCTCTATCCTCATCCGGAATTTATTTTCCTGGGCAGCGGAACCCCTTCTCGACCGGGCTATCTCGTTCCTGAACCCTATTACTTCCTTCCCCGTATAATCCTGCAAGACATCCTCTACCGGCTGGGTCCTGCGCGCGGTTTCATACTTCATGGTCCCCGAAGGAGTTTCCGCGGAAAGATTTATTTGTCTGGTCTCCTCATCCGGGAACATCACGAATTTCATGCCGCTGGAAGCGATATACCCGGCTGCCGCAAAGATCAGGATAAATACCGAAAATATTATCGGCTTATGTTTCAGCAATTTATTCGCTGTGCTTTCGTACTTATTTTCCGTCCATTCTATCCACTGTTTCTTTTTAGACTCGCCGGATACTTCCTTGTATCCGAAAGGGAGCGTCATATGTCCGGGCAGGATGAAAAGAGCTTCGAAAAGACTGCCTCCGAGCATTAGAAACACTATGGGCGGTATGAATTTTACCATCACCCCGAAACGTCCCGAGAAAAAGAAAAGCGGAATGAACGCGACACAGGTCGTCAATATACTGGCAATAATAGGAAGGAACACAAAAGACGTACCTTTAACCGAGGCTTCTTCCTTATCCATACCGCCGGAACGCATGCGATTGACGTTTTCAGCGACAACTATAGCGTCATCCACAACCATTCCCATGACTATTATTATGGCGGCAAGGGTGATGTTGTTGACGGTATAACCTATAAGGAGACCTCCTATAAGCGTGAAACAAAACGTAAAAGGTATCCCCATCGCTACCCAAAGGCCCGAACGAAGATCAAGAAACATAAAAAGAATGATAAGTACGAGAATAAACCCAATAGCCCCGTTAAGCGTTATAAGCCTGAGCCTATTCCTTACATCAAAGGATTCATCATCCAGAAGAATAAGTTCAATATCCGTACCCTTCAGGGTATTGTCCCTGAAAGTCTTAACGATTTTCTCTACGGCCTTTACGGCATCGATGATACCGTATCCGGAATTTTTTCTTACATTCAGAAATATTCCTTCATATCCGTTTATTTTCAGGACCGTCTTCGTTTTTTCATAACCTTTATCGATCCTCGCAAGATCCGCGACCCTTATTATCTGACCTTCAAATCCTCCCTGAACGCTCATGCCTTCAAGTTTTTCAACGGTATCCAGTTCGCCTGAAAGCGTCACTTTAGGCTCGCTTATATTCTCTATGCTTCCTGCCGGCTGACGCACATTACCGTTCTTTATTTCCTGCATGACCGTGTTGAAGGTAATATTATATTCCTTCAATTTGTCCGGGATGATCTCTACCTGTATTTCATCTTTTAAATAACCTGACCTTGAGACTGAATTTACCTCTGGTAGATTCATCAATTCGTCTTCCAGTACAAGAGCGTATGTTTGAAGTTTTTCTCGGGAAGGAACATCCAGGATATTTTTAGCTTTGTATATGATCCCTATGTCTATTATGGCTTTACGTGAAGTTTTGAATACGCGGACGTGAGGATCGTCGATAATATCCGTCGGCAGATCCACATCCAGTACTTCATTGCGTATTTCGGATACGACCGCGTCTTTGTCGGGATGATCTTTTTCTATTTCGGCGGTTACGTTGCAGTTGCCTATACTTGTAGAGCTATAAACCCGATAGACCCCGTCAATATCGCGGATCGCTTCTTCTATAGGTTCGGTGACATAATATTCTACATCCTCCGTGGACGCTCCGGGGTAACTGGTCGAGATGCTTACCGTATCAAACGTTATATCGGGCAGTTCTTCTTTAGGCAGGCCCATCCACGCGAAAACACCGCCTACCAGCACTCCTATAAAAATAAGATTAGCTAATAGATGTCGTTTTAAAAAGAATCTGATCAAGCCTTCGCGCATGGTATCCGTATTCTATCATCAACATAAATATTTATAAACATTTATTTTGTTTGAGAAGTCCGCATAGATCGTATGGATTAAAAGATATTACAGATCGGACGGTTCATGAAAATCATCCGTAATTACGGGTATGGGCACAATGGTCTCCGGGTGAGGTCTTACCATGGATATTGTTTTCCATCTGCCGCTTTTGTACCTCAGATAAACGAATCCGGAAAAAAGTAGGAACATCCCTACGACCACTTTCCATGCCGTCTCAAGCCCCGCATGAGAGATCTTCAGCATAACAAAAAGTATCGGCACAAGTATCCAATGAAGCGCGACCGACAGCAGCATGGCCCAGAAAGTATCTCCCGCGCCCCGCAGCGCCCCGATGAACACAACAAATACAGCTTCTGCCAAGACATATAACGCGGCCAAACGTATCATGAACACCGTCGCCGACATTGCCGCGTCGAACACCGCGCTCGCCTCACTCGGACGGAATACCCCGGCGAGCATCCCTGGAAATCCCGCGAACAATACAAAAACTAAAAACGAGTATACCATCCCCATCTTAAATCCCGACATCGCCGCTTTATGCGCCGTACGGGGATCGCCAGCGCCCATATACCTGCCCACAAGACTTGTTACACTTACTTCGATACCTAAAAGCGGGACGAACGATACCATATCCCAATTAAAAACCACCGTCGAAGCGGTCGCGGCTACGGCACTTACCGAATGGAATATCATGACTATCATATCGAACGCCAGAAGGTTCAGGAACATTTCCAGACCCGCGGGATACCCGAACCTAAAAAGCGTCCACATAACTTCCTTGTCAAAACGGAAAGATCCGGCGATCCCGAATCTTCGTCTATTCCCTCTCCCGATATAAGTCAAAAGGAGCACCGCCAGACCGCATGTACCGCCTATGATAGTCCCGTAAGCAGCCCCGCGTATACCCATTGCCGGCATACCCAGCTTACCGAATATCAAAATATAGTTCACAATTATGTTCACGGTCATTGCCGTAAGACCCGACATCATAACCATCTTTGTTCTGCCGACCCCGGAAAAGAAAGCGCTGAAACAACTTCTAAGAAGAGTGATCACCACGCCGTATATCAGTATATCGAAATAAAGTCTCTGAGGACCGAGCTGCGACGGGATTATTCCCATAACATCAAAAAGCCGGTAAGCAAGAGGACGGCAAAAAAGGATAACGGGATATGCCGCTAACGCTATAATGATCGTTTGTGTCAGTGTCACGGCGCAGCGGTCTTTTCTGCCGGAACCCAGATACTGGGCGACAACTGCCGTCGCGTATCCCGTAAGCCCGATAAAAAAAGTCATCATCATGAACACCGTCAACCCGCCGCCCATAGCGGCATTCATGTATTCCGGTCCTAGTTTAGAAAGAAAGATCCGGTCGGTAAAGGTCATTATGATATAGCAGGCATGCGAGATCACCATGGGCATCGCTATCGCCCACATCTCCCTTATCCCCCCTTTTTTCCGTTCATCCTCCGGAATATGTTCGCCGGCCTTATTCATAACGGGTATTATACATCAAATTTCGAAAAGGTAGATTAAAAAGTTGGGAACAGTTTAAAGGTTTAAAAGTTAAAAGGTTAAAAGGTCTTGATTGACCGATGGTGGGAATAAGAGAGAGACCCCGTCTGTCCGCTCCGTCATTGCGAGGAGTCTGTCGAAGACAGGCGGCGAAGCAATCTCAATAGACATAATAATTCATAGGGATTGCCGCGTCGCTCCGCTCCTCGCAATGACGGGTAACTGTTCTATAGTCCATGGTCTATCTTCTTTTACGTTTTACCTTCCAATATTACCTCCATTTCCATATAATGTTCTCTATTACACGAAGGCTTTGTCTTATTAGGGTTTTAATGAAGGAGTTGTAATGAAAAAAAATAAAATGATACCCGTTCTGTCTTTCTTATCATTGCTTATTATTCTGATCCCTCAAAGTTCTTTTGCTAACGAAGCGCGTCCCGCGGAAAAATTATTATTGAAACCTTTGAAAAGCGGTTTCGAGATAGGAACCGAGATATCCTACATCAATTATGAGGAACCGGGATTAATGAAGGATGAAGGTTTTATGTACGGAATATGCGGGTCCTATACATCGCGAAAAAATATGATGTTAAAAATGGAGGGTAAGTATAGTTATGGTAGCGTAAATTACACCTCCAATTCTACGGGTTCTATTGATGATATCAAAGATAGTATGCTGGAGCTCCGCATCCTTTCGGGTTACGATATCCCGCTTTTTGAGACCATATACGTTACGCCTTATACGGGGTTCGGTTACAGATATCTTAACGATGATAGTTCCGGAAAAACATCAACGACCGGCGCCCTCGGTTATGAAAGAACTTCCAATTACATCTATTCCCCTATCGGAGTAGAATTATCTCTTCCTCCGACAAACGATATTACCGTAGGTTTTACTTTTGAATATGACGTTTTTTTGTGGGGAGAACAGAAAAGCTATCTTAGTTCCGCCAACTCAAACTATAATGATCTGACAAATAGACAGCGTAAAGGATACGGTATCCGCGGTTCTCTTCCCGTATTGATGAAAACTGAAAATATCTATATCATATTTGAACCCTATGTGCGTTATTGGGATATAGAAAGATCCGATACCGATACCGTCACATTCGCCGGGGTAGCCGTAGGATACGGATACGAACCGAAAAATACTTCAGTTGAATGCGGAATTAAGCTGGCTGTAGCTTTTTAGTAAATGGAAAACGGCGAAGAGACCATAGACTATAGACCATTGACCATAGACAGAGATTGACTGATGCGCAAATGCTTTATCTCTGTCATTACGAGGAATGAGTGAAGCGAATAACGAAGTAATCTCGAAAAAAAACAGTCCCGGACTAGCGTAAGAAAGAAATAAGCTTTAGTCCGGGACTGTTTTTTGTATTAATAAGAGCGCGCCCCGACATTTTCTCACGGATAGATCTACTTGCCATCCAGTCTGACTATTAGATCTCCCTGATGATCACAACAGGTACATACGTTCCCCTGACCCTTGAGTCTTATTTTTTGCCCTTTACTTGTTCCTGGCTTAACTTTAAAATTTATCTTCTTTCCGTTCGTATGAACAAAAGATACTTCTCCTCCTTTAACAAAGATATTCTCGGGAAGTTTTATCACGGATTCAATGTCCGTATTTTTCTTTCTTTTTCTGTTGACAGTGTTTCCTCCTCTATCAGACGAATAATAAAAAGTTTTTGTGCCTCCGGAGTTAAGGTTTTCAAACACACTAAAAATGTCATCCACATTAAAAGATGTCTTTATGCCTCCGGATCGTCTTCCGGAAAAATCAAATTGTCCAAAAATGTCATCGTAATTAAATCCGCTTGCTCCGCTAAAATCCGTTCCCGAAACATATTGCGAACTATCCCTATACATATCGTATTCTTGTCGCCTCTTTTTATCCCCCAGAACATAATATGCTTCTGATATCTCTTTAAATTTCTCTTCCGATGACTTTTTACCTGGATTCTTGTCCGGATGATATTTGACTGCTAGCTTCCTGTACGCTTTTTTTATCACATCGCCGGAAGCATCTGCTTGAACTCCCAGAATATCATAATAGTTTTTGCCGGTCATTTTTCTATCCTTGTCTCTTTACAAAAGTAAACATTTTATTTTTATCGTCATAATCAATTTTTATTACATCTTTTTCTTTTACCTCTCCCTTTAAAAGCCTTATCGCTATCTCATTGTATAAACTTTTTTGAATAAGTCTTTTAAGCGGTCTTGCTCCGAAAATGGGATCGAATCCTTCCTCAGCCAACTCGGATTCAGCTTTATCGGTGATCTTTACGGATATTGATTTTTCTCTCAGCCTTGCTTCAAACTCCTTTAACTGAAGATCCACTATTTTTTTAATATCTTCAATATTTAATTTATTAAAAACAACTATCTCATCTATTCTATTCAAAAACTCGGGCTTAAGATTTTCTTTAAGTAAAACGTTGATCCTTTCCTTGATAATATTTTTATCTTCCAGATCCTGAATTATAGAACTGCCTAGGTTCGAAGTCATAAGAATAACAGTATTCTTAAAATTTACCATTCTGCCCTGACTATCAACAAGCCTGCCGTCATCAAGTATCTGAAGAAATACATTAAACACATCAGGATGAGCCTTTTCTATTTCGTCAAATAACACTACACTATACGGCCGGCGCCTTACCGCTTCGGTTAACTGCCCGCCTTCTTCATACCCCACATAACCGGGAGGCGCTCCCAGAAGTCTCGCAACAGAATGTTTTTCCATATACTCTGACATATCTATTCTTATCATGGCTTCTTCATCGTCAAACAAAAACCATGCCAATGTTTTGGCAAGATAGGTCTTTCCCACTCCGGTCGGTCCGATAAACAAAAAGGAGCCCAACGGTTTATTTGGATCATGAAGCCCGGAACGTGATCTCCTTATAGCATTAGAAATTAGTTCTATGGCCTCGTCCTGCCCGATTATTCTTTTTTTAAGCTCTTCTTCCATAGCGAGAAGCTTCTCAACCTCTCCCTGCATAAGCTTGGCTATAGGTATTCCGGTCCATTTGGAAACAATTTCTCCTATGTCCTCTTCAGAGACTTCCTCTTTAAGCATCTCACCGTCTTTCTGCAAATGCTTAAGCTTTTCATTTTCTTCTTCAAGTTTTTTGTTCAGCTCCAAAAGTTTTCCGTATCTTATCTCAGCAACTTTAGCCAGATCACCTTCTCTTTCAGCCCTTGTTTCTTCGGATCGTAACAGATCAATGTCTTCTTTAATTCTTCTCATTCTATCTATTACATCTTTTTCTTTTTTCCATTTTGCTTTCATGGACACTGCTTTTTCTTTCAACATCGCGATGTCCTCGTTAATAGTTCCCATTTTTTCTTTACTGGCTTTATCTTTTTCTTTTTTTAGAGCCTGCCTTTCTATCTCAAGCTGCATTATTTTACGCTCAATTTCATCTATCTCTGTCGGCATACTATCGATCTCTATCTTTAATCTTGATGCCGCCTCATCGATCAGATCCACCGCTTTATCCGGTAAATGCCTATCGGTGATATATCTGTCCGATAAAACAGCAGCCGCTATTATCGCGCCGTCTTTTATACGCACGCCATGGAAGACTTCGTATTTTTCCTTCAAACCGCGTAATATCGCTATTGTATCTTCAATTGAAGGTTCATCCACAAAAATAGTTTGGAACCTTCTTTCAAGAGCTTTATCTTTTTCTATATACTTTCTGTATTCATCAAGAGTTGTCGCTCCGATACAACGAAGTTCACCTCTGGCAAGTGCCGGTTTTAACAGATTCGCCGCATCCATCGATCCTTCAGTTTTCCCTGCTCCTACAAGCGTATGTAGCTCGTCTATGAAGAGAATAATATCGCCGCCCGCTTTCTCGACTTCCTTAAGTACCGCTTTAAGTCTTTCTTCAAATTCGCCTCTGAATTTTGATCCGGCAACCAAAGCGCCCATATCTAAAGATAGAAGTTTTCTCCCTTTAAGCCCGGAAGGCACATCGTCACTGACTATTCTTCTGGCAAGCCCCTCTACAATAGCCGTCTTCCCGGTACCGGCTTCACCTATTAAAACAGGATTATTCTTTGTACGCCTAGAGAGGATCTGTATGATCCTTCGTATTTCATCGTCTCTGCCTATCACGGGATCAAGTTTCTCCTTCCTGGCAAGATCGGTAATATCTTTGGTAAACCTTTCCAGACTGCCGTATTTTTCTTCTGCGTTTTGATCCATAGCTCTATGCGCTCCTCTTATTTCGGCTATTAATTTTAAAAAGACTTCCTTTTCCAGTCCATATTTAGCTAAGACTCCCTTTACTTCATTATTTGCCGTTTGGTCAACAGCTAAAAGCAAATGCTCGGTTGATACATATTCATCTTCCAATTTTTTAGCTTCTTCTTCCGACATCCGTAATACTTTCTGTAAATCGTTTGAAAGATAGACCTGCAAATTATCCCCTTGCACCTTTGATCTTTTGTTTAATATTTCTCCGATATCATTCACCAAACCGGACAGATCAACGCCTGCCCTATCCAATAGGTCTTTTGTGATACCATTCTCCTGATTGATCAAAGAAGAAAAAAGATGGACTATATCAACCTCTTGGTGTGCCATTGCCTGTGCAAGGTCCACCGCTTCCTGTATTGCTTCCTGTGCCTTTAGCGTATATTTATCTAATTTCATTTTTTATACGTGTAGTCTTTGCCCCGTTTATCCTTCGAAGTTCTATCGGCAAACGGAAAGTTTAAAGAACGAAGAAGGATGTCCCCGCCAACGATGCTAACATTATACGCCTCTTAATGGGTTATGTGAAGATGTAACAGTTTAAAAGTTTAAAAGTTAAAAGGTTTAGAAGAAAAAAAAACAGTCCCGGACTAGTATAAGAAAGAAATAAGCTTTAGTCCGGGACTGTTTTTTTTGTACATAACACTTTACACATTACACATAACACAAACTCCAGTTTTCTGTACTTTTTTTCTTTGGATTTTGTCTTTCGGATTTCTCCCTACCAGTTGTACCCCAAAGAAAGCCATCTGTATACGAATAATGGATTGTCATAATTTATCGTATAATTTACTCCGCTTTCGGGTTCAGTCACTATAACCGAAAATGCCGCGATAAAGCCTTCGCCCTTATCGACCAAACTCATCGGGGGGTTATAATAGTAGTACATAACGGTATTTTCTCCCAAAATTATTGTTTGAGTTTCTTCTACGATCGCTTCTCCCGCGTCATAATGCAATCCATATTCCCCGTCATAATCGTTCACACTGGTAAGCAGGATTTTTACTTCTAAAGTCGTCCCGATAAATTCCGGTTCCACATTAAACTCTAAACCATATTCTATCACGCTGGGTTCCCATCCGGACATATTCCATCCCGCTACTAAAAATTCATAAGTATTGCTTGTATATTTATCTAAAGGTTCTTTCCATATTTCCATAAAAGTTTGAGCGTAGGGATGCGAGGGATCGCTGTCATACAGATCTTTCCAATAATTGTACGTAGATTCAAAATAATTAAGCTGCGCGTCCATAATAGTTATCTTCCCTATCGTTACGCCTTCCGGATCCAGAAGAGCAGCTTCCATCCTCCTGCCTCGGGCTGACTCCATCCTATAACCGCATTTATCGAATCCATACGGATCACGCATTGTGACTTTCCCCATATTACCCTGCCCTCTTTCATCATTAGGGTTTCGCATCCATTTCGCGTTATTTTTAGCCGGTTCGGGAGATCTTTCTTTTTTAACTTTTTCGACGGGTTTCATGTCGCGCGCTTGTTGTAAAGGAGCGTTCATATACCCTGCCGGCATTACATCGTTCTTTTTATTAGAAGTAGGCATTCCTATACACCATGCGTTTTGCGACGCGTAAATAAAGAGCATAAGAATAGATGCCGTTATAAACGTATTATGTCTTATCCTCATATCACACCTCCCCTTACAAAAAAAATCCATTCACATCACATGAATGGATCTACTTGCGGGCAGCTGACTACCTTCCTTTTAACAAGGTTCAGGCTCTTGAGCTTTGCGGCCCATCCTTCCAGATGGTGTGCTTTTTACCTT
>JBDRBI010000065.1:0-31099 GCA_043822885.1 Candidatus Omnitrophota bacterium
GTCCGCGAGCAATGTCCCGGGAACGTGTTCCGAGGGTTCTGCCTGTCCGGGAAATATTGTTTTTACATCACCCGCGTAAGAGACTACCATTATAGTTTCTTCCGCTTGGGCAATTCCGATCATCATTACTACGGCATAGAATATACACGCAGCCGGTATTAGGGCTCTCTTCATTTATCGTCTTTTGTTTTGATCAGCAATTTCCAAGGATGTTTCTTTATATCATCACTAAATTCTTTGAAAGATTCCGTTGCGCTTTCCATGTTTTTCACTATTTCGCCGAGATTTTCTTCATTACCCGCGATAAAATCTTTTATTTTAGCGAGTATTTTATCCAGATTATCCGCTATACCGTCGGCTTTCTTCATAAATACTCTGGACTGCATAGGCTCTTCACTTTTTATTATTTCTCCGGCACCGACAAATTCATCCGTTGTCCCGGATGTCACGCCCACATAGGCATCTCCCACGAATCCTGAGGTCGAGATATACGCCACGGAATCTTTGCGGACCTTCGCGTCAATGTCTATTTCCAGAACACATTCGACCGAGGTTGCGGGTTCGTATACAAAACTTATTTCCTTTACTCTGCCCACCTCTATCCCCGATAATTTGACGGTGGCATTAGGTTTAAGATCGCCGGCATATCCGAAAGATGTTTTTATAATATATGTTTCTTTTTTGAACGAAGCTGTCTTCCCGAAAAATAGTATACCTATAAGAATAGCTGTCAGAACGACAATCCCCGCTTTAAATTCATTTGATACTCTCATAATAGTCTCCTAGTTTAGTTCAGAGTTCAGAGTTCGGAGTTCGGAGTCTTGAGATTGCCGCGTCGGCCTTCGGCCTCCTCGCAATGACTCTAGTGCATCCTCACCCCATTCACCATTCACTATTCACCGTCTACTGCACCAACTTTTCCAAATAGTTATCTTTTTGCTGAAAGAATTTGATCGGTCCGTCATGTTCTCCGTTTATGAACTGTTGTATTATGCCGTTACTGGATCCCGTTATCTCTGCGGGAGTTCCTATTTCCAGGACCTTTCCGTCGTACAGCATGGCGACTCTATCCGCTATTGTCATAGCGCTTTTCATGTCATGCGTCACAACAACGCTTGTTATAGAAAGTTTTCTGGAAAGATCCATTATAAGTTTTCCGATGACACTCGCCACTATAGGGTCCAACCCCGCGGTAGGTTCGTCATAAAACACTATTTCGGGATCCATGATTATAGCTCTTGCCAGCCCTACTCTTTTTTTCATGCCTCCGGAAAGTTCCGACGGCATAAGAAGTTCAAAGCCTCTTAATCCCACAAGCTCAAGCTTCATCTTCACCATTATATCTACCACGTTCTTGTCGAGTTTTGTATGTTCCCTTAAAGGCAAACTCACATTATCCGCTACATTCATGGAATCAAAAAGAGCCGAGGATTGGAACGACATTCCTATTTTTTTCCTTATTTCATCCAGATCCTTCCCGTACATGTCCGTAATATCTTTTCCCAAAAGGAAGACTTTGCCAGAATCCGCCCTGATATTCCCTATCATGTGCCTGAGAAGGGTACTCTTGCCGCATCCGGACCCTCCCATGATGATAAATGTCTCGCCTTTGAATATCTTAAGATTTATGCCGTTAAGAATATTTCTTTGGCCGAATTTTTTTACCAGATCTCTGACTTCTACTATTGTTTCTCCGTTATCCATATGGTCCTCATTACATATTCGTAAAATAAAACAGTCCCGTAAGTATAGAATCGACGAGGATTATTAAAATGAAACTCAGCACTACACTGCGCGTTGTGGATTCACCGACTCCTTCGGCGCCGCCTTGCGTTTTTAAACCTACATAACAGGATATTATCGAAATGACCAATCCGAACACAACACTTTTTGCCAGTCCCGTCCAGACATCTTTCCATGTCAGCATATCGAACGAAAACGTTAAATAACGATAAATGTTAAGTTTTAGACTGAATACCCCTACAATGGATCCGCCGACTATCCCTACGATATCGCTTATTATGGTAAGACACGGCATCATGATAAGTAGGGCCAGAACTCTGGGAACCACTAAAAATCTGACAGGGTCTAATGCCAAGGTTTCCAATGCTTCAATCTGTTCGGATACCTTCATAGTCCCCAGTTCCGCGGATATAGCCGAACCGACCCTTCCGGCGATTATCAAAGCCGTAAAAACCGGGCCAAGCTCTCTGGCCATACCCACGCTGACCATGGGAGCCACGTATATCGCGGCGCCAAGCTGTTTAAGCTGATACGCGCTTTGCATTGCTATGACTATTCCGGTGAAAAGCGATATAAAAAAAACTATCACCAGTGACTGCACTCCCACAAATACCATCTGCTGGAAAATACTTTGGCGCGACGAAGCTTTACCGATAAACGGCCCCACTACGATCCACCAGACCGTGGTAAAAAAAAGTGCCAGTACATCTATAATGTCCCGGCACAGACTTATTGTTCCCTTGCCTATGTTACTTACGATATTCACCATTCACCGCCTAATATCAACCGTTTAATGCTTCATCTTCACTTTTGAATATCTTGAACAACTTATCTAATTTGGTTATTTCGAAAAGCCCTCTGACTTTGTCGGAAAGCCCTACGAGTTTTATTATTCCCTCGTTCTGCTTCATTACCTTGTATACCTCTACCATAGTGGCCAGTCCGGAACTGTCCATATAATCGACCTTTTCCAGATTAGCGATGATCTCTTTGGGACGCGCCGCCGTCACTTTATCAAAATATTTTTTCATCTCCGGAGACGTTCCCATGTCAACATCCCCTTCTATCCTGAGTATAGGTATCCCGCCTTTATTGTCGGATCTTATTTTCATCTCTTTCTTCCTTTTTTTTAGGACATTTTCGGAATTTTTTTTCCATTATTACACATCTTCCTTTGTCCTCATATTTTACTTTATCCATAAGATTGGTTATCAGATACACTCCCCGTCCTCTATCTCTGAGAAGATTTTCCTCAAGTGTAGGGTCGGGTACTTCCCCGGGATCGAAACCGTCGCCTTCATCTTCGACGGATATAACGATGGATTCTTCTTTTATCTTGATGTCGATAGTGACCTTTTTATCCGCTTCCATTTTATTTCCGTGTATCATGGCATTACGCAGGGCTTCTTCAAAGCCCACGTGTATATCGAAAATTATATTTTCGTCTATTCCTTTACTTTTTAAAAGAGCTATCAGTTTCTTACTTTCTTCCTTAAGCAAATAACTGTCATTAGCTATAATATTTTTCATTCCGCGGTTCAACCTTCCTTAAAAACCCCGATCTTTCTGTATTTTTGATATCTTTTATTCACAAGTTCGTCGCCGGATATTCCGGAGAATAATTCCAAATTTTCTAATATTACCTTTTTAAGATTCTCAGCCGCGCCTTTATGATCCCTGTGAGCTCCTCCCAAAGGCTCCGGTACAATACCGTCTATTATACCCAAACTCAAAAGTTCCGGTGCCGTCAATTTAAGAGCTCCCGCCGCCAAGGGGGTTTTAGAATTTTCTCTCCAAAGTATCGCCGCGCATCCTTCGGGTGAGATAACGGAATAATACGCGTTTTGAAGAACAAATATCCTGTCTCCGACGCCTATACCAAGGGCTCCGCCTGATCCTCCTTCACCTATAACAAAGACCATGATAGGAACTTTTAGACCTCCCATCTCTCTCAGATTATACGCTATAGCCTCCGCTTGACCTCTTTCTTCGGCTCCTATACCCGGATAAGCCCCGGGTGTATCAATAAAAGAGATAACGGGTATCCCATATTTTTCGGCAATACGCATTACCCTGATCGCTTTACGATATCCTTCGGGATGGGCGCATCCGAAATTTCTTTCGAGATTTTCTTTCATCTCGTGTCCCTTTTGATGCCCGACTATCATGACCTTATGTCCGTCGATCGTAGCAAACCCCGATATCAACGCTTTATCATCGCCGAAATGCCTGTCTCCGTGGATCTCCGTAAACTCCTCGGTTATCATGCTTATGTAATCCAAAGTGTACGGTCTTTCCGGATGGCGGGATAACTGGACCGTTTGCCAGGCTGTAAGATTGCTGAATATGTCTTTTTTTAATTTCTCAAGCCGATTGCTAAGACTCTTGATCTCATCCGAAAGATCAATTTCTTCCGTACCCGTGAATTGCCGGAGTTCTTTTATTTTGTTCTCGAGTTCAATGATCGGTTTTTCAAAATCAAGGACTATCGCCATATACTTTTCCTTTGTTAATTCCTATCTACCATTCACTATTCACCAAACACCATTCAATCCACGATCTCCACTTCCGTTCCGCTCGGGACTATATCAAAAAGTTCGATGACATCTTTATTATACATGCGTATGCAGCCTTGCGTAACTTGACTGCCTATGGTCTTTTCATCGGAAGTGCCGTGTATCCCATATCCCTCGACCGAAAGCCCCATCCATCTTTCCCCAAGCTCGTATTCTTTGCTGTCAGGAGAGATTATGGCGTCAACTTTGTACCATACCGGTTTTACCATTTTCTCTTCTATCTTAAAGATCCCCACCGGAGTACTGTTATCTTTTCCCGTTGATATCGTGTATGTTTTGAATTGTTTCCCGTCCTTCTTAAGAATAAGTATGTTTTCGGATTTATCCGCTAGGATCGAAAATTTAGATATTACAATTTTTATTTTTTGTCCCGACCTTATAATATCCCCCTGTATACCGTTTATCTTTCTTATCAGTTCTACGGTGGTATTAAATCTGCGCGCTATCGCCGAAAGAGTATCTCCCGGTTGAATGACATATTCGATGCTACCTTCCTGTATTTCCGGTGAAATTAACATTTTAATATTCGCATCGCCTATGGCGGAACGTATCTTGTCTTTATCCTTTATGTTCGGGAAACTTTCCAACAAACGTTTGCTGTAATACCCGGCCTTTTCGTGGTCACCGTCTTTAAGATGTGTATCGATCATTGTCCTCATGGATTTTTCGGCATATTTAGACTCGGGATATTTATTCATCACGGTGAAGAACGCGGCAACAGCTTTATCTTTTTCGCCTGATCTCAAATATTTCCCGGCCTCATTGTAGATCGGCTCCGCGCGGTCATATTCCAATATTTCCTGGAATGCTCCGGGAATACTTTTTACCATAAAGAACGACACCCCGGTGATAATGACGGCTGCCAACAAAGCGCTTATTAAAAAGATCATTTTTTTATCCATAAAAATACCCGAACCTTATCCTTGTATTAGGTATATCCCGAACGCGGTGACAAGTCCGACCAAGATACCCATGATAACTTCGATAGGGGTGTGTCCTATCAACTCTTTAAGTTTGTCTTCCTGTATACGTTTCTTCCAGTATATATCGTCCATTATCGTATTAAGGATCTCTGCCTGCTGACCTGTGGATCGACGGACACCTTGCGCGTCACATATGACCACTATCGTGAACATAAGCGTTACAATAAACAGGGCTGTATGCACTCCTTCGTAAAGTCCTACACTAGTGGCAAGCGCCACTACACCCGCGGCATGTGAACTGGGCATACCCCCTGTTCCTATAAACCATTTGAAATTAAATCTTTTTTCCAATATGATGCCTCTTACAACTTTGATCAGCTGAGCTACAAACCATCCGCTGAACGTTATAATAGCTATATTATTGTGAAAAAAATGCCATAACACACCGTGACCGTCCATCAAGATCAATCTCCTCCTTATTAAACGCTTCGTACAGTAATAATATTGTTGTGATTATATTATACACCGCGGTAAAAATCAACAAATTAGGTGCAAACCTCAGATAATCTAGACCATTGACCACAGACAATTGCCTTTTTTAAGATCTTTCAAAGAAAGATCTTGGTCTATGGTCTATTGTCTATGGTCCGATACTATTTCGTCTTTATAGAACAACTACTCTTAACTTTTTATCAACGAAAGCGCTTCAGATCTGGTCTTTTGACTTGTGCGGAAAATGCCTCTTACCGCGCTTGTTGTTGTGATTATCCCGGGTTTATTAACGCCTCGCATACTCATGCATAAATGCTCCGCTTCTATTATGACGAGCACACCTTTAGGCATAAGTTTTCTCATGAGCGTCTCAGCGATCTGAGTGGTCAATCGTTCCTGTACCTGAAGTTTTTTAGACAGGATCTCCACCACTCTGGCTATTTTACTTAATCCCGTTATTCTGTTATTGTCAGGAATATAGGCAACATGCGCTTTCCCTATAAAGGGCACCATATGATGTTCGCATATGGAATATAACGGTATGGCTTTAAGCAGTATGATCTCGTCATGTTCTTCCTCGAAAAACACCTTTATAACATCATCCGCGCTGACAGATGTTCCGCTGAGTATTTCTTCATACATATCAGCCATTCTGCGGGGCGTGTTTTTTAAGCCTTCCCTTTCGGGATCTTCGCCTACCGCTTTAAGTATTTCGATTACCGCCTTTTCGATACGCTTTTTATCCATTTATGTCTCCTCTTCATTATAAAGATCGTCATCCCGGACCCCCGCTGCTTTGTTTTGCAAAGCAGCGGGGGTCCGGGACCACATAGCAATAATTACATTCACTTACTTCGTGCGTGGATCCCGGATTCCGCTATGAGCGGATCCGGGATGAATTCGCACGTATAACTTATGCTCCCTGTGGTCGTATAAGTTATGTGCTCATTCACTTACCTATGCAAAACTTTGAGAATATTCTGTCAAGGACGTCATCCCCTATGGATTCACCCGTTATAAGTCCCAAATGATATACCGCTTCGTTGAGATCACTCGCCAAAAGTTCTCCCTTAAGATCGTTTTCGGCGGTTTTCAATGTCCGTTCGACACAAATAGAAGCGTTCTTTAAGAGATCCTTGTGTCTCACGTTCGTTATAACGGCTCCTTCCGTAGACGCGATCATACCGTTAAAAAGCTCAAAAGTGATAGCGCTTTCCAGTTTATCCAAACCCGTCTTTTTAAGCGCTGATACCTTGATGATATCTTTCCCGAAACATTGATGTGCTTTTTTTATATCCGCTTTTAATGGCAGATCGGCCTTATTCAAAACTATTACCGTTTTTTTATCTTTTATGGTCTCGAATATACTTTTATCCCTTTCGGATAATGCCGCGCTCGCATCCAGAACAAATATCACTATGTCGCTAGTTAAAAGTTTTTCTCTGGATCGTTTTATACCCTCTATTTCCACTCTGTCTTTCGTGTCGATTATACCCGCGGTATCGGAAAGTCTTACTTTAACCCCGCTGATATTAATGTACTCTTCTATTATGTCCCTGGTCGTTCCCGCTAAAGAAGTAACAATGACCCTGTCGTCTCTGAGCAGCGCGTTCATCAGACTGGACTTTCCTACATTAGGTCTGCCGCAGATAACAACGCTTGCACCCTCTCTCACTATGATCCCGCTGTCAGAGGTATCTAATATTCTGTTCATATCCAAAAAAATGTTCTTTATTTTAGATACAGTTCCCTCTTTAGACTCGAAACTTACATCTTCATCGGAAAAATCTATACCAAGTTCAACCAGTGAGATCACTTCGATCATATCCTTTCTTATTTTTCTGATCTCACTCGAGAAGGCGCCCTTGAGCTGCGAAAAAGCCGTTTTTCGGGCTTTTTCGGTCTTTGAACTGATAATATCCAACACCGCCTCGGCCTGCGTGAGATCTATTCTGCCGTTGAGAAAAGCGCGTTTGGTAAATTCACCCGGTTCGGCCAACCGTGCCCCTCTACGTATACATAATTCGAGTATACGTTTAAGATTAACGTCACCTCCGTGACAATTTATTTCCAGTACATCTTCCGTTGTATAGCTGCGCGGAGACTTCATGACGGTAAGAAGCACTTCATCTATCGCGTCGTTAATTTCGGTGTCCACTATAGAACCATAATATACACTGTGACTTTGAAACGAATCCGCCTTTTTACCGGAGGCCTCAAAAAACATCTTATCGGCTATTTTTAGCGCGTCATCACCGCTTATGCGTATTATGCCTATCCCTCCTTCTCCCAGAGGGGTAGAAACAGCAGCGATAGTATCATTAGAGTTCATAGCATTCATAGTAATGCTTGTCCCCGTAGGGGGTGATTCGCCCCCACTGTCCGTCATTGCGAGCGTAGCGAAGCAATCTGTAAATTAACATATCCATTGAGATTGCTTCACCCCTTCGGGGTTCGCAATGACAAAGAGTCTAAATCTGCATATCAGTCAAACTAAACCCTTAAACTGTTTCACACATCACACATAACACATTACACAAACTACATCCCCTTCACCAACCCTCTGACCTCACCTATAAGATAAAATGACCCGGTCGCGAGTATCAGATCTCTTTCTCCCGCCAAACTTAACGCGGCTCCCAGCCCCTCTTTGACGTTCGAGGTCATACATACGGTTTTACCCTTTATATATCCCCTTATCATACCCGGATCCGCGCTTCGCTGAGACGCCGCTCGCGTTAAAACTACCTCATCCGATAACGGAACAAGTTCTGAACATATGCTTCTTATATCCTTGTCTTTCGATATACCCAAAAGAAGTATCAATCTATCATATTTGAGATTTTCTTCAACAGAATATTTGAGCCTGCTGGCGCTGGACTTATTATGCGCTCCGTCGATTATCAAAAGAGGATCTTTCGCTATAATTTCCATTCTGCCGGGTAAAAACGCTTTTTTTATACCCATTTTTATTTTGTCAAGATCAAGCTCGATTCCCGTAAGCACCTGTTCTACTATACCTACGGCTGTTGCCGCATTCTCAGCTTGGAAACTTCCCATCATATCAATATGACAAGACTCGTATAAGCCTCTTATACCCTTGATATTCACCAGGCTTCCTTCTTCTCCCGAGGCTTTAATGTTATAACTGATATCTTCTCCTACTATCGACAGAGAGACATTCTCTTTTATACATCTTTCCTTTATTATCTCCAGGATATCCGCACGTTGAGGTGAACTTATACAATGAGATCCCGGTTTTATGATCGCTATCTTCTCTCGGGTTATTTTTTCAAGTTTATCACCGAGAACCTGCATATGGTCGTGGCTTATTGATGTTATTCCGCATACCTCGGACTTAATAACATTGGTCGCGTCAAGACGACCGCCCAGACCTGTTTCGAATACCGCAAGGTCCACTCCCTGCTCTTTGAAATAAAATATCGCTATAAATGTGAGTATTTCGAAATACGTAAATATTTTTTCTCTTCCGGCGAGATCGTCTTGTATCTTAGAAAGTATTTTCAAGAAACTATCTTCACTGATATCCGCCCCGTTGATCTTTATTCTCTCTTTTACGTCCAGTAAATGCGGTGAAGTATAAAGGCCGACTTTATAACCATTCTCCGCGAGTATAGACGCCGTGAATGTCGCTACCGACCCCTTACCTTTTGTCCCGGCTATATGAACCGATCTATATGAAGTCTGCGGATCCCCGGTTTTCTCCAGAAACCCCTGTAATCTGCTCAGATCAAAATTCAGACCGCCGCCGCTGAACCCTGTTTTTTCATAATTCGTAAAAGAGTCCAGATAATTTATAGCCTCAAGGTACGTTTCCATGGTGTTATTGTAACCTTACAGGAATGGTATTACAAGAGGATATTGAGGAGTAGCTTGCGGATAATAGACTATAGACCATAGACTATAGACAGAGAATGACCGATATGCTACCTTCTACCTTCTAACTTCTATTTCTGGTGACTGGTGACCGGAAAGCAATATCTTTTCAAGATTTTTCAAAGAAAAATCTTGGTCCATGGTCTATTGTCTACGGTCTATGGTCTATTTAATGTTTAAAATGCCGCATGCCTGTCAACACCATGGAAATGTTGAATTTATCGCAAGCGGCTATTACTTCTTCGTCACGGATCGAGCCGCCGGGCTGGATGATCGCGGTAATACCCGCTTTATGCGCTTCTTCTATGGAATCGGCTTTCGGGAAGAACGCGTCGCTGGCCAAAATAGCTCCTTTTGCTCTTTTTCCGGCTTTACGTACGGCTATGATGACCGAATCTACTCTGGACATCTGTCCTGCCCCTATCCCTACCGTTTTTGTCCCTTCACACAATACTATAGCGTTACTCTTTACGTGTTTAACGACTTCCCGGCCAAATATCAGTGATCTTAAGAGATCCTTATCTACGTTCTTTTTGGTAACTACTTTCATATCTTTTTCGGAAAGATCTTCGGTATCGGACTCCTGGACAAGCGCTCCTCCCAAAACTTTTTTTAT
This sequence comes from Candidatus Omnitrophota bacterium, assembly GCA_043822885.1. Classification (GTDB taxonomy): domain Bacteria; phylum Omnitrophota; class Gorgyraeia; order Tantalellales; family Tantalellaceae; genus Aadella. The sequence goes on from JBDRBI010000065.1 coordinate 10,248, forward strand.
ATCCAGCCTTGCTGATCCGGCGCTGTTAGCATCCCGGAGTTCTAATATCCTGAGATTTTTCTTCTCACCGAATATCTTTAAAGCATCCTCATCGTATCCGGGCGCGATGATGCATTCTATAAAATCCGTTTCCTTTAAAATAAGCTCGGCAAGTTTAGACCCTATCGGCCCGTTAAATCCCATAACGCTTCCAAAAGCGCTTAACCTGTCGCAATCAAGGGCGTCGATATAAGCTTTTTCCAAGGTATCGGCAGAAGCTATCCCGCAAGGGTTATTATGTTTCACTATGCTGACGGTCGGCCTTTCAAATTTACTTACCATGACAAAAGCGGCGTTTAAGTCCAGGATATTATTGAACGAAAGTTCTTTACCCTGAAGTTTTTTAGCGTCATTTATGCCTATTTCGCGGCTCATAACATCCTTGTAGAACGCGCCTTTTTGATGAGGATTTTCTCCGTAACGCAAAGCCTGTGTCTTTTTAAGTCCTATAGTGATCCTCTCGGGCAGTTCTTTTGCGGAATTGCTTCCGCCTTCCGACCTTAAATATTCATCTATCATGCCGTCATATTGGGATGTTTCGGAAAAAACTTCCTGCGCCAAGTATCTAAGCGTTTCCTCCCCGAGTTCGCCGCCGGTCTCTCTCAATTCCGTCATCACTTTTTGATACTGCGAAGGCGAACTTAGAACAGCGACATGTCTGAAATTTTTAGCCGCGCTTCTTAACATGGCCGGTCCGCCGATATCTATATTCTCAATTGCTTCTTCAAAAGTAACATCTTCACGCGAAACCGTCTCTTTGAACGGATACAGGTTTACAACCACCATATCTATGAGCCCAATGCCTTCTTCTTTTAATTTTTTCATATGAGCGGTATCATCCCTTAAGGCCAAGAGGCCCGCGTGTATTTTAGGATGAAGGGTCTTTACTCTTCCGTCCAGCATTTCGGGAAAGCGCGTGTAATCAGAAACTTCAATGACCTTTATGCCCAGAGAAGCTATATACCGCGCGGTCCCCCCCGTCGACAGTATCTCGACCCCGAGAGAATCAAGTCCCTTGGCCAGATCTTCCAATCCGTCTTTGTTCGAAACGCTTATTAACGCTCTTTTGACCTTCACAAAAATTCCCCTTTTTTTAGTTCAGAGTTATGAGTTCGGAGTTCGGAGTGTTCGACCGATACGCTATATTCAATCCAAAAGCAAAAAGACAAAAACCAAAAGTCTAAAGTCTAAAGTCTAAATCGGAAGATTGTGGCATTAGTTTTTTCTTCCATTTTACTTTTATGTGGTTCCCCCCGGGCATGCCCGGGGCACCATTCTTTAACTCGACCCTCATCCTCACTCTCGTCATTGCGAGCGTAGCGAAGCAATCTCTACAATTTAAACCTTGTCCTGAATCCAGACCTGACTACGTAAGCGGCCTGGATTAAAGAGTTTCAATCGATACTTCGTTACCATAACTACGTGGTATTGTACCCTGTATACGCTATGACTTGATTTCCTTACTTCCATTTGCCTACTGTACCACAGTATCGCTTCGCCCATTCACCCCCGGGCATGCCCGGGGAGCCCTGGGGGCCGTAGAGATTGCCACGTTCACTTCGTTCACTCGCAATGACGGTCAATGGTCAATGGTCAATGGTCAATGGTCTCTCGTCTACCCTCTACCCTCTACCCTCTACCCTCTAGCTCTACATTCTCAATACTTTTATTTTCATTTTCATTGTTTCAATATTTTTCTTACTCTCATTCACTTCGGTCAATATCTCTTCTTTGTTCTTAACGAGCACGGACATTCTGGTATTCCAGGTCCGTATCTCTTCCGAGGTCAAGAATAATGCTTCCTGTTTTTTCATAAGCGAAGATATTTCTTTTATGTCGCGTTCTATGTCCTGCAGTTTTACATTTTTAAGTTTATATTCATTCTCTAATATTTTGATCTCTTTTTCCAGCTGCCGCCTTTCGGGGTCAAGCTTGAGTTTTCCTTCTTCTTCTTTCTGCGTATACTCTCTTTTTAATTGTTCTCTTTTTTTCTTAAGATGACCGATTTCCATCTCTATCTCCATATCTTTTTTCAGAAAATCGGCGCGCTTTAACTCCATCTCGTTTTTTAGATCATTCCTTTTATCCAGAACGGATCGAAATGACGTATCCTTTTCAAGTATCATCTTATCCATATCCTCTATGCTTTTACCGCATCCTTGAAGCAAAAAACATATACCTGCCGACAATACGAATATCAGATAATTTTTTTTCATTTATTTTCCCCGGAAGCTCTTACCGTATCGATAAATTCACTTATTCCGGAGGCGATCGCTATTGCTCCTCCCAGAATAAGAATGCCCGGTGTGACAGCTTTAAGCGCGATAACTACTTCCTGCCGCCACATCATAAGCAATATTACGCCGCCACAAATAGCGGCCGTGCCGATCACAAGACCTAAAATTTTTCCCATATTTATCCCTCCGAACTGAATATATCAACCCAATATCATCGTCGCGATAGACAAGTAAATAAATACGCCTATAACATCATTAAGCGTAGTGATCAATGGACCCGAAGCTATAGCGGGATCTATATTTAACTTTTTAAAAACAAGAGGGGTTACAACTCCCACAAAATTCGACCAGACAACGACAAGAAAAAGCGAAAGTCCGACTATCAGACCTATAAGGCTGTCTTTTATCCAAAAGTTCGTTAAGATAGACAGAACCACTCCGCATACAACCCCCAGACCTAAGGCAATTTTAAACTGGCGCCATATCTCTTCACCTATCTTAAAAATATCCATATGTCCAAGGGCGATCTCTCTTACAACAACAGTGGAAGCCTGAACCCCGGAATTCCCGCCGGTAGCCGTTATGACGGGAATAAAAGACACTAAGGCTATTGTCTCGGTCAACGTTATCTCATACATGCGTATAACAAATCCTGTTATGATACTGCCGATCATACATGTTACAAGCCATGGAAGCCTGTTCTGTGTCGCCTTAAGCGTTGTTTCCTTTCCCTGTTCTTCTTCTATCGTACCGGTCATGCGGCTTATATCTTCTCCGCGTTCTTCATCCATTACGTCTATAATATCATCCGCCGTTATGCGTCCCACCAGCCTGCCTTTATTATCAACAACGGGCAGAGAAAAAAGATCGTACTTTTTCATGATAAGGGCGGCTTTCTCCTGATCCTCATTTGCCAGAATAAAATGCGTATCTTGTTCCATTATGTCTTTTATGAGAGTACCACTTGGCGCGGTAATAAGCTTTCCTATAGGGACTTTCCCTTTTAACCTATCCGATTCATCGATCACGTACACATGAAAAATATTTTCGTCTATGTCCTTGCCCCGGATGTGATCGATGGCGTCTTCGACGTCATTCTCGGCTGAGATAGACGCGAATTCAGGGTTCATAACACGCGCGGCCGAGTCTTCGGGATAGCTGAGTATTTCCTCTACATCCTCGGCATCTTCATCTTCCATGAGATCCAAGATGTCTTCTCTGTCCTTTTCGGGTACATCTTCAACGATATCGGCCGCCTCATCAACAGGCATCTCTTCCAATATTTGGGCCAGTTTTTCATTGCCGATCTTTTGAAGTATTTGAATGCGCGTTCTCGGATCCGTATCGTCAAGTACAACGGCCGCATTTTCGGCATTAAGCGCGTTAAATATACGCAGTTTATCATCTACAGAAAACTCTCCCAAGACCTCCGCGATATCTTCGGGGTCGGTTTTCACCAGCAGATGATCAAGCTTCTCTTTATCGGCTTTCTCCAAAACCATTCTCATCTCGGTTATCATCTCTTGTCTTGTTGATATTTTTTTTCTGCCCGGCATGGTTTTTCCCTCAGATCATTTTCTTTGTACACTCAATGACCGTGTTATTATTATACTTCCATACGCCAAAAAGCCAATACATTTTTATCAAAGTCGAAATGGCAGGGACAGTTTTAAAAGTTAAAAGGTTTAAAAGTTTAATGGTCAATAGTTAAAGCTTAGCGCAGAGTATATCAGTCTAAAAGTCAAAAGTCTGAAGGTCTAAAGTTCAGAGTTAAGAGTTCGGAGTTCGGAGTGATTGACTGATACGCTATCTTCTTCCCTCTTTAAGATCTGCGGGTTAAAACCCGCACTACATTTTCGTCCCTCGTCCCTCGTCCTTCTCCCTTCTACCGTCTTCCTTCTATCCTCTTACCTCTAATCCCCGTACCCCATTTCCTGAAGGGCATTCGGATCTTTTTTCCATTTTTTGTATACTTTTACCCAAAGGTCAAGGTTAACGCGGCGGGATATAAGTGTTTCTATCTCTGTGCGGGCGAGTTTTCCGATCTTCTTCATCATAGCTCCGTCTTTCCCTATGATAACAGCCTTTTGGGAAACGCGTTCGACAAAGATCGTGGCATATATGTGAGACATCTTTTTCTCTTCGGTTATCTCGTCTATCACAACGGCTACCGAATGCGGTACTTCTTTATACAGCAGAGTCAATATCTTCTCGCGTATTATCTCGGCCATGAAGAAGTAATTGTTCTTATCGGTCAACTGTTCTTCCGGATACAGAAAAGGACTTTCCGGAAGGTACGATAGTATCACTTTGAGCAATCTCTCAAGATCGGGTTCTTTAAGAGCGCTCATGGGAATGACCTCATCAAAAGGATAGAGCTCGGAAGCTTTTTTCAAAAGAGGTAAGATGGTGCGCTTATCCTTCACTTTGTCAGCTTTATTTATGACCAGTATCACTCTTTTCCCGGTACCCGGTTCGGGAAGACGTTTTATTATCCCTTCATCTTCCGCGTTGAAAGCTATTTTTTTCTCGGTAACGAACAATACAATATCCGCTTCCATCAATGAGCTTTGTGCTCTTGAAAGCATAATTTTTCCCAGAAGATCATGCGGACGGTGTATGCCGGGGGTATCCACGAATATTATCTGATTATTATTTTCGGTAAGTATGCCGCGTATGTTGTCACGCGTAGTCTCCGGCTTTTCTGTGACAATGGCGAGCTTTTCCTTAAGCAGTCCGTTAAGTATAGTGGACTTCCCGACATTAGATTGACCTGATATTGCAACAAATCCTGCTTTTTTCATGACGGTTATTATAGCATAAATAGAAGATAGAGGATAGAAGGTAGCGGATAGAGAGACTAGGTCACCCCCCGGCTGCCTTCTTTTTGGACATATGGCCGGGGCAGGCAAGTCACCCGTCACCAGGTCACCTAGTCACCAGGTCACCTAGTCAACAGCCACCAGAGATAGAAGTTAGAAGATAGAGGGTAGAAAATAGAAAATGTAGGGGCGGTTCGCGAACCGCCCTTAGAGAGTCACCCCCGGCTGCCTTCTTTTGGAACATATGGCCGGGGCAGGCAGTCATCATTCGCTTCGCATTAGAGTCATCGTTCGCTTCGCTGCTCTAGAGTCAATATTTTGCCGCTGATTCTTTTCCGCCAAAGGCGGCCCCTCCTCCGGCGGGGACTCTCTGACTTTTATCCCCCGTATCGGTCAACATCAGTCTATAGTCTATGGTCTCTTGTCTATGGTCTTTCTACCATTCACTATCCACTATCCACTATTCACCGCTTATAACGATTTCGCAACCGCTTCCAGTTCAGTCTTCCACTCTTTGATAGACTCGAACGCTAGGGCTCTAATCCTGAGAACCCTTTTTAAAAGGTCGGAGATATCTTCGATCTTTTCATCATCGGTTATTTGAGATAACAGTCGGTTTATAGATTTTACGGCGGCGGCATGGTCGTTCCCGTTATAATAGAACGCTACGTATCTAGCTAAAGCATATCTTACCATAATATCAGGGAATCCATTCCCGGAAAGAGGCGCGTCGGTATATGCGTCCTTTAATATAGTGACATTTCCTTGTTGTTCGTGCATATCCCTGGTTTTTCCGAATATATCATCTTCGCACTCTTCAATTTCAGGCGCAAAGACCACTATGTGCCCCTTCACTCTTCCGGAAGATTTTTCAACATCTTTACGCAGTGTTTCCTTGGCCTTTTCTACGGCATTTTCACGGTTTTTCTTTGTCTCAGTCTCGTTATCGGTCAGGATGAACCCTATTATCTGGTTATTATCTTCTCTAAGGCCGAACCCAGCGCGGCAAAGCTCTCTGTTCGCTCTGTGTATAAATTCTTCCGAGTCTTTCTCTTTTATCCCGTGCGGTATACCTACAACCGTCTTGACTATATCCCCTCTGCGTTCGGCGGAATTGAATGCAGAGATGGATACGTCCCTCCTATCCAGACGGTCCTTCGCCTTATAATACATTCCTTCTAACCTTAAGAACTCATTCAAAGTCCCTGTCACAAAATGGTCTAGCTGTCCGGTCATGAACCCTCTCTGCGTCCTCTCTTCCAATATTCCTTTCACCGCGTACATTTCTTTATAAGAAAATTCTATTTCCTTTCTAATCCTCAACATGTTCATAAAATCCCTGTCATATCTCTTCACGAATCCGGCGGCGTCCTCGCTGAGTCCAGTTTTCAGGGCGATGACCATAATGTCCAGAATCTGCGCCTTTTCTTCCACCCACTTTTCAACCTCAGATACCCATGTATCCAGCTCGGAAATACCGGCCTCTCTCGCCTTCTTTTTAGTATGCTTCCTTATCCCCTCGATAATATCTTCCGGGCTATACCTTCTGATTTTACGTATGTCTTCCGCCCATAGTTCCCGCGGCCTTTCATTCAGAGACGTTCCCTTTATCCTGAACATCCTGATCCTTGAATTATCCTCAAGAAAAGAAATCACGTCACCTATATCCTGGATCCTGCTATACTCCTCTATATCCGCCTCGGGCTTCATATCCGTTATCAAGACCGCCATGTCTCCGCCTATTATCATAAAATGAGCGTCATTTTTTAACGTCTTAAATTTATGCATATCCCCCCCGCTTGGCAGAGGTGAGCTGCCGGGATGGCTGTGCACGTATATCTTTTCCTTTCCGCCGGAGGGAAAACTCGCGGTCGAGGTATAATGCCCTTCCTCTATCCGCTCCCCTAGATCATCAAGCCGAAGATCGTCCTCGATCACAAGATGATGTTCCTTCCAGCTTCCGTCGGTCCTTTTTTGAATCTCTATCACGGCATCAACAAAACGCCTATCCGCCAGAACCGCATCGATCGGGCTTTCTTCTCTCAATATTTTAACAATCTGAGTCTTCAGATCATAAGCAGTACGCAAAATGATATACTCGGGACTGTTATAATAATCGTATCTGAACGTTTTTCCCGTTCTCTTTTCCGTTTCTTTTTCTATAGAATTCTTTTCCAAACTCCACAGGTGAAGATTTCTGGATATCGCCTCCATCTCTGCCAGGATATACTGTTTGTCATATAATGTTTCTATATCCTCTTCGTCCATTATTCTTTTCATCTCCCTATTGAGATCGTTTAATATAGTGACGTTTTCGGAAACCCATTTTGATATATTTCTTAACAATTGTTCGTTCTCATCTGTTGTTCTTTCCCTTGAACGGACAATAGAAGACTCCCTTACTTTATCTTCAAAATCAGATATATCAAACCTTTCAGAAACACCGGTAAGCACATTTATCCAATCCTCTGAAGCTATCTCTTCTAACGATATGTACCGCTCAGTCCTTACTATCCTGAATATCCTAATAGGTATCTTATTCTCCTTTAGGAACCTAATATTCTTATCCAGCGATCCCAAAGTCTTATATTTTTCTGTATCTATTTCCTTATCTACCTTACCTATCAGCGCCGCCATTCCGTTACACATTATCATCATATGCGCACCTTCAGCAATATCCTTACATCTCTCCAGATCTTCACCGCTGAGGAGAGCGACCGAGAAAGGTGGATGCGTATGTATCTCTATCCCCTCCTCGTTTGCTCTCGGCAACAGATCGTCATCAGCGTGCCCATAAGTACCTTCACTTGTTTTCTCGGATACACTTTCGGGAGTATCCCCGGGATTTACGATAGTAGAATATTCTTTGAGGCTTATATAAGTCTTGTCCAACATACCACAGGCAGATCTCAGCATATTGCTGTCACTCAGAAATATATTTAAAAAATCCTGCTCTTCGGGTCTCTCGCTCTCAGATATAATAACTACCGGTCCCGGTGGATCAGCGGAAACAGGAATGTCCGAGTCTTTTGCTTTTTCCATATAATCGACAAGCTTATGTAGATCAAATCTTTTTAAGATAGCCTCATACCGCTCTTTGGATGTCTTCTCGAATGCTGTGATATATATTCGGTAACGATTAAATTCCGATATCATGTATTGGTGCGCCTGTTTCCCCGGAATTCCGTCTTCTTTTAATTTATTCATCTCATCCCATAATTTTACATAAACATTTCTCAGAACAGCTTCTGTTTCTTTTTCAATGGTCAGATTTTCATCCTCAAGAAGGAGCCATACCGCACGAAAGACCCTGTCCATATCCGCAATTTTATATTCATCTAAAACTAGTTCTCTTTTTTCCAGAGCCGACAGACCCGATCCGTTTGTATCGATTATATCGCCGTTAAAGAATATCGCGACACCGTTCATTGTAAAATCGTAGAATCTGGGTATTTCTCTGTTATATCCAAATACATCTATGTTTAGACCCGTTTCTTTCTTAACAATATCCGTTAGAATATCATCGTATTTGTCAACACCCGTAAACAGCATGTCAAGGTCTGCAATGTTCCCATGTCCGTTCCATAATAACCTGACATACCCTCCGATAAATCCAACATTTTTCATCGCGTTCTCGATCTTGTTGACCTCTCCGGGATATTCCTTTTTTAACTCCTTTTCTGCCTCGCTCAAAAGACTCCAAATACGCAGGCCTTCCCCGAACAATTCTTTTTCATAAGATCTTCCGTCAGCTGTCCTAAAAGTAACCGTTTTTGTCTGTCCCTCTAAGTGTTCTTCCTGCGGTGATGCGCTTTCGTCCATAATGTCAGTTATTTCTTTTTCTGACACAGAAACGGTCTCTTCGAAGAGATATGCGGGAGAAGCGGCTTTTCCTTTTTTATATGCATTAACAAAAATAGATCTCATATCATCAATTCTTTTCGCCTCGAAGGATGACATTCCGATTTTATCCTGGAGTTCGCCGATAATTCCCCACCACACAAGATCCCTTTCTTCTTCTAGTATTTCAGAAGTTTGGGATATATTCGCTTGGGAAAAATCTGTAAATTTAACATGCGGGGTATCCTTTTCTGCTGTCAAATATATATTTCTTGTTTTGAGTATCGTCCCTTCCGTTAAATTTCCATGCCTTATACCTCTCCCGTGAAGCTTACCTAAAGCAAACCCGATCCTGCTTGTGATCTCATAGACCTCTCCCTCTTTCCATTCAAACTCTTTTAATGTTTGTCCCTCTATATTACGCATGACCAATACTATCGTATTATTTACAATAAAAAATTTGATCTCGGGCGCTATCCCGATCTTATTAGCGATAGTTGCGGCTTTATTCACAACATTGAAGTGTTGTAAGGATCTTTTATTATATTTTTTTGTGAAAAAAATGTGGAATTGTCCCTTTATTTTAAGCTCATGCTTATAGAAGTTTTTTGATCCGTCCGATCTTCCTTCTTCGTCCGGATCATGTGATTCATAAGAATCTATATCATGAACATTTACAGATAAGCCGGTTATAAACCGTAAAATATTTTCAGCATTCTGACGAAAAACCTTTCTGAACCTAATATCAGGCATCTCTTTAGCTTCATTCCCGGATATTTCTATTTTCACGGACTTTGACATTGTATATTCCGGGCCTTTCTTCCTCAGTTCATCTATATCCCCGGCCGGCGTCGCATTATTAAGGATCTCTCTTTCCCAAAGGTCTTTTTCCGCTTCTTCAAATATTATACCGCTTCTGATCGGCCTGATCTTAAACACACGCATGTTCATGTTCTCTTTGAGAAACGCTATCTTTTTTTCGGAAGATGTGTTCGCTTTATACCTATCAATATCTATATCGCTTTTTACCTTAGTGATTACCGAAACCTTATCCCCGCATATTATCATCATCCGGACGCCCTCTTTTAATGTTCTGCATTTTTCAAGTTCGGACGCGCTCGGTAACGCTTCTGAACCGGAGAGATGAGTGAGTATCAACATACCGCCCTCACTCGGCGACGGTATTTCATCGGCATCATCATGATCGTTTTTCAGTATGGGTCCTATCAGATCGTCGATATCGTCATCCGGATTTACCGTCAATATCTGTCCTCTCCCGCTCGCTTCCGTCCTCCTGATCATTTCCTTTATAGCGGCTCGGAATATATTGTCATCAAACATATCTTGTATTAAACTTTCACCCATCTCCTCATCCCGCGTTTTCGCTTGGAACGGTTGACCTGTGATCGGATCGAGTTCCGATAAACCGTGTTCATCTGACAGGACCTTTCCCGCCGCAGATTGAGCTATCTCTTTCGCCAGAACATGATCGCCTGTAACATGTGCTATCGTCCCGTACACTATAAGTTCTATGATCTTTTCTGGATCGCGGGAATACTTGCTGTTGATATATATTCCCTCCCCGTCGGCATAAACATCTAAAGAGAACCGTTCCGCGCCCATCAGGTTGACATATATACTGCCTTTCTTGATATTCATGGCCAGGTGCTCGATAGCGTTTTTTACGTCATCTCCGGACGACATTTCATTCGCCACGGCTTCTATTCTTTCGGCGGCTTCTTCTCTTTCCTTTTTCCCGACGCTTTGATCTTCGAGAGACAAATGATCTCTTTTGAGATGCTTTTTTATATCCTTGTGCCTTATACCGTTTACAAGATCGTCAAAGGTCAGTTCAAACGCGTACCTGGACCCTTCTTTGAACCGTATCTCTTTCCCGTCCGAAAGTCTTAAAAGAATTTTCCCTTTTTCTTCCGCCATCGTTCTAATATAACATGCTGCTCGGAACGTGCTTATCCCAAGTTTATCCCATTCCCCTTTTTCGGTATTCTCGGATATCTTTTTTTCTATCTCAAGTGACCTGGAAAAACCTATATCCTGAAGTGCGGCGAGATCCAGCGCTGTATCTTCATTTTCTATGATAACGGCAAGCGTATTGAGCCCGGCGGCATGTCGGGCATCTGTCACGGTATATGCGTTTTTTTTCTTCATCATACGGGCAAGCCACTTTAATCTTTCGGCCGAGCGCCTGCGCAGGGCCGAGGCTTGTCGCTTATTTTTCACGTAAGACCTTTGCGCGTCCAATATACATAGATCTATCTCCGTCTGGCAGACCGCGTCCCATAGTCCGGAGAAGCTGTCTCCACCTCCCTTGTTTATACCGAATCGCTCAGAAACATTATTCCATTCCGCCATTGCCCCGGATGTATCTCCTTCGTGATCGGCTCTTTTCAGCATATCCATTACTTTTCTCACATCATCTTCCCTCTGATCTTCCCCGGGGAAAATACGGTCCATGAATATCCTCGCTGAAAGCACGTATATGTAGATATCCAGCCTATGGAAAGCGGTAGCGGGTATGGTCTGCAGGAACAACGCGGTCCACTCGGCGGCAGCTTTCAGCGCTTCTTTATGTTCCACTTTACGTGAAGATAAGATAGCACTTGCCTTTGACACAATAATGCGGTCAACCTTAGGCGTTGCCGTGAAGGTAATATCCTTGATCCTTGAGAACGCCGCGTCCAGTATCTTTTCGCGCAGATTCCCCTCATTTATAATGCTCAAAAAAATTTTCGTTTTATCGCTTCTCCTATACCCCCTTTCATAAGAACTTAACCAACTGCTCATGTTTTCCCACTCAGACCATATCCCGTCACCGGCAGCTAGCTTAGCTACAAATTCATTCTGTATCGGGAACAAAAAGAATATCATCAGTTCTTTTACAAGTTTTTCTATTTCTTTTATGCGTCTTTCACCGGAGAACACATTTATGTTCAGCATAGATTTGATGATATCACCGAACGAAATATCGTTTAAAAGCGCCAATTCAGCGTATCCTGAGAAAAATTTATGTTCAAGCTCATGCCTAAGAACGGAAGAAATATTCCCTTCTCCCGATCCCGGATCATGTTTTTCAAATGTGATGATACCTGAAAGATCCATGTCTTTACCGAAATATCCGCTATATTCTTTGTCGAAATAGCCGGACGATCCGTCCACTATGTTCTCACTATCATGATCATCGGGTTCTCCGAACGATATATTTTTTTTCCTTCTATCCCTGAAGCGCAGATATGTGTCCTCGTCCAGGATCAGATGTATGGTGTCAGGTGTAAACACTATCCGTATACCGCTATTATCTTTCTCCGGAATAAATCCCAATAATTTCGCTACAAGATCTCTTTTTCCCGTATCTGACGCGCTCCTTCCGGGGTAGATCATTTCGCTCTCCATCATGCCGGTATCCTTTATCTTCTTTACATCTATCCCGGCCTCCTCGGCCGTCATCGCTACCCATTTCACCTTTTTTCTGTCCCTTACATATTTCTTAACGCCGATCTTGAACCATATACGCGTCCTTAAAGGTAACTCTTCCGTATCTCTCCCGATGGATCTGAATATCTCCTCTTCCTCCATATCGGGATCTGCCGCGAGTATTTCTCTGATCCTGACAATAAGATCGACGATCTTCTCCCGAATGACGAAGTACCGGATAATATCGTTCCCTGAAAAACGGGCTTGCTCTTTCTTTCCGGCGTTCTCCATGAACATGAACCAATCCATGAACATTTTATCGGTCAGCTTTTTATCTATGCCGGAAAGTGTCGGGAGGCGGTCCATCATTTTGATAAAACCTTCATGACGCGTTAAAAGAACCTCGCGCGACATGTCCCCGGCATCTATCAATGTCTTGACAAGAGACGCGGGAACCATGCCGTTTTTACTTTGTATTTTCTCTATCCCTTCAACAATTGTATCCGCCGCTTCAACGGAACCCCGGGATGCCAAGGTTCCCAATATATCCGCTGAAACGTTAAGGGTCAACGGTTCAACAAGAAGAAAGCTGTACAGAGCTTCTGTCAACTTTTTCTCATACCCTTGATTCTTCGCAAAAAACTCTTCAAAACCGCCCTCTGCCGCGATATGCCGTATATTTATCAAAGCCCGGACATGCCTCAGATCCTCCTCTATAAAAAGATCATCTATCAGATCCTTAATGTCTGACTCGGACATGTCCGCTACGGATTTCGCGGCATGTTCTTTTCCCTCATCCGATGTGCTCCTTTCATCCTTGCTCCCGACTTCGAAAAGAGGTATCGCGATTATACACAATGTCTTGCCGCCGTGATCTATAACGGTCCTCTTCGCTCCTTTATTGCCGATGAAACTCATATCTATATCTTTAAGTGATATGATAACGGTATAGTGATCTCTTTTTATCACATCCTCTCTCCCCTCAAAAACACGCTCCAGTACGGCGGCTTCCAGCTCCATCATGTCCATATCACCCGGATCTACCGGCAGACGTGAAAAAAAACTTTTAACGGCCAAGGCTGAGGGTGAAGAAAAATATGATACGAGTTCTCTTTGAAAATCTTTAAGCGTTATTTCCTTGCCGGCTAAAATATCAAAATACGGGGATCGATATTCTTCCTTATCTTTAAAATCCGGCATTATTGAAATATACGAGATCCCTTTTTCCCTGAAAATACCGCACAGGTTCTCTGTATGAAACCCCCCGGTTATCATTATCGCAGTCTTAGACCTTTTCTTTAAAGTCTGATGTTCCTCTTCCATAGAAAACCTGAGGTTTTCTATGAATGCGTTATCGCGTGCGAAAGAATATTTATAAAATTTCTCCATATCATTCATGCATCGGGCAAGAACGGCCAGAGCGGATCCGGATATCGGTTCTATCCCCCTTGAATGCCCTTCATTATTTATGAAAGATATGTAACTCCTCATTTTGAAAGAATCCCTATTCTGTCTGTAATATTCGTAGTCCTCCCTGGTGAAGGATATACCTAACATATTCTTCATAAGAACCAGGTTCCTTGAAAGGAGGTTAAGTTCCCTATCCGCGCTATTCACATACAGGGATCCCTTTATCCGTTCTTCCAAAACATCTATCTCCGCTGTTATCTTTGATCTATCCACGAAATGATACAGGGACACGTAGTTTTTGTACTTTATGAATTCGGAAAATTTGTCCGGGTCAAGATCCATCCGTTGCACTTTTTCCGCAAGATATGCGTAATATTCAACTTCCGAGATCTTCTTCCCGGTAAACTCAAATGTTTTCCGAATAAGCATCTTGATCCCGTTTTTAGACAGCATCCTTTTCAATTCGCTTATTAGAAGATATCTCTCACTCTCGGCTTTTTTGAAATTCATATCCTTTTCCAGAGCAATAGACCCTTTCAATAAATTAAGATTAACAAGGTCCTCGAACGGGATAACCTTTTCGGCGGCCTTTTCAGCCAGATAACCCATATGATCTTCGAGTTTAACTTCATCTGTTTTGTACAAAGAATATTTCTCGTCAAATTCAAGCAATTCATCGGAATATATATGCTTTTTAAGCTCTTTCAGAGTATTCGTAAGGACTAGCAGATCTTCCTTTAACCCTCCGCTATGCTTAATGAAATCTCTGTAGGCATTGAGATTATTGAAATATTCTTTTTTGTCTTCCATACCCCAGAGTTGAACTTCACCGGGATTATTTATCGCATAATATTCCCCGCCGGAGACCAGGCCTTTTTGAACAAAATAATCACAAACTTTACGGCGTATTTCTTTATCCCTTATTTTTTCAAATACCGAAAAATCGTAGTTTCTTGAACCGCCTTCAAGATTAACCGTATCTATATCGTAATTTTCGTTAAAATACGCGATTATATCGGAGATCTTCTTCTGAGCTTCATAACTGCAATGAGTGTCCTGGATATGTATTACCGTAGTACGGGGTTTATTATTCGGAGTCTGGTGTTCATCAGTAGTCCAGGAATCCGTTATATAGCCGAGGTCATGAGGTAAAATAAATGTTTCGTTATCAAAAGAATGTTCGGTGGATCCAATTTTACGATCATACACCGAGAACACAGCAGATCTTTCGGTCCCGGGAACTGCTGCCGCAAGTGCCTCCATTCCAAGGATATTAGTCATAAAAGCGGTTACAACAACAACCGCTTTTATTCTTTTATATAGGTCTATGCCATATCTGTGTAGGATATCGTGCTTCATAAAACTGTTGATCTCCTGAATTATATTTGTACTAGCAGTTATATTAGCTTTGGACAATAATAGCTAATGTATCATATTCATACCAGTAGTTATACCGCTTTGGATAATAGCCACTATGCCTATATACACATGCAAATATATATCTAGCTTTCTTTTTTGATAACATAATAATACAAGTTGGCCAAAAACTCAATTAACTTTTTGAAATACTAACTGTGGAGATAAGTATATTAGAAACGAGAGGCGAGAAGCGAGAAGGTAGAGGGAAGAAATCCAAAATCAAAATCCAACCTGACAGATCTAACCAGGTTAGCTAGCTAACCTGGTTAGATCTGTCAGGTTGAAATATGAATATTTCTTTTAGACCGTTATATTGAAGCGTGCTAGCTGTTGTTTAAGCTCTTTGTGATCTGTGAAAAGGAAGGCTTTTATACCCATTATTCTTGCGGCATCTATAAGATCCTGACGATCATCAAAATAAAGCGTTTCTTTCGCGAGACTGTCACCGACGCGTAAAGCTTGTTTGAATATCCCGGGCTTTGGTTTTATCAAGCCTACCTCATGGGAAAGAACGTGTTCATCAAAATGACCTAATACGCTATAATTCTCTTTCAAAAATATAAAATGCTTTTCATTTGTATTTGATACAAGAACGAGTCTTATGTCGGGGAATTTTTCCTTCAGGTTTTTTACTATTTCCTCCATCTCAGGATACGGATAGAATATACTGTTCCATATTTCGTAAAAGTCTTTAAACCCTATATCGAGCCTGAATTTATTACGGGTTTTTGTATAGAACTTTGAGGAAGAAAGTTTTCCTTCCATGTATCTATCCACATCACCCGGATCCATGATGTAATCCACGAAAGTATTTTTTTCTATTTTCCCGTGCTTAGAATACCCTTCCTCAGCTATAGCCGGGTCAAATTTAACTATAACATTCCCAAGATCGAATAATATAGCTTTTATGTTTGTTGTGTCTTTTTTCATATGATCACGTGTAGTTCGCGTTTTCATCCTGAGATTGCTTCGTCGCTCCGCTCCTTCCACCTTCGCCAAACTATTTTGATCTTATTTGGCTTCGGAGGACAGGCGCAATGACGGAAAGAGCGCATCGGTCAATATCCGTCTATGGTCTATGGTCTATAGTCAATCGCCCATGGCCTCTATCGCCTTCTCAAGTATCTCCTTGGATCCCTCATATTCGATGCGGTCCAGAGCCTCGGGAGGAGAGAACCATTCGGCAAGAAGCACTTCTTCTTTTTGGATCTTAAGCTTTTCTTGTCCTAAAGACTCCACCAAGAATATGTTCACAGTTTTAAATATTTTTTCATCCTTCAAAGTAAACCAATATTCCTGAGAACCTATTTTCTCTATTATGCGTATATGTTTTAATCCGGTTTCTTCTGTTATCTCCCGAAGAGCCGTTTCTTCATCCGTTTCACCTTCTTCTACATGCCCCTTAGGCCATGTCCACCGTCCGTACCTGTCTTTTATAAGGAGCACTTTCATCCCGTCATCCCTACTAATGACCACCCCGCCCGCGCCGAATTGTCTTTTCATCACAAAAATCTCCTTACTTTCCGATGTTTAGGGTTCAAACTTTTAGCTTTCGGATTGAAGATAGCGTATCAGTGAATCACTCCGAACTACGAACTATGAACTATGAACTTTTTGGCTTTTTGATCTCACAGCTCGATCTCGTCATCAAAATCCTTATCCCTGTCAAACCCCCGGGAAGAGTCTACCTGCCACACTTCATAGCTCGACGGGTCGAGTTCTTTAAGGAACCTGGAACTTCTCGCGATGACTGTTCCTTTTTGATAATCATAACGCGTTTTGGGATGCATCATGTATAAGAACTTTTTTGCGCGCGTAACGGCCACGTAAAAAAGTCTCCTTTCTTCTTCCATTTCCCTATCCTCAGAAAGAGCTTTAGGATGAGGGAACTGTCCCTCACAAAGACCCAGCACTATAACGACATCCCATTCCAGACCTTTGGCCTGATGTATCGTGGAAAGTACCAGATTTTCTTCCTCCCCTTCTTCTCCCGAGGGGGTTTCTCCCTTAAAACTTTCTCTTAAAGTGATATCACTTAAAAAATCGGACGAAGAAGAATACTCGTTCGAGAAACTAATAAGTTCATGTATATCCTCCACCCTGTCCTTAGCGTTCTCAAAAGAAGACAGTATATGATCTTCGTATCCGGCTTCCAGTATCGAAGCTATCATTTCCCCGGGAGAATGGCTCCTTTCGGGAAACGCTATTTTCTTGATGATCTTCTGGAATTTTAAGAACCCGCTATACGCTTTCTTGGACAGAGTTTTAGCCAGATCGCCCGTTACGAAATCATATACACTTTGTTCCTTTGCCCGAAAAGATAAATATATCTTTTCGGCATACCCGGGCCCTATCCCGGGGCAAAGAGAAAGAGCTCTTATCCACGCTATTTCATCCACGGGATTTATCGCTATTTTCATGTACGAAAGCACATCTTTGATATGCGCCTGTTCAAAAAAACGCATACCTCCCCGCACTATGTAAGGTATACCGTTCTTAACAAGTTCCATTTCAAGTTCCGCCGATTGGTAATGCGCCCTAAAAAGCACCGCGATATCGTTAAGCGTAATGCTTTCGGAACGAAGTTCCATGACCCTTTGCGTTATGAACCTTGCCTGTGAATACATATCCCTGACTTCGACCAACGCGGGTTTTTCGAATGAAGGCTTTATCGCCTTCAGTTCTTTCTGGAACTGATTTTCGTTGTTAAGGAGAGAATCGTTTGCCAGGTCCAATATTTCCGGGGTAGATCTGTAATTTGTCTCCAGTTTAAATATTTTAGCGTCGCTGAACCTTTTTGGGAAGTTAAGGATATTCTCGACACGCGCCCCCCGGAAAGAATATATGGACTGCGCGTCATCACCCACGGCGAGTATGTTGCGATGATATTCACCGAGCATATCCACGACATCCGCCTGTATGATATTAGTGTCTTGATACTCATCTACCATTATGTATTTAAATTGTTCACTGAACCGCTTTCTTACTCTAAGCACATTTTCTAAAAGCCATTTCCATTTTGACAAGAGATCATCGTAATCCATATTCCCAGATTCTCGTTTCTTCTTATCGTATTCCTTTTTTATTTTTTCTATCTCCCAGGCGAACTGCGCTAAATACGGATATCTTTCCTCCAATGTCTTTTCTACGGAAGAATTTATGTTGGTAGCAAGACTTATTATCGACTGGACTACGGAAGGTTTAGGGAATTTCGCGTCTTTGGCAAATGTCTTCATCCCTTTTATGCAGGTCTTTATGAGATCCCGTGAATCCTGCTGATCGAGTATCCCGAAATCTTTATTAAAACCCACGTCTTCCGCGTACATACGTAAAGACCGATTCCCTATATGATGAAAAGTTCCGCTCCAGAGGCCTTTAGGACTATATTTTAGAAGCATTTCGGTTCGGTCACGCATCTGGCGCGCGGCCTTATTTGTAAATGTCATAAGAAGTATATTTTGAGGAGGAACACCTCTTTCCAATAAATACGCGAGACGGTATATCAAGGTCTGGGTCTTACCCGAACCCGCTCCGGCCAAGACCAGACACGGCCCTTCCGCCCGCGTCGCCACATCATACTGCGACTCGTTGAGACTGCCTTCGAAATCAATATGTGTTTCTATTTTCCCGGAGGGTTCGTGAAGTGTATATCTTTTCATGGTGTAGAATTACGGTTTAATAGTTTAAGAGTTGATAGTTGATAGTTGATAGTTGATAGTTCATAGTGACTGACTGATACGCTACGAACTTCCATCCCAGATCTGCGGGTTAAAACCAGCACTACATTCTATATCTTCTTCCTTCGTCCCTCGTCCTTCTTCCTTCTATCCTCTATCTTCTATCTCACTCCCCAGATGTCCTTAGCGTATTCCGAAACGGTTCTATCACTTGAAAATTTTCCGGAATTAGCCGCATTCAATATGGATTTTCTGATCCACTCGTCTTTAGAAGAATATACTTTCGAAACTTCGTCTTGAGTTTTTATATATTCCCCAAAATCGGCGCAAACAAGATACGTGTCTCTTCTGCAAATGGATTCATATAAAGAACGGAAGATCCTTTGTTCTTTCTCGGAAAAAACATCTTTTTGTATCAAAGAGAACACCTCTTTCAGAAGAGGATCATTTTTAATGTATGTTTTTGGATTATATCCTTCTCTTATCATCTTTTCGACTTCTTCGGCCTTTTTTCCGAATATAAAGATGTTATCCATCCCGACTTCTTCGGCGATCTCGATATTGGCTCCGTCCCAGGTACCTATTGTCAAAGCACCGTTGAGCATAAATTTCATATTACCCGTACCCGAAGCTTCTTTTCCGGCTGTTGATATCTGTTCGGAAAGATCGCTCGCCGGAAATATGCGTTCTGCGAGAGATACGCGATAATTCTCAAGAAAAACTACCTTAAGCCTGCCCGCCACGTCCGGGTCACTGTTTATAACATCCGCAACGTTGTTTATGAACTTTATAGTGGATTTGGCCGCTATGTATCCGGGCGCGGCTTTACCCGATATTATGGCAGTTCTGGGAACAACATGGTCGGAAGGTGATCTTTTCATCTTAATGTATTGCGATATCAGATAGAACGCGAATAATATCTGCCTCTTGTATTCATGCATACGTTTTATCTGAACATCAAACATAGAATTCGGATCCACGATTATCCCTGTCTTATCCTTTATATATTTCGTCAGCTCATTCTTATTCCCTATTTTGACCTTCTCCCATTTATTTCTAAAAGAAGTATCTTCGGCAAAAGGAACGAGTTTTTTAAGCTCAGTGAGATCTTTTATCCATCCGTCGCCGATAGTATCATTTATCAAAGAGGAAAGGGCCGGATTAGCTTTTTTAAGCCATCTCCTCTGCGTAATGCCGTTAGTCTTTGAATTGAATTTGTCGGGATAAAACTCAAAAAAATCTTTAAAAAGGGTTGTTTTTAAAAGATCCGTATGTAAGCGCGAAACACCGTTCACGGAATGACTCCCTACTATGCAGAGATGGCTCATCCTTATCCTCTTATCGGAGCCCTCTGCTATAAGAGACATTCTGCTCATCCGTTCATTATCATGCGGATATTTTTTGGCGATCGCCCCCAGAAAACGCGTATTAATCTCGAATATGAGCTCAAGGTGCCTGGGAAGAAGTCTCCCGAATAATTCTACCGGCCAGCTCTCAAGCGCTTCCGGCATTATGGTGTGATTTGTATAAGCAAATGTCCTGACGGTTATATCCCAAGCCCTGTCCCAATCAAGCCTTACCTCATCCAAAAGGATACGCATAAGCTCTACTATCGCCACTGCCGGATGTGTATCATTAAGTTGTATCGCCACTTTGTCCGGAAATGCCCGGAAATCTTTATTGTGCATTTTGAACCTGCGTATTATGTCCTGTATCGAGGCGGATGTAAAAAAATACTCCTGCTTCAACCTGAGTTCCAGACCTTTATACACACTGTCACTGGGATAAAGTACTCTGGAAATATTCTCGGATAGTATTTTGTTTTCGCAAGCTTTTATGTAGTCCCCGTCATTAAAGTATTCAAAATCAAAATCTTCCGTACTCCCGGCCGACCAGAGCCTTAAATTATTGACCACGGAATTCTTGAATCCCGGCACCGGAGTATCATACGCTACAGCCAGCACGTCCCTGGTATT
>JBDRBI010000066.1:0-8029 GCA_043822885.1 Candidatus Omnitrophota bacterium
CAGGAAAATGGTTTTTCTCGGAGCATGCGGAGGTTTCGGCGATTGCGAAATAGGGGATATCGTTGTAGGGAAAAGAGCGTTTAACGGAGAAGGTTTCAGCAGATATCATAACGGAACGAGTGATCTTAAAGATATTTCTGACGCGAAAAATATGATAGATTGTTCCGAGAAATATACCGGAGAGCTGAAAGATCTTTTATGTAAAAAAAAGGGATCGTTCAAGACGGGGGATATTTACACCATAGGTTCTATGACCGCAGAAAATGAGGATCTTTTGACGCGGATAGAAAAGGGGGGATTTAAAGCTATTGAGATGGAATTATCCGCGGTATATAACGGAGCGAGAAATAACGGCGCGGAAGTAGCGGGTCTCTTATTTGTGAGCGATCTTCCTCTCAAAAAACCCATATGGGAAACCGCGGTATCGGATGAGGATAGAAAAAAAGTCTCCGTATCTATGAAGAAAATAGTGAAAATAGCGGTAGAGTTCGTAGCGGGCAAATAGAAAATGTAGGGGCGGTTCGCGAACCGCCCTTAAAGAGTCACCTAGTCACCCCCCCCGCTGCCTTCTTTTAGAACACGTGGCGGGGGCAGGCAGGTCACCAGTCACCAGTCATAAAAAATAGAAGTTAGAAGTTAGAAGTTAGAAGGTAGATGCGAGAGGACGAAGGAAGAAGATGAGGGTATAGGGTTTGGGGTTTAGTTAGGGCGGGCTAGCCCTCTTTTCTATACCCTGAACGCTAAACCCTAGAAAATGAACGCTGAACGCTAACCCCTAGAAAATGAACCCTGCCAGCCTGAGGCTGGTCCGCCTTTGGCGGAAACGCTAAACGTTATACCCTAGAAACTATGAACTTTTAAACCTTTTAACTTTTTAACTTTTAAACCGTTTAAAGGAGTACAAATGAAGAAGAAGGCATTGATAGTTATTGCTCGGGGGTTTGAAGAGACCGAAGCGGTCATTCCGATAGACGTGCTCAGACGATCCGGAGTGAACGTGACCGTAGCGAGTGTGGGCTCAAAAACCGTGACAGGAGCGCACAATATCACGATATACTGCGATAAAGAACTTAACGAATGTGAAGACGATTATGACGTGGTGATACTGCCGGGTGGTATGCCCGGAGCTGAAAATCTCGCCGGATCCATGAAACTTAAAAGCATTATATCCGAGACAATATCCCGGAAGAAAATAATAGCGGCCATATGCGCTTCACCGGCCATAGTACTGGCTCCTATGGGTATTCTTGACGGGAAAAAAGCGACATGTTATACCGGAATGGAAAAAAGTTTTT
The DNA here is from genome assembly GCA_043822885.1 of Candidatus Omnitrophota bacterium. Classification (GTDB taxonomy): domain Bacteria; phylum Omnitrophota; class Gorgyraeia; order Tantalellales; family Tantalellaceae; genus Aadella. The sequence goes on from JBDRBI010000066.1 coordinate 1,296, forward strand.
CATCGAAAATATCCTTCGTTGATGAGGATGTAGTCAAGGACGGGAATATAATAACCGGTAAGGGGCCGGGTACGGCTTTGTCCTTCGCTCTTAAAATAGCGGAGTCCCTCGTAGGAAAAGACAAAAGTGACATGATCGCGGAACAAATGATCGCGGAACAGTTTAGAGAGACCATAGACAAATAATGACCGATGTGTAATGTGTTATGTGTAATGAATGAGATTGCTTCACCCCTTCGGGGTTCGCAATGACGGAGTTTCCAGACCGTCATTGCGAGCGACGACTACACCCCGTCATTGCGAGGAGGAGCAAAGCGACAACGAAGCAATCTCTTCCATATGCCAATTAGGGATTGCCGCGTCCCCCGGCTCTTCGGCCGGGGTCCTCGCAATGACGGAATAGCAATCATTCCCCATTCATCCCCTCCGCCGAAGGGCGTTATCGCCGAATTTATTCACTATTTTGTCTATGGCTTTATGGAGACGTTCTTTCTTTTTGTCCGAGAAATCATCCGCGGTGAAGAGGTTGTCTCCGGGGGCGAGACCGAGGAGGTTAGATACGCGTACTCCCAGAAGCCGCACGCATTTGTCAAAGCCTATATTGAACTCATCGATCTTCCGCAGAGATGTCCCGTATAGTACATCCGCGAAATTAGTGGAGGAGTTAATAGTCTCGGATCTGGTGTAAGTCTTGAAATCAGAGAACCGTATCCTTAAGGTTATCGTTCTACCCTCGAGCCGGTCCTCACGTAATCTATGCGATACCTGTTCACTTAACTGCATCAGTGTATCTTTGATAAGGTCTATATCACAGGTATCTTCCGCGAAGGTGTATTCATTGCTTACGGACTTTATTTCGTTATTTATCTCTACGTCCCGTTCATCGGATCCATTCGCGAGTGTCCAGATATGCGTGCCGTTCTCGCCGAATGCGTCCGCGAGTTCCTGTTCGTTCCGGGAAGAAATATCGCCTATGGTATATATCCCCATATTCTTAAGAATAACCGCCGTCTTTTTTCCGACACCCCACAGGCGTTCAATGGGAAGAGGACGGAGAAAATCCTGCACGGACTCACGCTCTACAACGGTCAATCCGTCGGGTTTTTTTATGTCAGACGCTATCTTAGCGACCATCTTGGTGGGCGCGAGTCCGAGAGAAGAGGTCAGGCCGGTCTTTTCTTTTATACGTTCTTTTATTTTTAGACATGTCTCAAGAGGGGATCCGAAATGGTGGAAACTATCCGTAATATCCAGAAAGGCTTCATCCACGCTTACCGGCTCTACATGAGGAGTGAACATCTCAAGCAAGGAAAAGATATTGTGCGATACATTCGCGTATTTTCCCATGTCCGGGCTGATGAAAAAAGCGTTGGGACATTTCCTGTAAGCTATGGATATAGGCATTGCCGAATGTATACCGAATTTTCGGGCTTCGTAAGAACAGGTCGAAACAACCCCGCGTCCCCGGCCTTCCTTGGGAGAAGCGCCGATAACAACAGGTTTACCTCTGAGAGAAGGATCATCCCTCTGTTCGATGGACGCGAAAAAAGCATCCATATCAAGGTGTACTATGTATCGTGTTTTGGCCGTATTCATCCGGGTCAAAAGAGTTGATCATAGTAGGCCAATATCGTCCGCACCGATCCGATCGTCGCGATCGTGAGATAATAGCTTACCGAAAGAACTAAAATACTTATCAGGATCTTGCTATTTCGTTTATAACGGGGATTGATCCAGAGTAGCGGCAGGGCAAAAGGGCCGACGCATAAGAAAGCTATCACTAAAAAAGGCGTTTTTAAATACCACTTAATGCCTTCTTTTTTATCGAAGAATTCACCGCAATATCTGCATTTTACGGCCTCTTCCTGTATTTCTTCCGCGCAAAATTGACATTTTTTCATATATCCCTCCTTGGGGTCAGACCCCATCTTTTTCTGTTTTACCGGACTATCAAGCTGATTGCCTGAAAAAATGTTTTGTTTTCAGGCAAAAACGGACCAGCATCAGCATGACCGGCACTTCGATCAGTACTCCGACCACGGTCGCTAACGATGCTCCCGACGAAAGACCGAACAACATTGCGGAAGTAGCGATCGCGACCTCAAAATGATTACTTGCCCCTATAAGCGCGGAAGGAGCCGCATCATGATAAGGTAAATTCAGCCATCTAGCCAATGCGTATGTTAAAGCAAAAATAAGGCATGTTTGAAGAAAGAGTGGTATTGCTATCAGAAATATGACCTGCGGCTGCCTGAGTATCAAGTCCCCTTTAAAAGAGAATAGCAGTATCAAAGTGATCAACAAGGCCCCGATAGAAACAGGGGTCAAAAAACGAAGGAATTTTTCCTCAAACCATTTGATTCCTTTTTTGGCGATGATCAGTTTCCTGGATTTATACCCTAAAACAAGCGGCAGGCCCACGTAGATAACTACCGATAATACGATGGTCTGCCAGGGAATGGGCATTTGGTTAACACCCAAAAGCCACCCTCCTAAAGGAGCGTAAAGGAACAACATCGCTAGTGAGTTTATCGCTACCATAACAAGAGTGTGACCGTCATTACCTTTTGCCAAATGACCCCAAACAAGTACCATCGCCGTGCAGGGAGCTATTCCCAACAAGATACAGCCCGAGATATAAGAACGGTACATTTCGACCCGCATACCGCTTTTAACGATCTCAGATCCCGGAAGGGATCCTTTGAATAGGACGCCCAGAAATAATGTAGCTATAACAAGCATGGTAAAAGGTTTAACGCACCAGTTAATGAACAGAGTAAGTAAGACCGGTTTCGGGGTCTTCCCGGCTTTAACGACTTCGGAAAAATCGATCTTCACCATTATAGGATACATCATAAAGAAAAGGCATATAGCGATGGGTATTGAAACCTGATAAACTGATATGTTATCTAATGTAACAGCGGCTTGAGGAAATAGTTTTCCCAAGACAATTCCCGCGGCGATACACCCAATAACCCATAAAGTGAGATATTTTTCAAAAACATTCAGTTTTCGCTCTTCCATTTTTCTCTCCAACACATTGTAAATCACCCAAGAATGATTCTACACTAAACAAAAACCTCTTGCAATTCATTTCATTGCGGTGGGTTAAATCGAATGACCCCGCTTGATGTTGCTTGACTTTTTTGGTACAAGGTAGTAGATTTAATGCTGGACCGCAAGGGAAGGATAAAGTGGAAATAAAAAGGACAAAAATATGGGATTTTGAGGCAATTTCATAAAAGGGTTGCCTTTTTTTTGTTTTGATGAAGTGCGAGAAATGGAATACCGGCATTCAGAATTAGCGACTCGACAAAAAACTGATAAACAAGAGGAAACATAATATGAAGAAAACATGGATCTTGACAGTCGGATTGATGGCACTTTTTAGTTTTAGTTCGATCTCTTATGCTGCGCAGACGATTGTTGCTTAAAAAGAAGATGGGGAGCCTTGAGCAATTCAATAAACTTGCCGTGGGAAGAGAGCTGAAAATAGGGAGATGATAAGATGGCATATGACTACCAGAAACTTTTAAAGGAGCGGGAAGAAAAAGACGCTGCATTTACGAAGAAACTCAATGCAACGCGGCAGAGGTGCAAGAACGTAGTCGGAAAAGAGGCGGGGATTGCTGTAGTAGGAGATATTGAAGATATAGCCATTGGCCGGCCGACATTAGGAGGCGCTGAATTCGTTATAAATTTTAGGATTTTACGGATAATTGGGTTGAAGTGGAATTTATCCGGATTATTGGGAGAGAAGGCAAGCGACGGCATAGTCTATTCTATCGGTATTAAGCTGGGGCGGGATTTAGTTTCAAGCGGTTTAATACAAGGAAAAGACGGGAAGGAATTTGTAACTAACTTTGCGCAATTTATAGTCAATATGAAAATCGGAGTTCCTACTGTCGTAGAATGGAAGGGGGATTTCCCGAACATTATTAAGGTCGACGAGTGTATCTCCTGCGGCGGGATGATGAATATAGGAGAACCGATCTGTCATTATGAGGGGGGCGTTATCGCAGGGGCGCTCTCAGAGTATTTTAAGGGATTGATAGTGGCGACGGAAGTTTTATGCTGGGGCCATGGAGAAGAGACGTGTCAATTTGAGCTCTGCGCCAAATAATCAAAATAATTAAACAACACTATGAAACTCGTATTAGAGAAAATATTGGTGCAGCTTAATGAGACAACCGTACTGCATGATGTGACATTAGAAGTCAGAGAGGGAGAAATCCTTGGGCTCATTGGCCCAAACGGTAGCGGCAAAACAACGTTATTAACTATCATTCTTGGCGTGTATAAGCATAAACAGGGCCATATGTATTTATGCGATACCTGCATCGATGACTTAGAAATTTATGACCGGGGAGTCGCAGGCATATTGCTTGTTCCACAGTCGTTACATCAATTTTGGATGGCATGGCATCCACTATTTTGTGGCTTTGTTCCAGGAATGACCGTCTTTGAAAATGTTGACCAAGTTCTACACTCACATCGTGAAGTCGAAAAATGGATAAAGGTCTTTGACCTTGATTCATCCAAGAACAAAAAACCGGCTCACTTAAGCTGGGGACAGCAGCAAAGACTTGCGCTGGTACGAATGTGTGCCTTCAAACCAAAGGTCTTACTGCTTGATGAGCCGTTCGCGGCTACTGATTGGAAGGTTAAAAAGGAATTAAAAACATATATCCGTCAATATCTAAAAAGAAATCGCATCATCACTATTTATACCGCATCAGACCCAGCTGAAACCAAAGGATTCTGCGATCGCATTGCCTTAATAAAGAACGGAACAATAAAAACCTTCGTTCCACATAGACGCAGCAGTAGTAAGAATGCACGAGCAAGGAAGACATATGAAAAATGAGAGCATAGATGTCATAGGCGTAAGATACACCTCAGAAGATTTGAAGAGAGAAGATGTATGTACCCTGCTTTCATATGTTGGTATCGTCAATAAGCTATTAGGAACAGTTATATCTGTCGTCGGGATTGAGAGATGCAGAAATATTTTAACTAAACTTATTTCTGATTACGAAATCTTGCAGGGTTCTCAAATAACCAATAAAGGGACATTCTTACACCCTGAGGCGATAGCAGTCCTTAGAGAACATAGTGAGTTTGTTGGCTTGAGTATCGTTTTAGGAGGGTTTAATATATTTATTACAACGATTTTGGACACATACGGTTTCATGTCGTCTTCCCAGCTTAGCACAGCTGCAATCATATCTGCGGCATCAGAAGTAGGGAAAGAGCGATTGAAAGTCATTGAAGCATCAAAGGCAGAATTAGAAAATAAGGTTCAGGAGCGCACTGCTGAGCTCCAAAAGAGCAATGAACAACTTAGCCAGGAAATCACCGAACGCAAGAGATTAGAAGAGAAGCTCAAAGAGAAGATGAATGAATTAAAGAACAGAATGCAGGACTCAGAAAAAACTAAGGCTAAACTGGAAGAACAAACTAAAGAGCTCACCGAAGCTCAAAAAGCAACTTTAAATATTATGGAAGATCTGCAGGGAGCATATGAAAGACTTAAAGAGACGCAGACTCAGCTTATCCAGGCGGAGAAGATGGAAGCTGTCGGCGGGATGGCCAGCGGGGTGGCGCACGAAGTGAAGAACCCTTTAGGGATAGTGTTACAGGGAATAAATTATCTGGAGGGAGAAGTTCCTCCGGATGAGAAAGACAAACACGAAATGCTCCGGATGATGAAAAGCGGCATTAAGAGGGCTGATAATATCGTAAGCGATCTCCTTGATTTTTCGAGGGCTGAAACATTAAAAATGAATCCTGAGAACATAAACTTGCTGATAGATAATGCTCTCACCCTAGTAGAACACAGGTTAAAAAATAAGAAGATAGAAATATTTCGGGAATTCGGAAAGGATATACCCGGGGTCACAGTTGACGGGGAAAGGATAGGACAAGTCTTCGTGAATTTGTTTAGTAACTCTATCGACGCAATGCCTAGCGGAGGGAAACTCTATGTGCGCTCCTATTTGTCGGTACTTAAAAAAAAGGGAAACATGGTGGGGATAAGAAGAAATGATATTTTTAAACCTGGGGAACAAGTGGTTATCGCGGAAGTAGAAGACACCGGCACGGGGATGGGTGAGGATGTAAAGAAAAAGCTCTTTGACCCGTTTTTTACTACAAAAAAACGGACAGAAGGGACCGGTCTGGGGATGTCGATCGTGAAAAACATAATGGATATGCATAGAGGGTCTGTCGCGGTGGAATCAGAGAAAGGCAGAGGCACAAAATTTATCGTAACATTTAATCTATCCGAAGGAGGTCTCGGTGGAAAAGAAAAAGATAATGATAGTTGATGATGAGGAAGATTTTCTTAGGATAACAAAGATCAACTTGGAAAATACGGGTGAATATGAAGTTATGACCTTATCGAATGCGGCAAATATAATTTCACTGGTACGAACATTTAAGCCTAATGTTATTCTGCTGGATATCCTTATGCCTAAAATAGACGGTCCCGAAGCCTGCAAAATGTTAAACGAAGATCCGATCGGTAAAGGGACACCTATTATCACGCTTTCCGCTCTGGATACGGATAAGGACAGGTTAATGATGTATAAACTGGGTGTGGTTGATTTTATTATAAAGCCGATAGAGAAGGACGTGCTTATTGCCAAGATAGAAAAGGCTCTCAGGTTCAAATAACAAAAACATCTTAAAATGCTTAATAATAATTCCAAGGAAGAACTGCTGAAAAAATAC
>JBDRBI010000067.1:0-14215 GCA_043822885.1 Candidatus Omnitrophota bacterium
TAAAAAAGATAACAGCTGCCTTTGGTATATCAAAAAACGGTGTAGATTTTAAATCACTTGATGGTGAGCCTACATACATATTTTTCCTTCTTATAGCTCCCGGCGAGACCCCGGGACCGCACCTTAAAGTCTTAGCCAAGATATCCCGTTTGTTAGACGACAAATTTATAAGAGACAGATTGCGAGATGCCGCGGACGTTCGGGATCTTTTGAGAATAATAAAAGAAGAAGAACAGAAAAAATCGGAGTAAACGGATCTTCATTTAGTTGTAAGTGAAAGAAGAGGGTTGTCCGTTCTACAGTGATAGATATTCTTTGTCTAAAAGGATCCTTGATCATATGAGAAGTCTTAAATGGTTATACCCCGGGATGCTCGTTAAGAGATGGATATTTTTATCCATTTTCGGGATATTGATGATATCTATGGGTTTTGTCATAGTTATAGCCGAGCGTAATCCCGAGAATAAAGCTATAGCGGGGATAGTCATTATAGCGGGTATATTGTGCGTCATAGTTGCCGTCAAGAGGATACTTAGATCTTTTATGACCGTACTAATACCTCATCATACCGCAGGCGGCAGGGATGATCTGGTAGATAAAATATATCAGAAGCGTATACTTGAAAAAGGACCCAAAATAGTGGTTATAGGGGGAGGGACGGGTCTCTCAACACTGCTTACGGGATTGAAACAGAGAACGAGCAATATTACGGCGATAGTTACGGTGGCGGATGACGGAGGTTCTTCGGGAAGGCTCAGAGAAGAGTTTGATGTTTTGCCGCCGGGAGATATAAGGAACTGTCTTGTGGCTTTATCCGAATCGGAAGATCTTCTGGGCGCGCTTTTCCAATTCCGTTTTACTCAGGGAGAAGGATTATACGGGCATAATTTCGGTAATCTTTTTATAACGGCTCTTTCCAGAGTTACGGGAGATTTTGCTTTAGCGATAAAGGAATCCAGTAAGGTACTCGCGATAAGGGGTAATGTTTTTCCCGCTACATTGCAAAAAGTAAAACTTGTCGCTAAAAGAGAAGACGGAAGAGAAACTGTCGGAGAAAGCCGTATCAGAGACGAAAAGGGAAGCCCCATCGACAGGCTTTCTATTGTGCCCGGCGATTGTAAGGCTACACAGGAGTCCGTTGACGCGATCCGTCAGGCGGACGCGATAGTTTTAGGCCCGGGAAGTTTATATACAAGTGTTATGCCCAATCTGCTTATCGAAGGCATACAAAAAGCGGTAATAAAAGCTAAGGTGCCTAAGATCTATATATGCAACGTTATGACCGAAGCCGGGGAAACTGACGATTATTCAGTGAGCGATCATATGGGGGCCATAATAAGACATACACATCCCGACGCGGCTAATTTTTGCATAGCGAACGTAGAACGTATACCAAAAGAACTGTACGAGAAATATAAGCAAGAGGATAAATTCCCGGTTAAGCTTGATAGTAAGGATGAGGAATGGATGAAGCGGGAAAATATCAAACTTATCAAAGCGAGCATAGCGGGAGCCCAGGAATTTGTCCGGCACGATCCCGTTAAATTGAGTGATGTTATTATGGATATATTGAACGAATATGAGGTGCGGTAAATGAGTAAGATAAAGTTCTCAATGGCGTTTCATTGCTATCAGCCTGTCTTTAATTTTGACAGCGAATTTGATTACGCGTACGAGAAAGCTTATCTTCCGCTTCTAGAGATGTTCGAGAAACATCCGGGGATAAAAGCTTCGTTCCATTATCCCGGGAATATGCTGAAATGGTTCCAGGAAACACATCCCGAGTATATAGATAAACTGAGAACACTTATCGCGAGAGAGCAGATAGAGATCATGGGCGGATGTTATTATGAACCGGTCATGTCTATGATCCCGGATGAGGACAGGAAGGGGCAGATAAAGAGAAACAGCTCACTCATACAGGAAATATTCGGGATCCGGCCGAGAGGCGCGTGGGTAACAGAACGGGTATGGGAACCGGAATTTGCCGAAACTTTGATAAACGAAGATATGGAATATACCATTCTGGATGACAGTCATTTATTGAAAGCGGGAGCGGATAAAAAAAATCTGTTCCGTCCGTGGAGTATCAAAGAAAAAACGGGAGAATTGACCGTTTTCCCGGCTGACAGAAGCCTAAGATACGCGATGCCGTTCAGTTCTCCGGAAGCGGTCTTAGATTACATGAGAGAAACCATACGCGGATCGATAAATGATAAGTGTCTTTTTTTTGCCGATGACGGTGAAAAGTTCGGGGCATGGCCTAGTACACATAAACTTGTGTATGAAAAAAGATGGCTTGATAGATTTTTTTCCCTTTTGACCGATAATCCCGATCTGGTCGAAACATATACTTATTCCGAAATTATGGATACGGTCAAGCCTCACAGGATCAATACGCTTCCGACCGCGAGTTACGGAGAGATGATGGATTGGAGTGAAGGCGATTTTAATAATTTTTTCACAAAGTATCCGGAAGCCGACAGGATGCATAAAAGGATGATGTCTGTCAGCAGGATGCTTAAAGAAAAGATCAGAAATAATTCAGACGAGAAAGAAGAAGAAGGGTTGAAAAAAGCGGAGATAGAACTATATAAAGCGCAATCGGGATGCGCGTATTGGCACGGTATTTTCGGAGGAGTATACCTACCTCATTTGAGGTCGGGAGTATACCACCATCTCATAAAAGCCAAGGGTGAGATAGAAGGAAAGGACGCGGTATCCTCAAAACGTATCAAGGCCATAGAATATGAAATGGGTGACGGAGATTCGGAAACCGTGATAGAGAATGCTGTTTTTGATATTTATCTCGCCTCATCCGACGGAGGAGGGATAAGCGAACTGGATTATAAACCGAAAGCTGTTAATCTGGTAAATTCCATGTCCCGTATAGAGGAAAAGTATCACAAAAAAGCGAATTGGGGATATTTTCGGCGGATGATACGCGCGAGACGGGCAATAGCGAAAGGCGGATCCGCGGATATACATGACGCTTTGGGTATAGGAGAAAAAGGCCTGAAGAAATTTTTGCATTACGATGACCATACCAGACGTTCTTTTATTACGCACATTTTGGATAAAAACTCGTCACTGGATAAATTACGTACGGGTTCTTCGGGAAACAGATCTTTTCTTCAGGGAAAATATGATCTTGTTCTGGGGTCGGGCAATGATTCTATAATCGGTACCTTCTCTAAAAGAGATAAAGTAATATCAGGAACCGGTAAGGAGCTGGACCTTGAAATAGAAAAAAAAGTAAGTCTTAACAGGAGCTCCACTATTGACCTCTCGCACAGTATAAGACAATATAACGCCGTGGGAAAAGGGGAGATCGTTAAATACGCGATAGAATTCAATATGCTCATTTGGGACAAAAAAAGGGGCAATAAGACTTTTTTAACAAAAAAAGATAGTCTCTGTCTTAAGGATAGATATTCAGGACTGATTGTAAAATTTTATTTTGATCGACAATGTGAGTTAATGACATATCCTGTTTATACGGTTAATGAGACGGAAAGAGGACTAAAAAAAACGTTCCAGGGGATATCTATTGTCGTGGGAGGAGAGCTCGAGGCAACAAAAACCGGACTTTGTGACCATGTCGGTATTAAACTGGAGATAAATTAATATGGTCGTAAAAAGAGAAATAACCATAAAGAACAAAACAGGTCTGCATGCCAGACCCGCCGCGTTATTTGTCCAGATAGCGAATAAATACGAAAGCGATATAACCGTAATAAAGGACGATCAAGAGGTCAACGGCAAATCAATCATGGGGATACTGATGTTAGCGGCCGAAAGCGGGGCAAAGATAATGATAATAGCTGACGGAGAAGACGCGGAAAACGCTGTAGAGGAGCTGTCTAATATCGTCATGAACGATGTTGACATTAATTTGGGAAAGTAAGGAAAAACAATTATGGGCGAGACAAAAAAAGAAAAAAATTTTTCTTTCAAAAAAAAGCAGATCCAGCTGAAAGGTATACCCGCCGCTCCGGGAATAGCTATCGCGAAAGTTTATTTCTACGGGACGGAGGATATCGTTCCCCGGGAACATTCCATACAGGATAAGGATATTCCCGATGAGGTGATACGCTTTAAAGAGGCGTTGAAGCAGACAAGAAAAGAGATACTGGCCATAGAAAAGAAAATATCCAAAGAGATGGGGGTTGAACACGGGAAGATATTCAGCGCGCATTTATTGGTTCTTGAAGACAGCGTATTGGTCCAGGAAGTTGTTTCGCGTCTGAAGAAAAAAAAGAAGAACATAGAATCGATATTTGCCGAAGTGTTGAACAAGTATATAAGCGTGCTTTCCGCGGCAAAGGATGAATATCTCAGGGACAGGATAAGTGACATAACGGATGTAGGCAAAAGGATATTAAGAAATCTACTCGGGCAAAAGGAGAAAAGCCTTGATAAGATCGAGGAGAAATCCATTGTAGTGGCTTATGATCTATCCCCCTCAGACACGGCAATGATGCCTAAAGGGAGTGTTCTGGGGTTTGTAACCGATATCGGCGGCAGGACATCACATACGGCTATCATGGCTAAGTCATTAGAAATACCCGCTGTTGTGGGTTTGGAGACCATTACGGATGTGGTGAAAAACGGGGATCAGCTCATAGTGGACGGGATCCATGGTGTTGTTATAGTCAATCCTACTAAGCAGCTTCTTGTCAAATATCAGGAAGAGAAAAGACGTTACGAATATCTTGAACACGAACTTGTAGAGTTAAAGACCCTTCCCTCTGAAACGCTTGACGGGAAGAAGTTCATAGTCGCCGGGAATATTGAATTGCCGGAAGATGTGGCCAGTGTTATAGCGCACGGAGCGGAAGGCATAGGATTGTACAGGACCGAATATTTTTATATGAATCGCCAGGATCTTCCTACGGAAGAAGAGCAGTTCAACGCGTATAGATCGGTAGCCGAGAAAATAAGCCCCCATTGTGTTGTTATCAGAACATTGGACTTGGGAGGGGATAAGTTTCTTTCTCAATTAGATGTGCCTAAGGAAATGAATCCGTTCTTGGGGTGGAGAGCTATACGGTTTTGTTTGGCAAGGCCCGCTATCTTCAAGACGCAGCTTCGCGCTATTTTAAGAGCTTCCGCGTACGGCAATTTAAAACTTATGTATCCGATGATATCCGGAGTAGGAGAGTTTAGACAGGCAAACGCGCTCTTAGAGAAAGTAAAAAAAGATCTTCGGTCTAAAGGGGTGCCCTTTAATGAGAAGATGCCGGTCGGAGCTATGATAGAAGTGCCCTCCGCGGCGATAACCAGTGATATTTTAGCTAAAGAAGCCGATTTTTTCAGTATAGGAACAAATGATCTGATCCAATATTCGCTGGCGGTAGACCGGGTCAATGAGAAGATAGCATATCTTTACGAACCCACGCATCCGGCGGTATTGAGTCTCATAAAGATGGTCATAGATAACGGCCACAAAGAAGGTATTCCGGTAGCTTTGTGCGGGGAGATGGCCGGAGATGTGGTTTTGACCATGATACTTCTTGGATTGGGATTAGACGAATTCAGCACCTCTCCCATAGCTGTTCCGGAAGTTAAGAACATCATAAGGTCAGTTAATTCCGAAGACGCGAAAAAAATAGCCATAGACGTGTTTAAATTTACAACGGGAAAAGAAGTGCAGGATTTTGCTAAAGCAAAACTGAAAGAACTGGTCCCGGAAATGTTGATAGACCTGGAATAAAAAACTTTAAGAAAGGAAAAATATGAAGGGAATAATATTGGCCGCGGGATACGGAACACGCTTGTATCCTTTGACACTTGATCGTCCTAAGCCGCTTATAAAGGTGGGAGGAAAGACCATTCTAGAAAGATTATTACGGAAACTCGAACAAATAGACACTTGTGACGGCGTCTACATCGTGACTAATAATAAATTTGCCGGAATGGTATCCAACTGGGTCGCGGCCAGAAGTTTTTCGATGAAAATAGAGATCATTAACGATCTTACAAATTCAAATGAAGATAGATTGGGCGCCATCGGAGATATTGATCTTGTACTTAAAGACAAAGATCCCAAAGACGAGTTGTTAATAATAGCGGGAGATAATCTTTTTGAATTTGATATAAAGAATTTTATATTTTTTTCCCGTGATAAAAAGACGCTCAGTATCGCTTTATTCGACGTAAAAGACAAGGAACTCGCGAAAAGATACGGGATAGTATCCATCGAAGAAGGCGGTAAAATAAAAGGATTTCAGGAAAAACCCGAAGAACCGCAGAGCACCCTTGCCTCGACCGGCATTTATTATCTCACTAAAGAAGGCCGGGGACTTCTGGATGATTATATGAAGACAGATCTTGTAAAGGACGCGCCCGGAAATTTTGTAAAATGGGTATCGGAAACCAGCGTAGCGTTCGGGTATGTCTTTACCGAAGGCTGGTATGACATAGGAGATAAAAAATCCTTAGAAAAAGCTGACATTGAATACAGAGAACGCGAACTATAAAAAAAGAAAGGGGAAGATCAATGAAACATAAATATTTTTTCACATCCGAGAGCGTAACAGAAGGCCATCCGGATAAAATATGTGATCAAATATCAGACGCGATATTGGATAAGATACTTGAAGAAGATCCTTCCGGAAGAGTCGCTTGTGAGAGTATGGTTACGACGGGGCTAGCTTTCGTAGCGGGAGAGGTAACAACATCATGCTATGTGGATATACCGAAAGTAGTCAGAGATACCATAAAGGACATCGGGTATACCGACGCTAATTACGGATTTGATTATTTGACATGCGGTGTCGTTACTTCTATACAGGGACAGTCTCCCGATATAGCCATGGGCGTTGATACCGGAGGAGCGGGAGACCAGGGTATGATGTTCGGATATGCTACGGATGAGACCAAAGAATTCATGCCCATGCCGATAACCTTGGCGCATGCGTTAACAAAACGGCTGGCCCGTATACGGAAAGAAAAACTTATAGATTATCTGCGCCCGGACGGAAAAAGTCAGGTAACTATAGAGTATGACGAAGGAGTGCCTAAAAGAGTGGAAGCGATCGTCATAAGCGCGCACCATGATTCGATAGCGAAAATGACGGATATCCACAAAGACATGAAAGAGCTTGTAATAAAAAACGTTATTCCCGCGAACCTTATGGATAAAGATACCAAAATGTTCATCAATCCTACGGGTAGATTTGAGGTAGGGGGCCCACAGGGAGATACCGGGGTTACGGGTAGAAAGATCATCGTGGATACTTACGGCGGGGTCGGAAGTCACGGCGGCGGAGCATTCAGCGGGAAAGACCCTACAAAGGTGGATAGGTCCGCTTCATATATGGCTAGATACATAGCAAAAAATATAGTAGCTTCCGGTCTGGCCAAAAAGTGTGAAGTTCAGTTAGCTTACGCTATAGGTGTGGCGGAGCCGGTAAGTATAATGGTAAACACATTCGATACGGGGAAGATCCCGGAAAGGAACATCGTAAAACTGGTCAGGGAGAATTTTAACCTTTCACCCGGAGGTATCATAGAAAAACTTAAGCTAAGACGGCCCATATACAAAAACACAGCGTCATACGGTCATTTTGGCAGAAGCGGAGAAGGTTTTACCTGGGAAGAAATAGATATGGCGGAAATGCTGAAGAAAAAGGCGAAGTAGACAGCTGGATAGAGACAATAGACGATAGACCATGGACTATAGACAAATAATGACCGATGTACGAATTGAATGGTGTATGGGGAAATCACCGTCATTGCGAGGAGCGAAGCGACGAAGCAATCTTTATGAGATTGCTTCACCCCTTCGGGGTTCGCAATGACAAAGCTTGTGGCCCGCAATGACAGAGTAAGGAGACGAATGATCATTTCTACGGATAGGGATTATAAAGTCAAAGATATAACTTTGGCGGAGTTCGGGAGAAAGGAGATAGATATAGCCGAGCATGAAATGCCGGGACTTATGTCTATAAGGAAGAAGTATGCTTCCGTTAAGCCGCTTGACGGCGTAAGGATAATGGGATCGCTGCATATGACAATACAGACCGCCGTGCTCATCGAGACTTTGGTCGAGTTAGGAGCGGATGTAAGGTGGGCAAGCTGTAATATTTTTTCAACTCAGGATCATGCTGCCGCCGCGGTCGCTAAACGCGGGATACCCGTATTCGCGTGGAAAGGCGAGTCTATAAAAGAATTTTGGTGGTGCACGGAACAGGCTATGACTTTTCCGGGTGAAAAAGGACCGCAGCTTATCGTTGATGACGGCGGAGACGCGACACTTATGATGCATCTGGGGGTTAAAGCCGAAAAGTCCCCGGAGATACTGGACAGCAAATCGTCAGGGGAAGATGAAAAAGAGATCAAGAAACTCTTAAAAAGATCCCTGAAAGATCATCCCGGAAAATGGACATCTATGGCCGCTGAATGGAAAGGTGTGTCGGAAGAGACCACTACCGGCGTGCATAGACTTGACAGGATGATGCGTGAAGGAGAACTTCTGGTTCCCGCGATCAATGTCAATGATTCGGTAACGAAATCTAAATTTGACAATCTTTACGGATGCAGAGAATCATTAGTGGACGGCATCAAAAGAGCCACGGATGTCATGATAGCCGGTAAAGTAGCGGTTATTTGCGGATACGGAGACGTAGGGAAGGGTTCGGCCCAGTCCCTCAGAGGGTTAGGGGCAAGAGTGATAGTTACAGAGATAGATCCGATATGCGCTCTTCAGGCCGCTATGGAAGGATTTGAGGTATCAACGGTAGAGGACACCTTAGGGGAAGGCGACATATATGTGACGGCTACCGGGAATAAGGATGTTATAAGAATAGAACATATGGAGAAGATGAAAGATCAGGCCATTGTTTGTAATATAGGTCATTTCGATAATGAGATAGAAGTATCTTCATTAGAAACTTACTCCGGGATAAAAAAAATAAACATAAAACCGCAAGTGGATAGATATATCTTTCCCAACGGTAAAAGTCTGTATCTTTTAGCCGAAGGAAGACTTGTAAACCTGGGATGCGCTACGGGACATCCTTCATTTGTTATGTCCAATTCTTTTACCAATCAGGTATTGGCGCAAATAGATCTTTGGAAAAATAAAGATACGTATGAGAAAAAGGTGTACAGGCTGCCTAAATATCTGGATGAAGAAGTGGCGAGATCGCATTTGAAAAGGATCGGGGTCAAATTAACGGAACTTTCCAAAGAGCAATCGGAATATTTAGATATTCCGCAGAACGGGCCATATAAGGCGGAACATTATAGGTACTAGAGATAGCACTATGGACAATAGACCATAGACCATTGACCAAGGACTTTTGAATTATGAATAAGAAAATTAAACGCATAGGGGTTTTGACTTCGGGGGGGGACGCTCCGGGGATGAACGCGGCTACCAGAAGCGTAGTGCGTAAAGCTGTGCATGAAGGTCTTGAAGTAATAGGGATCCTGCGCGGGTATGAGGGGCTTATTAACGGTGAGATCATAGAGATGAATTCCCGGAGCGTGAGTAATATACTTTCGCAAGGAGGGACGATCTTAAAAACCGCCAGGTCTAAAGAATTTCTTACGAGGGAAGGTCAAGCTAAAGCCGTCAAAGTCATAAAAGAGAATAAATTAGACGCGCTTGTTATAAACGGCGGGAACGGGTCGTTACAAGGCGCTATTGAACTTGAAAAAAAATGGGGAATAACAACAATAGGTTTGCCCGGGACAATAGATAATGATCTTGGCGGTACTGATTATACCATCGGCGCGCATACATCCGTAGACACCGTTCTCTCGGCGATAGATAAAATAAGAGATACCGTTTCAAGTATGGAAAGGATATATGTCATCGAGGTAATGGGACGCGAGGAACCTTACATAGCCGTAATGGCCGGGTTAGCGGGCGGAGCGGAAGAGGTGCTTTTTCCCGGGATGGAACTTGATATGGAAAAAATATCCAGTGAAATAGAAGCAGCTGAAAAAAAAGGAAAAAGAAGCTGGATAATAATAGTTTCGGAAGGATTTTCCACTGCGCATGAGTTATGTGCCAAGATCAAAGAAAAGACCGGACGGTCAGTCCGAGGAGTAACATTGGGACATGTACAAAGAGGCGGATCTCCTAATGCTCCCGACAGAATATTGGCGTCAAGGATGGGGGCGTATTCCGTTGATGCCCTTTTAAAAGGAGAATCCGGGAAAATGGTCGCTGTCAAAGGAGATAGGTTATGTCTTGTTCCATATGAAGAAGCTTGTTTTAACAGACAGCAGGATAGAATTTTAAGAGAAGAACTTTATGCCCTGACCAAACTCCTCGCATCATGAAAATAATATCAAGATATTTGATAAAAGAATTAGGGTACCCTTTCCTGGCGTCACTCTTGATATCCACAGTAATACTCGCTGCCGGCAATATAATCCAGACCGCTGATATGATAATGAACAAAGGCGTGGAATTTTTTCAGGTAGCCAAAATATTTTTCTTATTTTTGCCGTATGTTCTTATTTTTACCATTCCTATTTCAGTGCTTTCAGCCGTTCTTTTAGGGTTTGGACGCATGTCAGGCGACAATGAAGTGACCACATTGAGGACAAGCGGGATAAGCTTGTATGAGGTGATATTTCCGGTTTTGATATGCGGTATGCTGATAAGTATGCTGAGTATTCCTCTCAACGATAAAATATTGCCGGAATCGGAATTTGCCGCGAGAAGATTGTTAAAAAGAATAGGTATCAGGCATCCCGGAGCCATGCTTGAACCGGGAGTTTTTGTTAAAGGATTTAAGAATTACATAATTTTTATACACAGTGTTAACGGTAATGTTTTGGAAGACGTGCGCATATATCAGCCGAGAGAAGATAAACCCACGCGTACCATAGTCGCTAAAAAAGGACTCATGATCTCGCTGCCGGAAGAAGACAAAGTAAAATTGCATTTATCCGACGGAACAGCGGATGAAGTAACCGCCGATAAGCCGGACGAATTCTATAAACTTTCTTTCAAAGATTACTATATGACATTGAGTCTGGATAACGCGGTGGATATAAAAAGCATACAAAAAAAGGCTCGCGAAAAGAATATCAAAGAACTTTTAGCGGATATGAAAGACCTGAAACGCGATAATGTGGATGTAATACCGCTAAGGATAGAACTTCACAAAAAACTGGCATTAGCGTTCTCCAGTATCGTTTTTATAATAATAGGCATACCGCTGGCCATTACTACTCACCGGCGTGAAAGATTTATCGGATTTGGTATGGCTATATGTGTTTTTCTTATGTATTGGGGTATAATGCTCAGCGGGATAGCATTTGCGATAAGAGGCCTTATACCGGTTTGGGTCGGTGTATGGGCAGCGGATGTCATACTGACGGTCATAGGAATAAGATTATTTCATCGCATGACGAAAGTGTAAACAGTGGGATCTCCGTCATTGCGGGGAGTGAACGACGAAGCAATCTATTTTTAGGGATTGCCACGTCGCTTTGCTCCTCGCAATGACGGGAAGAAGAACTCTGAACTCTGAACTTATGAAGATACTTGAGAAACATGTTTTACATAGTTACCTGATGGCCTTTTGTTCCTGTATTGTCCTTCTCATTGTATTGGGCATAATAGGGGATATCCTGGGTTTTTTAGATGACATTTTCAAAAACAGTATACCGTTATCCAGTATACTCTCTTTTTATTTTTATCTTGCTCCTTTTGCTTTTGTGAATATGGTGCCGTTCGCGTGTCTTTTAGGCGCGGTTTATGTGTTCAATTCTTTGAGCAAAAACCATGAGATCACCGCCGTTATCGCCAGCGGATTGAGCTTATGGGCATTACTCCGTCCGGTTCTTCTGGCAACTTTGGCCTTATGCCTGATCACATTCATAGTAAATGACAGATTTGTGCCGCGAACTATGCAAAAAGCGGGTGAAATAAGACAGAGAGAGCTGGAAACCGCGAAAGACAAGGAACAAGAACAGAGAAAAGATATATCCGTGTATGGTAAAGGTAATCAAATAATATACGCTAAATCATTTATTCCGAAAGATAATGAGCTTGTCAATATAGTGATACATCGTCAGGATAAAGACCATAATGTATCCGAGAAAGTAAACGCGCGTATCGCGAAATGGAAGGATGGCGAATGGGTGGGTAAAGACGTTATTGTCTTTAGTCTGGACGAAAAGGGCGGAGCCCCGGATACTCCTAAAGTTTACAAAGAGAAAATACTGGATATTCAGGAGACCCCGGCCAATTTTATAAAGAATCAGGGGGATCCCAAATTTATGAGCTATGTTCAGTTGAAAGAATATCTGAAAATATTCAATGTAAGAGAAACCCGTACACGAAGACGGCTTCTGGTGGATCTTTATTATAAAATAGCTTTTCCTTTTACGGCTCTGGTAACGGTCTTGGTGGGGGTTCCGTTCAGCGTGGAAACCGGACGTTCCAACGCGCTGATAGGTATGGCCAGAGGCATTCTGGTCGCGATACTGTATCTTCCGGTCATGGGCGTGTGCCTTGCTTTAGGGAAAGGCGGGGCCTTACCGCCGTTACTTTCGGCATGGCTGACCAATATCCTATTCGCCGGCATCGGCATATATTATATCAACCGCAAGTCGTGAACCGGGAACAGTTCAAAAGTTTAAAGGTTTAAAGGTTAAAAAGTCGAACAGTTAAAAGGTTTAAAAGTTTAAAGGTTTAAAAGGTTTCTGGATTGACTGGTGTGCTATTTAGTTTAAAGGAATTGTCATTGCGAGGAGCGAATCGACGTGGCAATCCCGAAAAATAGATTGCTTCGTCGTTCGCTTTGCTCTCTCCTCGCAATGACAAAAAAGCGCGCAATCCACAGTCTTCCTAGACCTTTTAAACCTTTTAACTTTTTAACTTTTAAACTTTTAAACTGCTATAGCGTTTTTGCTATCGTAAATCCGTATATCGCTTTTGCTCCTGAATCTAGTAGTTTTTCGGCGCATCTATCCAAAGTAGTCCCGGTTGTCAGGATGTCATCCACAAGCAGTATAGTTTTTCCTCTTATTTTTAGAGAAGACCTTATTGTGAAAACGTTTTTTGTGATATTGATCTTTCTTCCCTGCCGGTTTAACCCGGTTTGAGGTCTGGTATGTTTTATTTTTTCAAGACAATTAAGATCGGCGGGAATGGATACCAGATCGCTTAATAATACGGAAAAGATATCAGATTGATTAAATCCGCGGTTTTGATGTCTTTTTTGGAATAATGGGATAGGGATTATAATGTCTATATTTGTGTTCTTTACAATATCTTTTAAAGATGACCGTTCGATGATCTCTTTGAAAACCGGCAGCATCTGTCTGTTCCCGAAATATTTTAGTTTGCGCAGGCATTTACAAATAGTGCCCTGATAGAGGACAGGGGACCATACTTTTTTTACATGAGGCAAGAACGTTTTCATCGGAGGATCAATAAGAGCGATACTTTTCATGCATACAGAACATATGCTTTCGGCGAAATTTATTTCTCCGCCGCATGTCGGGCATAGCGGGGATAGAAGCATATGAACAAAAGATATCAAGTTTTTTTTAAAGCCCGCAAGATATTGTTCCATACTAATATAGACACATAAAGTTGGGAAATTATCTCAAAAAAGTTCTGAGTTGGGAGTTCGTAGTTCATAGTGATTGACTGATGCGCAAATGCGGGCACTCTTGTCATTGCGAACCCCGAAGGGGTGAAGCAATCCCGAAAAGAGATTGCTTCGTCGTTCGCTTTGCTCACTCCTCGCAATGACAAGTTCGTAGGACAGGTCGGAGGACAGGCGCACAATGACAAAAGAGCGCGCAATCCACAGTCTTCCTCAGACTTTAGACTTTAGACCTTTAGATTACTAGTCTCCACTTTAAAAACAATACTCTTGCTATTAAGACACATTTGGTTAGAATGGAATATAAAAGAGAGAGTTTTCTTATGGAAAAGGTCAAATATTTCAATGTTTCCATGTTTTTTTTAAGGCTGGTCGTGGGTATAGTTTTTGTTGTACATGGGTCACAGAAACTGTTCGGTATGTTTGACGGGATCGGTCTTGATGGAACAGCCAAACTGATAGAAGGATCGGATCTCGCGCAGCCATATATGATAGCGGTTATATGGGGAACAATAGAATTTATAGGCGGGATATTGCTTGTTCTGGGTGTTCTGGCCAGATGGGCGGCAGTAATGATAGTGCTGACGATTTTCATATATTTGTTCAAAATGGACCTTGCCTATAGT
>JBDRBI010000068.1:0-2336 GCA_043822885.1 Candidatus Omnitrophota bacterium
AGAAAAAAAATTGCAGGAATATTTGCTCAACGAGGTTCAGGAAGTGTATCGTTTGCAGGGAGTTCAGATCAATGATAAGCATATCGAGATCATTATCAGCCAGATGCTCAGGAACGTTAAAATAACCGATCCGGGAGACACGAAATTTCTGGAAGGAGACAAGGTAGATAAAAATACTTTCAGAGATGAAAACAAAAACGCGCTTAAAAAGAAAAAGATGCTGGCATCAGCTGAGCCTATGCTTCAGGGTATTACAAAAGCTTCACTTACGACGGAAAGTTTTATTTCGGCGGCGAGTTTTCAGGAAACCACGCGTGTTTTGACGGAGGCTGCGGCAGCGGGTAAAGTAGACGAACTTACAGGGCTGAAAGAGAACATCATTATGGGACATCTTATTCCCGCGGGCACGGGATACGATGATCACAGGAAAGTGTCTCTTGATAGAGAGATAATTAAGAAAGAAGAGAAGAAAGAGATAGAAGCGAACGTATAGGAGCGTTAATCTGGGGATAGGGTTTTAAAATTAAACCTGCATCCTGGGATAAAAGAAGCGCCCTCGCAGATTTCTTTGAAATCTAAGCGCGGGGGTTAATTCGCACAGATAACTTATACTCCTTGTAGTCGTATAAGTTATGTGCTCATTACGTCCTTGCCTGAGCGCTGGACAATTTCAAGGAAATTGTCTTTGCAGGCTGCGGACATAAATTCGCACAGATAACTTATACTCCTTGTAGTCGTATAAGTTATGTGCTCATTTAGGAGAAGAAATGCCGACTATTAATCAGTTGATACGCAAAGGCAGAAAAGTTGTTAAGTATAAGACAAAATCACCGGCACTTCAGGGTTGTCCGCAGAAAAGAGGAGTATGTCTTCAAGTAAAAACACGGACTCCTAAAAAACCGAACTCTGCGCTTAGAAAGGTCGCGCGCGTAAGGCTTACTAATCGTATGGAAGTGACAGCGTACATACCGGGAGAGGGTCATAATCTGCAGGAGCACTCAATAGTTACCATAAGGGGCGGGCGAGTTAAGGATCTTCCGGGAGTGAGATATCACATAGTAAGAGGAACGTTGGATGCCTCGGGTGTAGAATCACGCAGAAGATCAAGGTCTAAATACGGGAATAAGAGACCGAAATAGCGGGCAGTTTAAAAGTTAAAAGGTTAAAAGGTTCGAAGATTTACTGATGTGCAAATAAAGGGTGAATGGTTTTTAGTGAATGGTGAATAGAAGAGAGTTTCACGCGTCATTGCGAGGAGCGAAGCGACGAAGCAATCTCAAAATAAAGGAAAGAGGATATGAGAAGAAGAAAAGCTGAAAAAAGAATACCGCTGCCTGATCCAAAATATAACAATATCTTGGTGGGCAAATTTATGAACATGATAATGAAAAGCGGGAAGAAATCCGTGGCTGAAAGTATAGTATACGGAGCGTTTGATCTTATAAAGGAAAAGATGGGATCAGACCCTGTTGAGGTCTTCAAACAGGCTGTAGAGAACGCCCGTCCGCTTCTTGAGGTGAAATCGAGAAGAATAGGGGGCGCGACTTATCAAGTGCCTATAGAAGTAAAGGCTGAGCGGGGACAGTTTACGGCTATGCAATGGATCAAGGATTTTGCGCGTAAACAAAAAGGTAAGCCCATGAGAGAAAAGCTGGCTGAAGAGATAATGAATGTTTATAAAAAAGAAGGGCCGACAATAAAAAAACGTGAAGATACTCACCGAATGGCAGAGGCAAACAAGGCTTTTGCGCATTATAAATGGTAGGAACAGACCATAGACAATAGACCATAGACAACAGACCATAGAAAATATAGACCGGTCCGAACGCGACAGCGGCACGACCGGCTAAAAACAAGAAAGAAACGGTAATTAAATGGAAGAGATAAAAGATCTGAGAAATATTGGGATTATAGCGCATATAGATGCCGGTAAGACGACGACTACGGAACGTATACTGTTTCACAGCGGCAAAATATATAAAATGGGAGAAGTCCACGAAGGAACTGCTGTCATGGATTGGATGGAACAAGAACAGGAACGCGGCATAACCATAACAAGCGCCGTAACGACCTGTGAATGGAAAGGTAAGAAAATAAATATTATCGACACTCCCGGGCATGTTGATTTCACCGTGGAAGTTGAACGTTCTTTGAAAGTATTGGACGGAACTTTAGTGGTTTTTTGTGCCGTTGGCGGGGTGCAGCCTCAGACAGAGACGGTCTGGAGACAATCGGATCATTATGAAGTGCCTAAAATAGCGCTCATAAATAAACAAGACAGGACCGGAGCCGATTTTTTCAAAGTTATCATCGATATGCATAAAAAACTCGGTGCG
>JBDRBI010000069.1:0-10440 GCA_043822885.1 Candidatus Omnitrophota bacterium
TAGGTTCCTGTGATCCAGAAATGTTTTCCGTCCCAGGCGATACCTGTGGTTTTTTTTGCGGGAGATTTGAATTGTCTTTTTATTTCAAACGTATTTATGTCGAGCTCAAAAACTTTTTGATTATACCAGCTGGTTATCCAAAAATGTTCTCCGTCCCAAGCGATATGCGCCGGTTCGGATATGCCGCGTAAATGTCTTTTCTGTAAGACTTCTCCGTTATTATTTAACTGGACCAGATGGTATTCGGTGCCGGTCAAACTCCTGGTCCATGTTATTACATAAAGTTTCTCGCCTAAGCGAATGACACCTGCCGGGTGACTAGGAGCAAGCGACATCTCAGAATATGACGATATTTTATTTCCTTCTATTTTAACCTTATAAATTTTCTTCTCTTCCCAGTCAGTGAGCCAAAACATATCGTCTCCGGCGGGAGCCAGGCTTTCGGTAAAAGTTCCGAATGGTTCTATTTCACCGGTCACACTTTCATCGAGGGGGTCTATAATATAAGTCCCTAAACCCCGTCCGTTACAAACTAAGATCCTGTCATCATAAAGCAGAATACCTTCATGATACCCGCGAGGTAGATCTATTTTTTTTATAACTACCGCTTTCATATTTATTTGTTTTTTGTCAGCTGTTTTTTCCGGAAGAGCCGCCTCATTTTCCGCGAGAACTTGACGGGTTCCCAGCAGAATAAAAAACATCCCGAGAATTATTACACTCTTTTTAGTCAAGACTGCTGCAGTATCCTTCATTATATGAAAATAAAACCTACACAACGAGGTTAACAAGTTTATTGGGAAGGATTATCCATTTCCTCACTGTTTTACCGGACATATATTCTTTGATCTTTTCGTCAGAAAGAACAAGTTCTTTGACTTTTTCTTCCTCCATATCTCTCATCATTTGCAGCGTATTACGCAGCTTACCATTTATCTGTACGGGAATGGTAACCGTATCCGTTCTCAATTTGCTTTCGTCAAAATCCGGCCATCTGCTCTTAAATATGCTTTCCTTATTTCCGGCCCTCGCGTTCATCTCTTCCGCGATATGCGGCACAAAAGGAGCCAAAAGAAGCGCTATTATTTTCATCACTTCTTCCATACATCTTTTTTCTATAATACATCTATTATTCTTTTCCAGGCCCGAATACACCTGATTGATAAGTTCCATTATGGCGCTTATAGCGGTATTAAAATGGAACTGATCATTTATGTCCTCTGTGACTTTTTTTATAGTCTCATGCATTTTTCTCACCAGATCATCCTGAACCTTTTGATCCTTAGTGGTTTCCGGGGCATTCTTAGTTATCTCCATTAAAGTCCACACCCTTCTAAGGAAACGATATCCTCCCTCGACCCCTCTGTCCGACCATTCCGCGTCTTTTTCCGGAGGCCCTATAAACAGCGTATATAACCGGACCGTATCCGCTCCGTATTTATTTATGAGGGCGTCGGGACTTACAACATTTCCTTTGGATTTTGACATCTTGGCTCCGTCTTTCACTATCATGCCCTGAGTAAAAAGACGTTTAAACGGTTCATCAAATTTTACATACCCCATGTCACACATGACCTTGGTTATGAACCTTGAGTACAGAAGATGAAGTATCGCGTGTTCTACTCCCCCTATATACTGATCGACCGGCAGCCACTTATTTACGTATTTTTTTTCAAAAGGCCCGTCTTTTTTGTCCGGCGAGATATACCTTAGATAATACCAGCTGGAATCTACGAATGTATCCATAGTATCTATTTCACGTTTTCCGTTCCCTCCGCATGAAGGGCATTTGACCTGAATAAAACCGGCGGCATCCTTAAGGGGAGATTCTCCTGTCGGACGGAATGCCACAACTTCGGGGAGAAGGACCGGAAGATCTTTTTCCGGCACCGGGACATTACCGCATTTGTCACAACGTATTATAGGTATCGGCGCGCCCCAATATCTCTGCCTGGATATGAGCCAATCCCGCAGTTTATAATGTACGGCTCTTGTTCCTATGTTCTTCTTCTCCATATGATCGGCGATCTTTTCCATAGCTTCGGTATTTTTTATACCGTTGAACTCGGACGAATTGACAAGTATTCCTTCATTCTCATATGCTTCAGTCATTTTTGCTGAAGATAAAGCATTCGAAGGATCGTCTATGACCACTTCGATAGGCAATGAATATTTTTTCGCGAATTCAAAATCCCGTTGATCATGCGCGGGAACCGCCATAACGCATCCCGTGCCGTATTCCATAAGAACATAGTCAGCTATCCACAACGGGACTTTTCGACCGTTTATTTTGTTAATTACATATCTTCCGGTAAATATACCTTTTTTCTCTCCATCGGTCTGCACTCGTTTTATTTTGGATTCCCCGCGCACTTTTTTTACAAAGTTCATTATTTTGTCTTTATCCGGACTTTCCTTTATTATTTCTTCTATCATGGGATGTTCCGCGGCAAGGACCATATAGGTACATCCGAAGATAGTATCAACCCGCGTGGTGAAACATGTGATCTCTTTATCCTCACCGTCAAGTTTAAAATCTATATTTACTCCGGTAGAACGCCCTATCCAGTTTCTCTGCATTGTTTTGACCTTTTCAGGCCATTCATCAAGTTTATCCAGATCCAGTAAAAGTTTTTCGGCATAATCCGTAATGCGAAAAAACCACTGTTCAAGTTCTTTCTGCTCGACTTCACTTTCACATCTTTCGCATTTCCCGTCAATAACCTGTTCATTGGCAAGTACGGTACTACAGGAAGGGCACCAATTGACAAAAGCTTTTTTCTTATAAGCCAGACCTTTTTCGAACAGTTTAAGAAATATCCATTGGGTCCATTTATAGTAGTCCGGCAGACATGAAGTCACTTCTCTTTTCCAGTCATACTCCACTCCCCACGAATCTAGCTGTTCCTTCATTTTTGAAATATTGTTCAAAGTGGATTCTTTAGGATGTATGCCGTTCCTTATAGCGGCATTTTCCGCGGGAAGACCGAAAGCATCCCATCCCATGGGACTAAGCACATTAAGTCCGCACATTATCTTATATCTAGCTACTACATCCCCTATTATATAATTTCTTCCATGTCCGACATGAAGCGCCGCGGAAGGATAAGGGAACATCATCAGACAATAATATTTGTTTTCCGTTTTCTCTGTTTGAACGTTAAAAAGTCCGGCTTCTTTCCATTTTTTCTGCCATTTCTTTTCTATTGTCCCAAAATTGTATGTTTCCATATTGATCATTCCTTGCAGCTATAGATATAACTTAAAAACTTGTATATGAGTTTTGCCGCTAAAAAATCCGGAGCTTTGTTGTACTTATTCGGGCATAGTTCTACCATATCAAATCCTACAACATTTTTTTTCTCGGCGACCTTTTTCAACAGACCCGTTATCTCATACCAATCCAGCCCGCCGGGTTCGGGAGTACCCGTAGACGGCATTATCGAAGGATCAAGAACATCAAGGTCTATTGTAACATATATGTTGTCGGATAAACGGTCTAAAATGGAGTCCGCACAATCACCGTTTTTTACTATATCTCGGGCGAAAAATATATTATCGCGGATATTTTTATCCTTTTCTTCTATATCCATGCTTCTTATTCCGGCTTGCACGATCGGACACATCTCCTTTATACGCGCTCCGGTACAGGCATGGTTATAACGGCTTCCGTGATATTCATCCCTAAGATCGGTATGAGCATCTAACTGGAGAACACTTATATCCCTATATTTATCGAGATGGGCTTTCACGGAACCGATGCTCACGGAATGTTCCCCGCCTAATAATACCGTGAACTTACCGGCATTTACAAGTTTAAGCACATTATCACGCACTTCATCGGTCATCTTTTCAGGAGAATGATCTGTTTTTAGTATGGGACAGGTATATATGCCGTTCTTATAAACTTCGGAATCAGTTTCTATATCATATAATTCCAAAGCCTGTGAGGCCTCTAGAATAGCAAAGGGGCCTTTATCGGCCCCTTTGATCCACGTGCTTGTCTTATCATAAGGTACAGGTAAAACCGCTATTTTCGCCCTGTCCCATTCAATAAAAGATCCGTCTATCTCAGCAAAGCGGAGCTGTTTATTCATAAATATCCGTTTATTCAAGCAACCGCCGCTTTTTTAGGCTGTCTGTATCTTACGAAATCTCTACCTCTATTAACTACGTGTTTATCGTATTTTTTCGATTCGAAAGAATTTATTATATATTCAGCGGCAAAATCAACATCAAAATCTTTACAGGAAAAAACATCTACAAAACAGTAATCCTTTTCCTGAAAAGTATGTATAGATATGTGACTTTCGGCTATAATTACAGTCCCTGTTATGCCTTTGTCTTCAGGGATAAGCCCTGAATACGGGAAAACATAGGGTTCAGTGATCCTTGTCATTCCTATCTGGGTCGGAAGATCCCTAAGGATATCGAACACAAGATTCAGGTCCTTTAACTTCTCTTCCGCGCACTCCCTAAGGTCCAGCATCAAATGTGGTCCGAAACTTTCTTTTCTTCTCATGTTCATTTTCCGGCCTCCATTTTTGGTTTTCCCACCCCCAAAATAAAAAACGTTATTTAAACACACATTAAAAAACCCTTAGATGCTAAGAGTATATTTACCTTACCTCACTTTGTCAATAAAAATATCGATAAATATCGTAAAATATCTTACATATGATATTCCTGAAGCGTTTTTGGAACCACCTTGTCATTTTTCCTGACTTCTTCGATACCTTCTATACTTGCCCCGGCTGCCGCCATAGATGTAATATACGGTGTTTTTCTTTGTATAGCCATCATGCGGATATAGCTGTCATCATACTTACTTTCTTTTCCGATAGGTGTATTTATGATCAAATGCAGTTCGTTATTCTTTATAGCGTCGGATATATTAGGTCTCCCTTCATGAAGTTTTTTTATCTCTGTGTTTTTGACCCCGTTATCATTCAGGAATACACTCGTTCCTTTGGTCGCGAAGATCTTGAACCCCAATTTTTCTATTCTTTTCGCTATAGAAAGCATCTCGCCCTTATCTTTATCCGCCACGGTCAAAAGCACATTACCCTCGGTCGGAAGTTTCGATCCCGTTGCTTCCTGAGCTTTGTAGAAAGCGCGGCCGAAGGTGTCAGCCGTCCCCATAACTTCACCCGTCGCTCTCATCTCCGGTCCTAACAAAGGATCGACTTCCGGGAACATATTGAACGGGAATACAGCCTCTTTGACACCGGTAAAGGCTATTTTCATATTTTTAAGCTCTTCAAAATCGCCTATCTTTTTACCCATCATTATCTGTGTCGCTATCCTGGCTATAGGAACTCCCGTAACCTTGGAAACGATAGGAACGGTACGCGAAGCGCGCGGATTCGCCTCCAGGATATATACCACATCATCACATATCGCATACTGAATATTCATCAGTCCCACGACATTAAGTTCTTTAGCGATAGCTTTCGTATACTCTCCTATCTTTTCAAGATGCTCCTTTTTTATGGTACGGCTCGGGATAGAACACGCGGAATCCCCCGAATGAACACCGGCAAGTTCAATATGCTCCATAACCGACGCGACAAAAACATCTTCTCCGTCGGACAAGGCGTCTACTTCCGCCTCTATAGCGCTCTCAAGGAATCTGTCTATCAGCATAGGATGTTCCGGACTCACATTAATAGCTTCTAAAGCGTACTTTTTCAATGATCCTTCATCATAAATGATCTCCATACCGCGCCCCCCAAGAACATAAGAGGGCCTTACCATCAGAGGGAAACCTATTTCGTGGGCTATTTTGATAGCTTCATCTAAGTTCCTCGCGGTGCCGCTTTCCGGCTGAGGGATCCCCAGGGCTATCATCTTTTCTCTGAAATATTCTCTGTCCTCGGCAAAATTTATACTTTCAGGACTCGTGCCGAACACTTTGATACCGCAATCTTTTAATTCTTGAGCTATATTCAGAGGTGTCTGCCCCCCGAACTGTACGATAACACCCTCGGGTTTTTCTTTTTCATAAATGGACAGAACATCTTCTACGGTCAAAGGTTCGAAATAAAGTTTGTCCGAAGTATCATAATCGGTTGAGACGGTCTCGGGATTACAGTTCACCATTATTGACTCATATCCTTCGTCCCTTAGGGCAAACGCCGCGTGCACACAGGTGTAATCAAATTCTATTCCTTGACCTATCCTATTGGGCCCTCCGCCGAGTATCATTATCTTCTTCTTTTTACCGCTGACCGGAACCTCGTCTTTTATTTTTCTGTACGTCGAGTAGTAATATGCCGCGTTTTCGACACCGCTTACGGGAACGGCCTCATAACGCGCCTTTATATCTAAAGAAAGTCTCTTTTCTCTCACATCTTTCTCTTTTATCCCGAACACTAAAGCAAGATATTTGTCGGAAAATCCCCATTCTTTTGCCTGCGCTAAAACAGCCTTCGATAGACTTTTCCATCCGGTCTTTTCCAATTCTTTTTCAAATTCCACAAGTTCTTTTATTTCCTTAAGGAACCATTCTCCGATATAAGTCATCTCGTGAAGCTCTTTGGTAGTTATTCCTTTACGCAAAGCTTCGTATATCAGAAAAACACGTTCACTTGACGGATAAGCTAAAGCTTGCCTTAATTCATCCGATGAAAGTTTCTCGAATTTTTTGACCCTTCCAAGACCGTAACGTTTTATTTCAAGAGAACGTATGGATTTTTGAAAAGCCTCCTTAAAACTCTTGGCTATACTCATAGCTTCACCTACGGCTTTCATCTGAGTACCGAGGGAATCTTTAGCTTGCGGAAATTTTTCAAAAGCCCAACGCGCGAATTTAATGACCACATAATCACCGCTGGGCTTGTACTTGTCGAGCGTTCCTTCTTTCCAGTAAGGTATCTCGTCCATCGTAATTCCCGTCGCCAGTTTCGTGGATATTAAGGCTATAGGAAATCCTGTTGCTTTGGACGCGAGCGCCGAAGAACGCGACGTCCTGGGATTTATCTCTATGACTATTAAACGATCGTCCTCCGGGTTATGCGCGAACTGAACATTAGTCCCGCCCACCACACCGATAGCGTCTACTATTCTGTAAGAAAGCTCCTGCATACGTTCTTGCAGAGGTTTTGGTACGGTAAGCATCGGCGCCGTACAGAAACTGTCGCCTGTATGCACTCCCATGGCATCTACATTCTCTATAAAACAGACCGTTATTTTTTGGTTTTTTTCATCCCTTACGACTTCCAGCTCCAATTCTTCCCATCCGAGAACGGATTCTTCTATCAGGACCTGATGCACAAGACTTGCCGCTAGTCCGCGGGTAACTATAGTCCTGAGTTCTTCCACGTTATACGCTATTCCTCCGCCCGTCCCTCCCATCGTGTACGCGGGTCTTAGAACAACGGGATATCCGAGCTGTTCGGCTATCACTTCCGCCTCTTCGACCGAATGACTCGGTTCGGATTCAGCCATCGGCACACCGATCTCGTTCATGGTCTTTTTAAAAGCTATGCGATCTTCTCCGCGTTCTATAGCCTCCGGCTGAACGCCTATGATCTCGACCTCGTGTTTTTTGAGAAACCCTGATTTGTGAAGACTGGACGAAAGGTTAAGCGCTGTCTGTCCTCCCAAGTTCGGAAGGAGCGCGTCCGGTTTTTCTTTTTCTATGATAGCCTCGATACTTTCGATCGTAAGGGGTTCTATATATGTCTTATCAGCCATCCCCGGATCTGTCATTATTGTCGCGGGATTAGAGTTAACTAAAACTACCTCATATCCTCCCTCTTTTAAAGCTTTGCAGGCTTGGGTCCCGGAATAATCAAATTCACATGCTTGTCCGATAATGATCGGCCCCGATCCTATGATCAGTATTTTTTTAATATCCGTACGTTGCGGCATTACTCCTCCCTTGCTGTAAGATCAGTCAAAAAAAAGCAACCCCACGCGCCAGCCGCAAGATTGCTTTCATGTCCATCATAAATTGAAAATTTTTTAATCATATTACTTCATTGCACACACTTCTACGTTATCTCCCCCTTTGCTATCCGTTGTATTCTACAGCAAATCCCCCTTTCTTTCAACAAAATACCCACATTTCCAGGCCGGGCCTGTATACTGTCCCGGCCTGTATACTGTCCCGGCCTGGAAATGTGGGATGTAAGTTTATTTATTGTAATTGGTTAGCGTTTTTTGGATCTTATTTCGCCTAAGATATATTCCAGAAATTCGTTTTTCGAGACTAGGACGCTTTCTTGGGTAGCTCGATCTTTGATCTCTATTTTTCCCTGTTCCATGCCTTTTTTTCCTATCACTATCTGAAAAGGGAAACCTACAAGATCCGCGTCTTTGAACTTTATGCCGGCGGATCTTTCTCTGTCATCGATAAGTACATCTATCCCCGCTTCTTTCATCTGAGTATAAACTCGTTCCGCTTCTTTGTTCACCGCATCATCCTCTTTCTTGATCGGTATGACGATAACTTCACACGGGGCTATCGATAGCGGCCATTTGATACCGTCTTTATCATAACTTGTTTCGATAAGAGACGCCAATATCCTGTTTACACCGATACCGTAACAACCCATGATCACGACTTTTTCTTTTCCGTCGGCATCTAAAAATTTTGCGGATAACGGTTCCGAATATTTTGTTCCCAACTTAAATGTATGCCCTATTTCTATAGCCTGCTTTATCTCTATCTCTTCCCCGCATTTAGGACAAGCGTCACTTTCCGTAATATTCCTCGCGTCCAGCCAGGCGTTAACATCAAAATCTCTTCCGAGTTTAGCGTTTAAAAAATGTTTATCTTTTTTGTTCGCTCCGATAACGGCTTTAACAATATCTTGAAGACTGTTATCTCCGAGTTTTTTGATCGATAATCCCGCCGGACCCGAAAACCCCATCGCGCCTCCGGTTACTTTCTCGACAGTCGCTTCGTCGGCCAGGATAAGCGTCTTACATTTAAGATAATTCTTTATTTTGGCCTCATTAGCATCATGATCTCCTCTTACGAGAATCGCTACGGGCTCTCCATCGGCAAGATATATGAGGGTCTTGATAATATTTGATCCGGCGACTTTTAAAAGATCGCTTATAGCATGTACACTGCTTGTTCCGGGAGTGTCCACTTCTTCCATTTTCTTCTCTTCCCGTGAAGTCTCTTCTTTTTTATATTTTACCGCCGCGACTTCCGTACTTGCAGCATATCCGCAGGATGAGCATATCGCTATCTTATCTTCACCTATGTCCGCCGGCACCATAAATTCGTGGGATACACTCCCTCCCATAAGACCCGGGTCCGCTTCTACCGCTATGTAAGGAAGACCGCATCTTTCAAAGATGCGGCAATAGGCGTCATACATGGCCTTATAACTTTTTTCCATATTTTCTACATTCGTATCAAAACTATACGCGTCTTTCATGATAAATTCACAGCTCCGTATAACGCCGAAACGCGGTCTTAACTCATCCCGGAATTTTGTCTGGATCTGATACATCGTTATGGGAAGGTCCTTATATGACCTGATCTCCGAGGCGGCTAAACTGGTTATGATCTCTTCATGTGTCGGCCCTAAAGCTATCTCTTTTCCGTGACGGTCAGTGAATTTTATCATCACTTCACCCATATCATCATATCTTCCGGTACGTTTCCAAAGTTCGACAGGCTGTAAAGCCGGCATTAAAAGTTCTACAGCGCCCGCGCGCGTCATCTCTTCACGTATGATGTTTTCAGCTTTCCTAAGCGCCTTATACCCCATCGGAAGATATGAATACGCTCCGGATGAAAGTCTCCTTATAAGACCCGCTCTCATCATAAGTTTATGGCTTACGGCTTCCGCTTCCTGCGGATCTTCTTTTAAAGTCGGAATAAATGATCTGGACCATCTCATTATCTCGCTCCCTTGTAGTTCATAGTTCGTAGTTCATTGTTCGTAGTGATTGACCGATGCGCTATGTTCGTCCCTCGTCCTTCGTCTTTCTCCCCTCGTATCTACCTTCTACCGTCTATCTTCTACCTTCTATCTCTAATGGTCAATGGTCTATTGTCCGTTAATTATCTCCATAAGCTCCCTGACCGCGTCTTTCGCATCCACGGTTTTTACGATCTTGCCGCCCGCAAATATCGCTCCCTTGCCCGAACCAAAAGCAATGCCGATATCGGCATTTTTGGCTTCGCCGGAACCGTTGACCTCGCAGCCCATTATGGCAATAAGCAGTCTATGGTCTATGGTCAATGGTCTATAGTCTTTCTTAAGTTTTTCTTCAAGCTCTCTCACTATTGACACAAGATCTACCTGGCATCTTCCGCATGTAGGGCACGCTATTATCTCGGGGCCGAAGACCCTCGCTCCTACCGCTTTAAGTATTCTTTTGGCGGTATCAATTTCCTTCTCCGGATCACCGGTCAGAGATACTCTTATCGTATCTCCTATCCCGTCTAAAAGTAAAGATCCTATTCCTATA
>JBDRBI010000070.1:0-6618 GCA_043822885.1 Candidatus Omnitrophota bacterium
ATGTTCAACGAGCATCCGCGTTCGGCAATGGCCTTCCGCAAGACCGACAAGAAAGATGATTACCTGGAATTCTACGAAAGCATGTCCGCTATGGAGATAGATTAAGCGTTTTTATGATAATTTAATGGGCCGTAAAGAACGCTGCTGAATACCGAAGAAGAACTATCATAAGAAATTGGGGACGGAAATTGGGGACGTTTCCCTATTAATAAGGCAACAAAAAGCGAGCTTATTGGGGACCGTCCCTATTTTCTTGGTCGGGCAAAATGTGCTTGCTTTTTAGACTGAAATTGGCAATAATAACTTCTGTCGGCGGGACATAAGCTGGCATAAAAGGACAATGGCGTTCTTTTTCCCGATCTAAGGGAGAAAAGCGCCGTTTTTTTTCATTCCGCATGTTCTTTGCGGAAAAGTAAGGTTTGATACGGGATGTTTTCGTTGTAGAAAATATCGCATACGTTGCGGACCGGATCAAAAAAAGCATCATGGAGGTGCGAAAATGGTAATGCGATCAAGTTATATAACAAGCGTTCTTGAGACCGTCAAAAGACGTAATCCCGGGGAACCGGAGTTCCTTCAGGCGGTTACGGAAGTTCTGGAGTCTCTTGTCCCGGTGGTCGAAAAGAACAAAAAGTATCAGGACGCGTGTATACTGGAAAGGCTCGTCGAACCGGAAAGGCAGATCATATTCCGTGTTCCCTGGCAGGACGATAAAGGCAATGTTCAGGTCAACCGCGGGTTCAGGTTCGAGTTCAACAGCGCGTTAGGTCCTTACAAGGGTGGACTCAGATTCCATCCTACGGTAAACCAGAGTATCCTTAAATTTCTCGGGTTTGAACAGATATTCAAGAACTCTTTGACCACTCTTCCTATGGGCGGGGGTAAAGGCGGTTCTGATTTCGATCCTAAAGGTAAATCCGATAACGAAGTAATGCGTTTCTGCCAGTCTTTCATGACGGAACTTCAGCGTCATATAGGGCCGGATACGGATGTGCCCGCGGGAGATATCGGTGTAGGCGGACGTGAAATAGGTTTCATGTTCGGGCAATACAGACGTATACGCAACGAATTCACGGGCGTTCTGACCGGAAAGGCTCTTAAGTGGGGCGGTTCTTTAATACGGCCGGAAGCTACCGGATACGGAGCGACATATTTTGCCGAAGAGATGCTAAAGACACGCGGAGAGACATTTAAGGGTAAGACCGTTGTGGTTTCCGGATCGGGTAACGTGGCGCAGTATACCGTTGAAAAAGTGAACCAGCTGGGCGGCAAAGTCGTTTCTCTTTCGGACTCGACGGGCACCATATATGACCCGGCCGGGATAGACGATAAGAAACTCGCTTTCATTCTGGAACTTAAGAACGTGAAACGCGGACGCATCAAGGAATACTCGGATAAATTCGGATGCGAATACAGGGCCGGTAAAAAGCCGTGGAGCATCAAATGTGATTGCGCGTTCCCGAGCGCTACTCAGAACGAGATAGACGGGAAAGACGCTAAGACCTTGCTTGATAACGGATGTTATGTTGTTTCCGAAGGAGCCAATATGCCGTCCACACCCGACGCGGTAGAGCTGTATATCAACAAGAAAATACTTTACGGTCCCGGAAAAGCGGCTAATGCCGGAGGCGTGGCAACTTCGGGTCTCGAAATGAGCCAGAACTCTCAGCGCTTATCATGGACCAGGGAAGAGGTAGACCAAAGGCTTAAAGACATAATGTCCGCTATACACAAGCAGTGCGTTGAAGCGGCCGCGGAATACGGTCAGCCGGGCAACTATGTGATGGGTGCCAATATTGCCGGATTTGTCAAAGTGGCCGATGCGATGCTGGACCAGGGAGTTATATAAGAGAAGAGATAAAGTGTTAGAGAGTCAAAGGATCATAGAGTCAAAGATAAATAGGGACGTTTCCCGATCAGCAAACAAGATAAGCTGGGAAACGTCCCTATTTATCTTTGAGCATAAAGTTTATGGGGTTTGTAGCGTTCATAACAGTTAAAAAGTCGAAATGTCTAAAGGCCCGAAAGGCTTAACAGACCATTGACTATTGACGATTGACCATTGTTCTTTATAAGATCTTTCATAGAAATCTCTTAGCCAATTGTCTATGGTCAATAGTCGATAGTCCAATACTTTTCTGTCTTCTGACTTCTTTAATAAATGGTGATGAACCCCATTTGTTAAAGAGTTGCATATTGGCCCCGGACATGATATATATAGATAAAATCGGAAGTTAAAGTATATCGAGCAAAATCGTGAAAAAGGACTTACAATGCTGGATCCTAAGATCATAAGAGATAATAGCGGAATGGTCAGAGAGGTATTAAAGAACAGGGGCGAGGGGCCTGAACTTATAGACAGGTTCCTGGCTCTTGATGATGAAAGAAAAAAGCTTGTCCGAAATACCGAAGAACTTAAGCGCAGGAAGAACGAAGCGTCGAAAAATATTGGGAACCTTATCAAAGAGAAAAAGGATGTTTCCGCCGCTAAGGAAGAAGTAAAAGCCCTTACCGAAGAGATCAGCGGCATCGATAGCGAACTGAAAAGGATAGATGAAGAGCATAAACAGGTTCTCGATTCTATCCCGAACATACCTCATGAAACCGTACCCGTGGGCGCCGACGCGGACGATAACCGTTTAGTAAAGGAAGAAGGATCAAAACCCAAATTCGCGTTCGAGGCTAAAGATCACCTCGAGCTTGGCAAGATCAACAGCTTGTTCGATATGGAAAAGGGAGCGAAGATATCGGGCTCGGGGTTCCCTCTTTATACGGGACAGGGAGCAAAGCTGGAAAGAGCGCTTATCAATTTCATGCTGGATGTGCATACCCAGGAACATGGGTATAAAGAAATATTCCCGCCGTTCCTTGTTAACCGCGCCAGCATGAGGGGAACCGGGCAGATCCCTAAACTGGAAGCGGATATGTACCGTCTGGCCGAGGAAGATATGTTCCTTATCCCTACCGCCGAAGTTCCTGTAACCAATATACACGCGGGAGAGACGCTCGACGAAGCTGACTTGCCGATCTATTATACCGCGTCCACCGCGTGTTTCCGGAGAGAAGCCGGATCTTACGGTAAGGATACTAAAGGACTTATCCGGGTCCATCAGTTCAATAAGGTCGAAATGGTAAAATTCACGCGTCCTGAAGATTCCATGAAAGAGCTGGAAACGCTTCTGGCCGACGCGGAAGATATACTTAAACGGCTGGAACTTCCTTACAGGGTCATAGAGCTGTGCACGGGTGATATAAGTTTCGCCGCTCATAAATGCTATGATATTGAGCTATGGGCTCCGGGCACAAAAAGATGGCTTGAAGTGTCGAGCTGTTCGGTATTTTCGGATTTTCAGGCGCGCAGGGCGAATATAAGATACAGGCCTAAAGGAAGCGCCCAGAAGACCGGATACGTGCACACGCTGAACGGTTCCGGCGTGGCTTTACCGAGGCTTGTCATAGCTTTACTTGAAGTGCATCAGCAGAAAGACGGGTCCGTTAAACTGCCGAAAGCATTGAGCGCGTATTTCGGCAAAGATACCATTTCCCCGGAAGAAAAATAGCATATGTTAAAGATTTTCCGTACATTGATCGGACTGCTTATCCTGCCCGTAGCCATCGGTACGGCCAAGGCTTTCGGCAGTGCGATATCCGATATAAGCTTCCTGAACGGTGTTCTTCATCTCCTCGAAAGAGGTGTCCTGATATACGTGTTATTTCATGTGCTTGTCCTTAGGCCGGTCTATATATACGTTCTAGCGCACGAGTTCGTGCATGTCATAGCGACATGGATATGCGGAGGAAAGATAGTTTCTTTTAATGTCAGGCCATCCGGCGGGAACGTAGTAACGTCCAAAACGAATTTCTTCATAGAGCTAAGCCCTTATTTCGTCCCGCTATACACGATCATCGTCGGGATGATATTTGCCGTGATAAGAGCTACGGGAAAAGGGCCGGTATTCATGTCGGAAATATTGCTGTTCCTTATCGGGATCACGTTGGCCCTTCATCTTGTCATGACAGCCGAAGCGCTCAGGGTCCAGCAGCCCGATATAATGAAATCAGGTATCATTTTTTCTTACGCGCTGATATTCATCGGTAATCTTGTAGTGGTGATCGGGGTATTCTCGATCATTTTCGCGGATGTGAATTTTATGGATTTTATAAGGAACGCTTATAGCAGTTCCATGGAGATATACCGGGCTGTATACGCTAAGATATTGATCCTGCGCGCAAATTATGTCAGTTGAGAATTAGGGAAACATATAGAGGTGTGCCGTGCTTAGACAGTCCTCGTTGTCCTATTTTTTTGATAAGGGTTTAATGATGGCGCATGTTCGATAATTATGGCACCAGCCGCGATATTTATATACTTCTCAAGGTAACGTTAATATGTTAGAATCACGGGTGAAGCGGATTATTTAAAAATAGAGGAGACATTAATGCCGAACGGTATTTCGGAATCTTTAAAAAACATAATAGATTCTTTTCAGCACCCTTTTTATGTAATTGACATTAAGTCTTATAAGATTGTGTTTGCAAATAAAGCCTGCGCTTTTGGTGATCTAGCCGAGAATGTGACATGCCATCTACGTACCCATAAATCCAACACTCCTTGCTCGGGAGAGCATGTTTGTCCTATTGATGAGGTAAAAAAGACAAAGAAATCTACAATTACTGAACACATTCATTTTGACGAGAAAGGGAACCCCAGAAATATGGAAGTACATGGAGACCCTATTTTTGATGAAACAGGGAATGTTAAAATGATGATAGAGTATTCATTTGATGTTACCGACCGTAAAAAGGCAGAGCAAGCCCTTTTAAAAACCGAACAAGAATTAAAAAAGAAATTAGAGGAATCAGAAAAGTTTACTAAGTTTGCGGTTAATAGAGAACTTAAAATGGTGGAACTAAAAAAAACAATAGAAGCGTTAAAAAAAGAGCTTGCCGAATCTTTTAGCGATAAATAGATCTTAGTACCCAAATAGAAAGTATCTACCCCCTTTTTAGAGATCTTAACCTTACAAGCCAATTCCAAAAAATAGGAACACAAGTGTCTCCTCTTTGTATATGAGCCCGGAGTGATTGATATGGAATTCTTGTGACTTCTTGGACCCGGTTAAAAAGAGAAACGGTAATAAGTAGAAATACATCCGTACTGTTCTAGAAATGGTAAGATAGATTCTTACCCCCCTCGTATAGTTAAGATCCTATGCATTAGCAAGAGTGTTTTAAAAAGATTAAGGGTTCTTGTTGGAGCAAGAAGGAAGAAAAAGAGAAGGGGGCTAGCCCCCTTGTTAAAAAATAAAAAGCGAAGTGAGTTCAGGGTTTTTGACAGCAAGAAGAAAAATCAACTGTACGAAGCTACAAATATGGCGCAAGCATACGATAGCACGTATTGGAGCTGGAGACGAGTAAACGGATGGTTCAAAAAATATAGAGATGATTACACGATGAGTTAAGAAAGGGCTTGAAAAAGTAGCGGGCACATAAGAGAATACATCCTCCATAAAACGACCAAGTTTAACCGGAGGAATCAAATGTGCCCAGTAGAATATTATCAAATCGTGAGAAATTGTACAGACAAAAAACAGCATAGGTATCAAATGGTGGTTTATGCCCAGAAGGATGGCGTAAAACCGGCGGCTAGGGTATTTAATACGAGTCCGCCGGTAGTGCGGAAATGGCGTGATCGGTATGAAAACGAGGGATATGTGGGGTTGGAAGACAGGAGCCGAAGGCCTCTGAACATGCCCCGCGAAACATCTAAAGCAGAAAAGCAGAAGATTATAAAATTGAAGAAGAAATATAAGCGTATGGGTGCTGTTCAGATAAAACGATTGGAAGATGTGGAGAGATGCGCGAGAACTATGAGAAAGATATGGCGTGAAGCTGGTGTAAATCGAAAAAGACGCAGGAAAAAATATAAGACAAAGCAAAATTTAAGAGAAGTGAAAAAGAAGTATAAGTTGTATGAAAAGGCATGTGAAGACACAAAAGATTTAACAGATATCCCCGAATATTACATGCAAATGAAAAAGAAAAGATTACCGAAGGTGCAATATACTCATAGAGAGGTAAGTTGTGGCATACAGTTTTTAGCGTTTGCGGATGATCTAAGTCTGACACATGCGACGATATTCGCGAAATATATAAACCAGCATCTAGAAAAGCATGGACTCATTCCGGAGGGAGCTGTAAGACAAACGGACAACGGTAGTGAATATATTGGCAGCTGGAATGCCAAGAAGGCGTCAAGTTATACAAAAGAGGTAGACAGAATAAAGGGACAACGTCATAGCACGATCTTCCCTGGGGCTAAGACGTGCCAGTCAGACGTAGAGACTGTGCATAATTTGATAGAACAGGACTTTTTTGAGATCGAGGATTTTAAAGACAGGGAGGAGTTTTTCAATAAAGCGTATACTTATCAGACGTTTTTTAACTTGGAAAGACCAAATACGTATAAGGAGAACAAAAGTCCTTGGGAGTTGGCAAGAGAAAAAAATCCGAAGATAAGGAAAGAAGCCTTGATGTTGCCAACGATAGATTTAGACGCAGAAGTAAGAAATATAGCTTTTTGTGCTCAGGGGGGTAATGATGTGTTTACCAATCCCA
>JBDRBI010000071.1:0-6528 GCA_043822885.1 Candidatus Omnitrophota bacterium
ATCATTGTTACATTCTTTTGCTATGTACTCTTCCATGTCACTATAATTATCCATTAATCCGGATAAAAGAACTTTTATACTTGTTTCAAGATCTTCCGCCTTCTTTCCCGCTTCATAGGCCCTGTTAAGGTCCATCAGCCCCAATCCCAGGATAGTTAAAGAAACCAATGAAAGTCTTTCATTGTTATCACCCGAAACAAAATCTCCTTTTACAAAACCCGACACTTTCCCCTCGAACTCTTCACCTGTCAATGTGTCCCTCAAAGCGCCTTCTGTCTCGCTGCCGCAGAAAGCTATCACCCTGGATTTGGGCTCATTGAACCCATTTACCCCTTTAACCGCGGCTTCAATGCCTTTTATACTTTCCTCGGTATTGCTGTAGAAAATAACAGCTGCATTGATCCCGTATTTCCTGACAACGGTCCTTCCGGTATCGTTCTTCAGTTTAGTATATTTTGATCCGTCAAAAAGCAGCTGATCCTCGGACACTTCCAATAGAACGATACTCGGATATGTTCCGATTTTTATCTCGGATAAAATATTTTTATCGGCTTCTGCGAGGAATTCTAATGCTGCTCTCTTCATTGCTGCGGGATCAAGATCCTCACTGAGACCGGAATCCCCACCCGCTTTATTCACCGCATCCAACATCTCTCTGGATATTCTATCGCTTGCCTCTTCCATCTCAAGCTGTTTTTCGCTTGATACTGACGTTGACATATCGGCGGATACAGGCTCTAGCTGCGGCATTATCCCTCGCATGATCCCCATCATGTTCTTGGGAACCTTTCCCGAAGCAAGATCCAAGCTTATCATCTCCCCTATGACTTCAGCTTTATAACCCTCGGCTCTCAAGCCTTCCGCTATCACCTCGGATATTTTCATATTTATCTCATTTTCATAAACTTTATCGTCACTCATTTTGTCAAAGAACTCTCCTGAGAACTCAAAGAACTCTTCGTCGGACCGGAGAGGTCCGAAAACTAAAGATTCCTCCAACCCGTTTTTACCGGAGAACACTGAATAATCTTTATTCCCGATGTAATGGATATCGTGAGTCTCGACGCTCACTGTTACACTATAGATGAAGTTCTTGAGTTCAAGCCCTTTATCGGTCTTCTCATACACAAAACCTTCTTCTCCCGGGAATTTTATCTGGGTCAAGCTAGGCGAATGGGATATTATAAGACGGGCGCCGGGTTTCATGTCTTTTTCCATTGACAGCAGAACTTGTTTTTTCTGTTTCTTATCAAAATAAGGTATGATCAGATTGCTTACTCTTATTACATCGGCTTGCCTTATTAGCGCCGTAACATCTTCATCCGAGCCTATATTAAAGATATTTCCCTGCACTATATCTCCGGCAAGATCTCTCGGTATATTCTCGGAGACATATTCGATCCCTCTAACGGTGACATTTCTTTCCTCTAAAGCAGTTTTTAGTTCCCTGAACGTTGGGGCGTTAAATCCGCCTATCCCTATTTCAACAACCGTCCCCCCTTCGGACACCATCTCTTCTATAACAAGCTGGCTGGCTGTTGTCCTCCCCGGAACGGTCGCATCCGAAACACCTTTACGATCTTTTTCTTCTTGCAATATCTCATTGGCCAGTTTATTGCCCATAGCTATAGAGATCTCTTTTCCGGACGCGCGGATGACTATCTCCGCCTGGGCAGCATTATAGAATGTGCCATCGGAATCCGCCGGATGTTTCGGCTCGATATCAATGAGTTGTCTCAATGTCATATGCTTGATCGCCACCCTGTTAAGCGGCGTCATTGCGCTGCCCTTGTTATATATCATTTCAAAATATTTCAGGTCTCCATGACTCAAATATCCGTCGGCTTCCAGAAATTCATGCGCTGCCAAAGACGCTAGCGCCTCACCATCCGCGAGATAATCCGCTGCCCGGCCGCCGTTATCGTTCATGACTATAATGAGCGTACCGTTATCCATGTACCCCAGCGCCTCGATCGTGTCATTCAGATCAGCCTTTACTATCCTTACTTGGGTTAACGGTTTTATTATTTCATCTTCATTTATAGAACCTGCCGCTCTAGCATCCCTTAAAATAATTCCCATAATGCCCCGGGCATTTTCTATTACCGTATCATTCATTTCCAAAACATCACCAAGTTCTTCCGCCGCCAGAAATATCGTCTTCAGGTCATTGACACTGAGGATCTCTCCTACATCTGTTCCCGGTATCTTTTGCGCGGCTTCCATAAGAACAGTCTCCACCCCTTCGGCATCCACCAAGACTATGGGCTGCGCTCTTAAACGCAGCTTTCGTCTCACATCGTTCTTTATCTCTTCCCAGTCGTTCCTGGACGTCGAGATAAGTTCCGTTACGTTCTCGGGAACTGCCCCGGTATACGCCTTCTCCGTAGCGAGCCTCGCGAAATGTTCCACTACATTAACAAAATTCTCTCTGTATTCCAGAGGAAGTCCGCTCAAAACTTCAAGCACTTCGTCGTTCAACAGCTCTGGTTTAAAGAAAAACATATAGCTTCCCCAATCACTGGCCACGATTTCCTGTCCCAGACCTTTTACTATATTTTCCACGACACCCGGAGTCATCATCCAATATGCCGAAGACTGGTCGGCGCCTTTCTCCAGAAGGAACGCGTATCTATGAACCGCGCGTCTTCGTGACTGTTTCACCTTTTTGAGTTGTTCAAGATAATCTACTTCTATATTCCGCTGCCTTTCAAGCCACGCGTCTTTACCTATCTTGGCATATTCATTATTTACCGACGCGATCATATCCGATATATCCTTATCTTCGATATCCCTTTTCAGGGATCCGATCCGTGCGTCTATTATATCTTTACGCACAGCCGCGGCTTTTTGTTTATAAGACCCGTCCGAAGGCGGAGCTACATTTGACGCGAAATCCGTCCGCGCTATCATCGCCGCTATCTCATCAAACATCTCTTCTTTGTTCCCTTCTCCGATAAGATCGCTTATAAGGGTTCTAAGTTTCGTGATATCTTCGCTGCTTCTGTCATACCTTGCGTATTTTTCTTCACCGGATTCGCCTTTTGCGGGATTTTTATAATCCTTAAGTCCTAAAATATCCCGAAACTGAAGCAATGT
Source organism: Candidatus Omnitrophota bacterium (assembly GCA_043822885.1). GTDB lineage: Bacteria > Omnitrophota > Gorgyraeia > Tantalellales > Tantalellaceae > Aadella. The sequence goes on from JBDRBI010000071.1 coordinate 3,100, forward strand.
TTCTTTGACATACGCCGGAGTTCCGGTTATGCCGTCATCTTTAGTGACGGCTCTTTCGTGGAAATCATGAAAGAGTGACGCCAGTAATGCTATTTTCTGATCTCTTGCCGCGGCCATCCTAGGCATCAGCATCAATGTCGCGAGAGTGACCGTAAGATTGTGCAGATGATTGTGATATCTTTCATAAGTAAGGTCAATACCCTCATCTTCTCCCATACTCGAATAGATATCCGCTATCTTATTGATAATGCTTAAGGTATAACTTACATCTTTCGTCTCCATATTTAACCTATACAGTTCTCTTCTTATCAGAGCCGGCATCCCGCTAAGAGCCGCTTTTGTAGCTTCCGTGTTTATAAACCCTCTCAAAGCCTGACCCAAAGGAGTATTACGCGGACGCGAAAATTCGCCTCTTTTGAAAAATTCCGTCGTGAGGGCTATGATCTCATAATGTTCAAGCCTGGTCCTCTCCAGAGCTTCGTGTAGCAGGTATTCATCCACCAAGTCTTTCTCTCCGCCTACACCTTCGGAACCCAGAAGATGACGTACTACATCTACCGCGACAGCGTTCTCTCTCCCCAGTATATACCTCTCTTCCTCCTCGACTTTTGCTTTGAACCACTCAAAATCTATGCTCTCAAGGGCCGCTAATACGCTATCTATCTGGTTCCTCGGAACATCCCGTTCTCTGAGCATGACGGCCAATCTTTCTTTGTTTTTAAGTATCTGCCCGACCCTTTCTTTAACGGTGGAGACAATGTCTTCGCCGACCGAAGCGGTGTCGATTCTCATCTCCTCCACATATGACTCTGCTTCATCTTCCGAAAATCCCTTATAAATAAATCCTTCGGCTTCATCTACTGCGGCATTTTTAAGTTCCGTATCTTTCTCGACAGCCTTTTTTCTTGAACCTATAAGGGCGATCTTCTTGTACAGTATATATCTCTCTATGTCTTTTAGCGTATTCGGGTCTGTCCTCACTTCGTCCAAAGCCTTAAGTAAGACCTCGAGTTCCATAAGACCTTTCATGTAGACTTCAACCGCCTTTTCGTATGATCCTTTTTCTTCCAGGTCCGCCCCGATCATCTCGGCTCCCTCAATACCCCTCAGACTATTTAAAAGGGACTTCCCGCGGTTCTCCTTGAGGAAATTCAGGCTTTCAGCGGAGATATCGGATGAAATTATCTCAAGCAAGAGCAAACTCCCCGTTATATCGTCAATATCATAAACGGATCTGTCGCCTATCTTCAAAACGTTTTTCACGTCTCTAAGCGCGCTCTGCTTGTTCTTTTCGATACGGTCGGATGACTTCTGCAAAAGTTTCTGTTTCACCGCGTTTTTAAGCACTTCGGCCGAGCCGTTCAAAAACCCGGCAGAGTCAAGATATCCCGCGGCGATATCCGGCGTGATATAAAGCGTCCCTTTTCCTCCGTCTGATATGATATCCGCTATCCCGTTGATCACATCATCGGTAACCACCCCCTGGGAAGCCGCAAGATTTATCGAACCCATGAACCCTATCTCATCGTTAGAAAACTCTAGGGCTGGTATACCCGTTGTTGATACATCGTCGGGTTTAACTACGGAGGCCGTCTTTGTGTCATACAAGGCTCTGAACTCAAGCGCTAAACTGAAGAGATAAATATCGTCCATGAGGACCGTGTCTTCTCTACCTCTCGCGTTTCTAAGCCCCTCTTCCAGTTCCGAGCGGTTAAGTCCATACGCGATATTCCTGGCATTAGCCGCTAGGGGCCTGATCCTTGAAGCTATTACTTCAGCCCCCCCTTTGGATTCCGCCGCTAAAGATCCGGCGACCCGCTCTATCGCCAGAACTTCTTCCGACGTTTTTATCTGAACTCTCGATATATCAACAAGTGAATCGTTCTCCAGCACGTCAAGCATGTTTTCGAAGAAGACGTCCACCTTTTCACTCATAAGAGCCTTTTCAGCGTCCATGTCCTCCTGCCCGAGCCCTTCCATCTCTTTTTCGGCCACAGCATTTAGTTCTTCCTGCAAACTATTGAACAGACTTCTGTTCCCCCCGATCTTTATATACTTTCTAACATGCTCCTTCCGGACCTCAGGATCGTTCTCTACCAGAAATATCCTCACGGCTTCTTTGCCCGACCCCTCGCGGAGTTCCACCAAAGCGCGGATGAACCGTTTTTCACCGGAGCGCAGGAAATTATCTACAGCTTTTTCCGAGGATTCTCTGTTTATGAATTTTCTTAAAGCCCGTCCGAGAGGCGTTTGTCCGGGCCTTACAAAGTCTCCCCGGGCAAACGTCCGATTTGTTATCTGCACGATCTCATAGTGCTCGAGACCGGTTCTTTCCAATGCTTCATGGAGCAAATACTCATCAATGAGGTTCCCTATACCCGCAGCCGTTTCTTCCGCGATAAGATGGCGTATGACATTAACCGCTAAAGCGTTTTCATGCCCCAGAAGATATCTTTCTTCGCCGTCAACACGCGCTTCGAACCATTTAAAATCAAGTTCTTTCAGCGCCTTGATAACACTGTCTATTTCGCCAGCCGATACTCCTCTTTCCTCCAGAGCGCTCCTTATATTCTCCTCTCTGAGAACCAGGCTGTTCGCTCTTTCGGCGGCAACGCTTACAATATCCTGATTATTGTCCCTGACCGATCCGCTTTCCGTTTCTATTTGTCCGCGAAGAACAGCCTCTTCTTCCGGGGTAAATCCGAAAGCAATATTACCGGTTATCCCTTTTATGTTCTTTACGCTGGTAACGCCGAGATTATTCACTATCAACAGCATATCATGATCGACATCAACGTTTTTAAGGCTTCTCCCGGTCCATTCCATAAGATTAGAAAGATAAAGGACCGAGATGTTAAGCCCTTGATCCGCCAGCTCTTGTTCGATTGCGCCATTTATACCTTCCGATAAAATGTCTCCAGTAACTCCCCATATCCTCCCATCTTTCACCATACTCTTTATTTTTGAAAAATTCTGTTCGTTAGCGAGCCAGCTGCCTCTACCTTCCGCATCCGTCTTCTTCATCCTTTCAACCATCTTACCCAATCCGAAATACATAGGTGAATACCTGTCCCAAAACTCTTTCGCTTCATTTTTTATCTCTTGGGGAAACATATCTCCTATTTCGTTCCATAACTCTGCCATATTTCGGGCTCTGTCCTCTTTACTGCTGCCGCGTATCTTATTTGACACAGCTTTATGTATATCTTCCAATGAAGCGTCAGCCAAACTTCTCAATTCATCTTCATTAAACCTAACCCCTGCAAGTAAACTTAAATATTCCGCGCGATTCGCGGATCTTAGCGTCAATTCATTCCTTATAGGCATAAAGATCTCGGTTACGAACGGATTTACATCAACAATTAACGCCGAATCAAAGTTCCCATGGCATAATCTCGAAAGGTTCTGACCGCCGTAGCCAACTCCCAT
>JBDRBI010000072.1:0-6148 GCA_043822885.1 Candidatus Omnitrophota bacterium
GAAAAAGGAAGAACAAAATGGGATAAAAAAAATGGGAAAAAGGAAGATCAGTATGAATTCGAACTTGATGGCGAATATTGCACGCGCATAAAAGGACATAACTCTGGAGGAGAGAAGATAGATATAGGACACGCTGTTTGTTGGGCCGAAGACATTATAGAGGTCTCTCTGGATGAGAGAGAAAAGAATGGAGGACAGAATAGAGGTAATTTTCTCATGAAAGTCTTTCTATTTAATAGATGGGCAAAAGGGGACAAAACCCTCACTTCTTTTATACTAAGTAGTGAAGATTCACAAGATCCCGACGCATTAAAGAAAGCCCACGAGACCATGGGGTTCGAGATAGACGCAGAAGGGGAAAAAGTGTCAAGCACCCTGCATGGCGGAATAGATGCCGGAATATTAACCGAAGAAGGAGCAGTAAGAATAAAGGGTCTAAACAAATATATCTGGCGCGTGTGGAGCCAAAGAAAACTGGATAGATATTTCCGCATGACAAAGGATCTGGATCTGGATGCGCTATTGGAGGCCGGCGAAGCGTTCACGGAATCGCAAAAAGGAATTGCAATAGAAACGCTCAGAAAAACACAGCCCGAAGAAGTTGTAAAGTTTATTGAAGGATACTTGAAAGAGAATAAACAGTTGCAAAAAACCGAAAAACTTCAGGATAAGAAAAACTCCGTGACATTAGAAGAAGTTACGCAAGAAGTGTTGAAAGATATGGATATAACCGGTCGGGAAGAAACCCTGCGCCGGTTTTACGAAAGATATATGAAAATAACAAAACAGCGCGGAATACACGAACGCGGCAAGAAACCGGGTTTTGACGCCGGGACAATAGCGGACATGTTCTATCTTGATGAAGCTTGTGGGTTCAATATCTTTGATCTTTTAGAAAAAAGAAGAACGAAGTGGGAGAAAAAAAGAGGCAAGAAAGAAGACCGTTATGAGTTTAAACTGGAAGGTGAATATAATATACACATGGAAGGATATGACGCCAGAGGAGAAAAGATCGATATAGGAGAGGCTGTTTGTTTGAGCGATGAGCTTATAGGAGTCTCTATGGACGGGAGAGCACAGAACGGAGGACAGAATAGGGGTAATTTTCTTATGAAAGTCTTTATGCTTAACAGATGGGCGAAAGGTGACAAGACCCTCAGCTCTTTGATAGGGGAGAATGCTGACCCGAAAGATCTTAACGCGTTAAAGAAAGCCCACGAGACCATGGGGTTCGAGATAGACGCAGAAGGGAAAAAAGTGTCAAGCACCCTGCATGGCGGAATAAATGCCGGGATATTGATTGAAGAAGAAGCAAAAAGAATAAAGGGCCTAAACAAATATATCTGGCGCGTGTGGAGCCAAAGAAAATTGGACAGATATTTTCGTATGACAAAGAACTTAGATAAAGATGCGTTGCTTGAGGCTAATGAAGTATTTACAGAGTCGTGCCGTGGATCTGTAAAAGAAACGCTCAGAAATTTACAGCCCGAAGAGGTTGTCGGATTTATTGAAAAATATCTAAACAAAGATATCAGAGAGCAGCGAGATATTGAGAAGACGATCAGGAAGACAGGGAATATATTCACTGAAGCTGTCAGTCAGATAGGCCTTTATCAGGGTAGTCACAAGACCGTTCCTGTAGATATAGTAATAGATCTGTCGCTTTTCCCGGCGACTGATGAAATGGGACTTGAAGGGGATATCGAGACTTGGGCGCAGCTCATTCTCCTGTGCAGAGATCTTAGAAATGTTAATTTCGTTTTTGAAAAAGGTTCCAGATTAACGAGTGGACGTAAAATGACAAAGACACTTGAAGAAGAAAAAGCTTCCGCTCCGGAAGAAGCCGAAGTAATAGCTAAAATAAAAGAGATCATTAGGGACAACGCAATATTTTTTGATACGAATTCGGCAAAAATTGAAAAAATACTCGACGAAAGAATAAATCCCAGAGTAAAGGTAAAAAATACTGACCGGATAGAGATCCCGATAGTATCCGCCAGTCTTTTGGAATGGATCAGAGAGAAAAAGAATGAAGGAGAAAAAATAGGATTAGCTAAAAATCAATATCCTGTTGCGATGGAAGGAGCGGCTTCCGGAGTTGACAAACAGCCGATCCTCAGGAATTTTGAAGCGGCTCTGGTTCTGGGGCTCATGAAAGCGGCACTTGTCATGATCCCGAGTGATGAAGATACCGGAGAAAGAGATCGCATGGAAAAGAACATGTCTATCAAGATAAAGAAGCTGTACGAAATACTTAAGCCCGGATCCGAAATAGAAGAAGAAACTGTTCGGAACATGATCTCTCCTGACCTTGTTCGCAGGCTGAATAGGGCAATAGAATTCGCCCTGCCGCCTATAATGAGGACGAACATAGAAGAACTTCGAGATATGCGCGAAGGGTTGAATCTAGCCCTAAAAGCAGCATAACAATTAATTGGGGCATCTACCCATTAATAAGGAAAAAGAAAGACAGCTAAGAGGTAGATGCCCCCAATTAATGAAGCTACATCCTAGGGAGATAAAAAGCTTGACTTTTGAGAGAAAAAGAGGACAATGGTACTAATAATTTAAAGATACACCTTTTAAAACGGTCCAGAGAGATCGAAAAAGGAGAAAAGATGAACAAAAAGAGCAAAAAATGTAGCCTACTTGTCGTTTGACGGGGAGGCTTTTTTTGTGCCCGGGAAAAGATAAATGGGGGGAAAATGGAAAAAACTTCAAGAATTTTGGATGATGCGGGGATAAAACGGACTCTTATGAGGATGGCGCATGAGATCATAGAAAAGAATCAGGGGGCGGGATCTTTGGTCATTATCGGGATAAAAACAAGGGGAGCCTACCTGGCCGAAAGAATAGCGGCGAACATAAAAGAAATTGAAGGTACGGAAGTGCCCGTAGGAGCAATAGACATCACTTTGTACCGGGACGATCTCACGAAAGTGGCGGAACAGCCGGTAATACATTCTACGGAGATAGATTTCGATATTGACAAGCAAAAAGTGATACTTGTAGATGATGTGCTTTTTTCCGGAAGAACCGTTAGATGCGCGCTGGACGAACTGATAGATTTCGGTCGGCCCGAGGTCATACAACTTGCGGTGCTGGTGGACAGAGGACATAGAGAACTGCCCATAAGGCCCGACTTTGTGGGAAAGAACATACCCACGTCAAAAAAAGAAAGTGTGGAAGTGAAACTTAGAGAAACGGATGACACGGAAGAAGTTGTGGTCGTGCACGAATAAAGGGATTGATGTTTTTTATCTGTCATTGCGAACGAAGTGAAGCAATCTCTAAATATGCGACGTTTAATGAGATTGCTTCGTCGCTACGCTCCTCGCAATGACAGGAAACATACGCGATGACAGAGGAAGAAAATATGAATAAAAAACAGGGTATAAAATGGACAAAGAAACATCTCTTAGGGATAGAGGACCTCTCAAAAGAGGAGATAACACTTATCCTGGACCAGTCAGTTAATTTTAAAGAGATATTGAAGAGGGCGATACCGAAGGTCCCTACACTGAGAGGCAAGACCATTGTAAATCTTTTTTGCGAAGCTTCAACAAGGACCCGAGCGTCTTTTGAACTGGCCGCCAAAAGATTAAGCGCCGATACTTTAGGTGTAACCGCGTCTACTTCAAGTTTTCTTAAAGGGGAGACGCTTAAAGATACGGCAAAGAACCTGGAAGCTATGAAGATAGACATGATAGTGATCAGGCACGGATGCGCCGGAGCGGCTCACCTTCTTTCGAAATGTGTGAACGCCTCCATCATAAATGCCGGAGACGGTTCGCATGAACATCCCACGCAAGGGCTGTTGGACGCATTCACCATAAGAGAAAATCTCAAGAACATCGAGGGATTAAATGTGAGCATAATAGGGGATATAGCTCATTCAAGGGTCGCAAGAAGCAATATCTGGGCTTTGACAAAACTCGGAGCTAAAGTAACGGTCTGCGGACCCAAAACACTTATGCCGGCGGAAATAGAAAAAATGGGATGCCGAGTTACTTATGACATAAAAGAAGCCGTTCACAAAGCGGATGTCCTCAATGTTCTAAGAATACAGCTTGAAAGACAAAAGAAATCACTCTTCCCGACAATAAGAGAGTATGTGAACAATTTCGGAATAACAAAAGAACTTTTAGACTCCTCGGCGAAAAAAGAAGTTCTCATCATGCATCCGGGGCCGATCAATAGAGGAGTGGAGTTAAGCCAAGAGATCGCGGATAGTCAGTATTCGGTCATACTAGATCAAGTAACGAACGGGGTGGCGGTAAGAATGGCAGTATTATTTCTCCTAAGCCAAATAGATAAAAGTGGAGTAAAAGTAGGTAAATGAGCGATAAGTAAGCTTAAAATATAAAAAAAAACAAACAAAGTGGAGTAAATATGGATATTTTGATCAAAAACGGACGGATAATAGACCCTTCTAGCGGGATGGACAAGAAAGGGGACATTCTTATAGAAAATGGGAAGATCACCCGTATAGGAGGCGCAATAAACAAAAAAACCGACGTGGTAATAGACGCCTCGGGGAAAATATGCGCTCCCGGGCTGATAGATATGCATACACACTTAAGAGAACCCGGAAGAGAAGATGCCGAGACGATCGAAACGGGGTTAAAAGCCGCGATAAGGGGCGGGTTTACAACCGTATGCGCTATGCCCAATACGACTCCGCCTTGCGACAATCAGGCGGCGGCGGAATTTATCATTAAAAAGGCGAAAAAAGCAGGATTGGGTACAGTTTTCCCCATAGGAACTATCACGGAAAAAAGAGAAGGGAAAAAACTGGCGGAAATGGCGGAACTAAAAAATGCCGGGTGTCCGGCAATATCCGATGACGGCGACTCGGTGTACGACGCCTCTCTTATGAAAAGAGCCCTGGAGTACGCCTCAATGCTGGATCTAGTGATCATATCACATTGCGAGGATACGGACTTATCCGAAAACGGGGTCATGAGAGAGGGGTATTATTCCACTATACTGGGATTGGGGCCCATACCGGAAGAAGCGGAAAGCGTAATAGTCGAAAGAGATATACGGCTCGCGGAAAAAGCGAAGGCAAGGATACATATTGCGCATGTATCTACACTTTCAAGCGTCGAAATAATAAGAGAGGCCAAAAAGCGCGGAGTAAAAGTGACCGCGGAAGTAACCCCCCATCACATTACTTTAACGGACAAAGATCTAAAGACATACGACACAAATATGAAAGTAAATCCGCCCTTAGCTCTTGAGGCAGACGTAAAAGCGTTGAAAAAAGCTCTTAAAGACGGTACGATAGACGTTATCGCTACGGATCACGCGCCTCATCCGGAAAATGAGAAAGAAAAAGAGTTTGACTACGCTCCTTTCGGGATGATAGGATTAGAAACGGCTTTACCTCTTGTAAAGGAAGCGCTCATCGATACGGGGCTCATGGAATGGACGGAAGTCATACGGAAACTTACCCAGAACCCGGCTGAAATACTGAAAATAGATAAGGGGCACCTTAAAGAAGGCGCCTTGGCGGACATAGTAGTAATAGATCCGGAAGCGAAGTGGATATATAAAAGAGAAGAGATAGTGTCAAAGTCCAAAAACTCACCTTTTATAGGACGCGAAATGAAGGCTAAAGTCACCCATGTCATAGCGGGCGGTAAGATCGTTTTTGAGGACGGGAAAATAAAGAAATGAAACAAAAAAAACGGATAATAAAGACAATTGTAAAAGAGAACAAGAGTGTAGGTAAAGATCACTTTGTTTTGCGGGTTATAGATCCCTACATAAGCAAGATCGCCGCTGCCGGACAGTTCGTGAACATAAAGGTGAACGAAAATTATGATTTTGACCCGCTCCTCAGAATACCTCTCGGGATACATCGTTTAAGAAAAAACGAGACCAGTTTTTTATATAAGGTGGTGGGGAGAGGGACGAGCATATTAAGCGGAAAAAGAAAAGGGGATAAGATAGATATCCTGGGACCTTTGGGAAAAGGGTTTGATACGAAGACGCAAAGCGTAAAAGAAAAAGCTCTGCTTATAGCGGGAGGCCATGGGATAGCGCCCCTTTATGCCTTGGCCGAGCAATTGTTGAAAGAAAAAAAGGAAGTGATATTTTTTATCGGAGCTTGTGAAAAAAAACATGTGATCTTTCGTAAAGA
>JBDRBI010000073.1:0-11356 GCA_043822885.1 Candidatus Omnitrophota bacterium
ATGGCGGAGAGGGTGAGATTCGAACTCACGGGACCCGAAGGCCCAACGGTTTTCGAGACCGCCGCATTCGACCACTCTGCCACCTCTCCGCAAATACCCGATGAAGGACATTGTAGCAAAATATAAAACTTTACACCAGGATAAAACTAGTGACAAACCCGCATAATGTATGTAGAATATTACTCCATAAGCTAAGTGTTGCGGAGAGGTGTCCGAGCTGGTTTAAGGAGCACGCTTGGAAAGCGTGTGTGCTGCAAGGTACCCAGGGTTCGAATCCCTGCCTCTCCGCCAGTAAAGATCAATGCGGGATAAACCCATAACGGAGGTGGAGAATGAAAAGGATACTGATAACGATGGCGGCGGTTTTTATTCTGTTCGCGATGGCGAATGAGGCGCCGGCTGTTACATCGGAAAACATCGATGTCGGCGTTGAAAGATCTCTCAGCATGCTTAAGGATATCAGCGGCGGAAAAGAAGTATTGGATAAAGCCGCGGGCGTACTGGTGTTTCCGGCGGTTTTCAAAGCGGGTTTAGGTCTCGGCGGAGAATACGGCGAAGGAGCTCTTGTTATAAAAGGCGAAACGGCGGATTATTACAGCACGGCGGCCGTGTCGATCGGTCTTCAGCTTGGCGGACAGAAAAAGACTATAATAATAGCGTTCATGGATCAAAAAGAGCTGGATAAATTCCGCGCTAGTTCCGGCTGGAAGATCGGAGCGGACGCATCCGTAACGGTGATAGCGATAGGGGCGGACGGCTCGATAGATACGGCAAAGACCAATAAACCTATCGTAGCGTTTGTTTTTGACCAAAAGGGATTGATGTACAACCTTACGTTAGAGGGCGCGAAGATCACAAAACTGAACAAATAAACATTGTTAAACTAATGGGTGACGTCACCATTTATCGGGTGACGTTACCCATTTTTACCTGATTGACACGTAACCATGAAAGTGATAGACTTTTCCCGGAGAGATCAAAGCGATCCAAAGAATAAAACCGCAAAATATCATAAAATTTTTTAATGAAAAAGGTCATATTTATTCTCTGTCTTGTACTTATTTCAAATCCGCTTTCAGCAAGCGCCGCATCTAAAGCCTTGAAAAGTTTTGAAAGAGAGGGATCTTCCGCGGGGAGCTTAAAACCCGCGGTTTTGACAAGTTATGAACCCGCCAAAAAAGAAGATAACAGATATAACGGAGATGACTGGAACGGCCTGAACCGTCTGATACAACATGGCGAGATATACGCCGGAATGATGATAAAACTTGCTTTAGTAAGAGGTATCTATGAAGGGGCGCAAACAATGGATGCCATAAAAGAAAAGATGTTCTACTATTCCGGCATTCCGTATAAGGGTATAGTCAAAACATTAGATATATTTTATATAGATGAAAACAATTTAGGAATACCCGTCGCGGAAGCTTTAAAAGTGGTGGCAATGATACTTGGGGGAGAGGATAAAACGATAATAAATGATGCCGTAGAAAAACTTCAGGCATCCTTTACCTATTGATCCATTTCTTTAGAAAGGCAAAAAACCACGTATATCAGCGTCAAGGAAAAAATCCAACTTTTTTGCGACTAACTATATGTTGTGTTTAACTTGACAAGTGGAACAATATATGGTATTTTTTGGAGCCAGGATAAAACCGAATAGATAACATTATTTTACAGCAGAAAGGATAAAACATGTACCCTACCGAGATAAAGTTTGTAAGAAAGAGAGACGGAAGACTTGAACACTTTGATCCAAAGAAAATAGAGGCAGCTGTTTTCGCCGCCGCGAAAGCCGTTGGAGGAGCCGATCCCAATAAAGCGCAAGAGATCACCCGTCAGACCATTTCTTTTCTGGAAGTCATATATAAGGATAGAAGAGTTCCGACCGTTGAAAATGTCCAGGATCTTGTCGAAAAAATTCTTATAGAGAACGGGCACGCAAAAACGGCAAAAGCTTACATACTATATCGTGAACAGCACGCGAAACTCAGACAGACAAAAGCTCTTCTTAGAGACGCTGTCAATATGGTGGACAACTATATACAGCAGAGAGATTGGCGCGTGAAAGAGAACGCCAACATGGGTTATTCTCTGCAGGGGCTCAATAATTTTATTTCAACAGCGGTATCCAACAAGTATTGGTTAGACCGTATCTATCCTAAAGAAATAGCCGAAAAACACGTAGAGGGAGACATACACATACATGACCTAGGTTCTATAAGCGCGTATTGCTGCGGATGGGACCTAAAAGATCTTTTAACACGAGGGTTCGGAGGGGCATACGGCAAGGTGGAATCAAAACCGCCTAAACATTTCAGGGTCGCTCTTGGACAGATAGTAAATTTTTTCTATACACTTCAGGGTGAAGCGGCCGGGGCTCAAGCGTTCTCTAATTTTGATACCCTGCTCGCGCCTTTTGTCGCTGAAGACAAATTGACTTACGCGCAAGTCAAACAGTATATGCAGGAATTTATATTTAATATCAACGTCCCCACACGCGTAGGTTTTCAGACGCCGTTCACCAATATAACCATGGATGTTACTATCCCGGGTTCTTTAAAAGATGAAGCGGTTATAATCGGCGGCAAGATGAGGGAAAGTAAATACGGTGAATTTCAGCATGAAGCGGATGTAATAAATAAAGCTTTCTGCGAAGTTATGATAGAGGGAGACGCTAAGGGAAGGATATTTTCTTTCCCCATCCCTACCTACAATATAACCAAGGAATTCGATTGGGACAATCCTGATCTTGAAGGATTATGGCAGATGACGGCTAAATACGGGATACCGTATTTTTCGAATTTTGTTAACAGTGATATGGACCCGGATGACGCGAGGAGCATGTGCTGCCGTTTGCGTCTTGATAACAGAGAACTCAGAAAGAGAGGGGGAGGGCTTTTCGGATCCAATCCTCTTACCGGATCCATCGGAGTGATCACGCTTAATATACCGCGGCTTGCCTACATGTCGGGAAACAAAGAAAATTTTTATGAAGGAGTGGACCAGCTTCTCAGAATATCCAAAGAAGCTCTTGAGATCAAAAGAAAGGTATTGGAAGACCTGACCAGTCAGGGATTATATCCGTACTCAAAACATTATCTTTCCGACATAAAAAAACGGTACGGCACATACTGGGGGAATCATTTTTCAACGATAGGGGTCATCGGGGTGAATGAAGGATGTGAGAATCTTTTAAAAGAAGATATAAGCACCAAAAAAGGAAAAGCTTTTGCGATAGAACTTTTGGAATACATAAGAGAAAGAATGGTAGAATTTCAGAAAGAAACGGGACATATGTATAATCTTGAGGCGACACCGGCGGAAGGGACAACGTACCGATTGGCAAAGATGGACAGGGAAAAATTTCCGGGGATAGCGACCCAGGGAGGGGCGGAACCGTATTATACCAACTCTTCCAACCTGCCCGTAAAGTATACCAGCGATCTCTTTAAGGCTATGGATCATCAGGATGATGTGCAGTCTCTTTATACCGGAGGAACGGTTTTTCATATGTTCCTGGGAGAAAAAATGGAAGATCCGGAAGTTTGTAAAAAACTTATAAGAAAAATAGCGGAGACTTATAAAATGCCGTATTACACGGTAACTCCGACATTTACAATATGCTCGGAACATGGATATATACCCGGCGAACATTTTCAATGTCCGCATGAGGAATGTTCCGAAAAAGAAGATCCATTAAAGGAAGGGGCCGGAGTATGAGCAAAGAGAAATGTAACGTAGAAGTATTTTCAAGAGTTACCGGTTTTTTTAGACCCGTTCAATCTTGGAACAAAGGGAAGACCGAAGAATTCAAAGATCGGAAAAAATTCGAGATAAGCGCCGATATGATAACGGGGGCAGATGCGGATTGCAGGGCTGCAGAAATTATCTCTGGTTGATTATCCGCGGCATCTTGCCGCGGTGGTTTTTTTACAAGGGTGCAACTTCCGGTGCGGATACTGTCAGAATGTCAGTCTCTTAGCGGCGGAAGGGGCGCCAGGACCCACCGAAGACGAGATCCTCGAATTTATTTCCGCCCGCAAAAAAGTTCTGGAAGGCGTAGTAGTGACCGGCGGGGAGCCTACCATACATGATGACCTTGAAAAACTTATCGTAAAGATCAAAAAAACCGGATTAAAAGTAAAGCTGGATACTAACGGCTCTGATCCTAAAACTCTTCAAAAGTTAATACATAAAGGGCTTCTCGATTATTTAGCCATCGACATAAAGACGTCTTTACCGAAATACCATCTTGTCGTGAACGAAAAAGAACTTATAGATAAAGTAGAGCGAAGCATACGTCTGGTCCTTCTTTCGACCGTTCCCTACGAACTGCGCACAACTTGCGTGCCCGGGATAGTGAACGAGGAAGATTTTCGCCTTATAGGCGAGTTTGTAAGGGGCGCGAAAAAATATTGTCTCCAACAATTCAAGCCTGATATCACCCATGAAAAAGCCTTTCAGAAGGTTAAACCATATTCTAAAAAAGAGATAGAACATTTAGCCTCCGTAATAGGAGAGTATGTTGAGGAAGTAGAGATACGAGGGGTGTAATCAAAAAGCCAAAAGACAAAATTCAAAAGCAAAAAGTTAAAAAATGTAAGATTAGATGAGATTGCTTCGGCCTTCCCTTGACTTCGCTCGGGACAAGTTGGCCTCGCAATGACAGAAACGCTCCGTCATTGCGCCTACTCTCCGTCATTGCGAGCGAACAAAGTGAGCGCGGCAATCTCTAAAAAACAAGCGGGAACAAAATGAAAAAAATATACGTTTTTTTGATCATATGTCTGATAGGAGTGATGTCTTCTGATGCGTCCGCTCCGATGATACAGGTTTGTGTGGCGGTCAGAGGGAATACCGGACTGGAGACCGAATTAAAAGAGATGATAGAAAAAGAATTTTTGGTTAAAGAAATGGTAGAGATAACAGAAGACAGAGAAGAATGTCATGTATATGTGGATCTCAGTCTTGTAGAGCAGGAACCGATACGGTTTTATGGATTGGGAATAAGCATTGCTTACAAAATAACGGAGAATCTTTATTCCAGGCCCACCTCGGATGTAGCCCAGTTCGGACGTGAAAAAATGGGCGATGTATGTAAATACCTTGTTACAGAGATCGACAAAGCCTTCCTAGAGCCGTTAAGGAACCCGCCGCAAGAGTCAGAAAGGTTAAAATCTAAAGTCAATTTCTAGTGTTCAGGGTTGAGGGTTCAGGGTTTAGTATAGGCTGGCTAGCCCTCTTCTCTATACCCTCAACACTGAACCCTATACCCTATTACTTTTGTCTTTTGGATTTTTATGGTGCCCCCGGGCAGGCTCGAACTGCCGCTCCCGGCTTCGGAGGCCAGTACTCTATCCATCTGAGCTACGGGGACACAATTATACCGATCATTATACCGATAATTTCTCATGATGTAAATCATATGTGTCACAAAGTAGATAGTCAAAGGTCAATGGTCTATCCTTCCACTGCAGTAAGGGTAAAAGAAGAGAAGTGAGCGGAAACCGTTGTTTTTACTAATTTATATTGACAACAAAAAAAAAGAGTAGTATATTTAGATTATGATGTTTGTTATCCAACACTTAAAAGGAGGTAGAGGATGAACAAAGCTGAATTTATTGATTCTGTATGGAAGGTCGGCAAGTATGACACAAAAACACAAGCCGCTCAGGCTTATGATAATGTTGTCGCAGCTCTTACAAGTCGCCTAAGCAAGGGAACGCAGAAAGACAGAGTTATCCGTCTTCCTGAACTGGGTACTTTCCAGATCAAGACCCGCAAGGCCAGAAAAGGCAGAAATCCGCAGACCGGAAAAACCATCAACATACCGGCGAAAAAAGTAGTTAGCTTTAAAAGCGGAAAAAGCTTGAAGACCAGTATATAAGATAGTTAAGATACAGAGCGAAAAAGGGGTTTAATGTAAATCATTAAACCCCTTTTTAATGGGGGACAGACACTTGTGTCCCTTATGAAAAGCAGGGACACAAGTGTCTGTCCCCTCAGAACAAACGTATTGAGTTTTTCTTTGCTTACGGTATAATAACCTGAATTATCCGAACATATATTAATGCAAAACTGTAATATAAGGGGAAACGTTATGAATATCAATCAAATAGCCGAGATGATAGAAGCGGAGGTCACGGGAAACGGGGATGCTTCCATCATAGGAATGGCCCATCCGGCTTACGCGGAAGAGAACGACCTCACCTTTGCCACAAGCGAAGCCACTTTTGACTTAGCGGAAAAGAGTAAAGCCATCTGTATCCTTACGTCTTTTGACGTAAAAAAGAGCGCTAAGACCATTCTAAAAGTAAAAGATCTTAAGATAGCCGCGACTTTGATCTATAATGCCATGGTGAAACAAGGGCTTCACAGAGAGGTTTATATACATCCGAGCGCTATCATTTCAGAAAAGGCTGTTATCGGCAAAAATGTTTCTCTCGGACCCGGTGTTGTAATAGGGAACAACGCGCATATCGGGGACAACACTACGATAGAAGCCGGAAGCGTTATAAGAGAAGCGGTAACTATCGGAAAAAACTGTTATATCTATCCGAATGTGACCATGTATAAGTATGTGGAAATAAAAGACAATGTGATCATACACGCGGGTACGGTGATCGGATCCGATGGGTTCGGATATACATCCAAAGACGGGGAAATATACAAAGTACCTCAAATGGGCAAGGTCATAATAGAAGAAAATGTCGAGATAGGAGCGAATTCATGCGTGGATAGGGGAACATTTGACACAACTGTCATAGGAAGAGATACTAAAATAGATAATCTTGTGCAGATAGCGCATAACGTAAAAATAGGACAAAAAGTGTTTCTGGCCGCGCAAACCGGTGTTGCCGGAAGCGCCACTATAGGTGATTACACTATGACAGGCGGCCAAGCCGGGATATCTGATCATATTAATGTCGCCTCTAAAAAGAGAATTGCCGCTAAATGCGGAGTTATCGGTCATATCCGCCAGCAAGACGCGGATGAATTTTTTGGATATCCTGCCAGAGAAGCCAGAACAGCTTTTAGGCAGATGGCGTTTTTATCCTGGCTCAACAGGAACTCTAAAAAAATAATGAAGATGGTAAAGGATCTTCCTGAAGCATAATAAAAAAGGTAAAATATGATGATCTTGACCGGAGGAGCGGGTTTTATCGGGAGCTGCTTCCTTAAAAAACTGAACGATGAAGGCATAAAAGATATCATTGTTGTAGATCATCTGGATTCGTCCGGGAAATGGCGGAACCTTCTCGGTAAAAAATTCACGGATTATATCCAAAAAAATGATTTTCTGAGCATGATAGTGAACGGCAAGATGCCCGCTCCTTCTTATGTCGTACATATGGGGGCCTGCAGTTCCACGACTTTGCAGGACGCGGATTATTATCTGAAGAACAATTACGAGTATTCCAAAACTATAGCAGAGTGGGCTTTGAAGAACAAAGCCCCGTTTTTGTACGCTTCCTCCGCGGCAACCTACGGGGACGGAAGCGAGGGATATAGTGACAACACGGATAGGATGGAAGAGCTTAAACCGCTTAATATGTACGGATATTCCAAACATCTATTCGATATGTGGGTCCTGAACCGGGGACTTATAGATAAGGTCACGGGTCTCAAATTCTTTAATGTTTTCGGACCGAACGAATATCATAAAGGCGATATGCAAAGTGTAATATGCAAAGCCTTTCCCGCGATAAAAAAGACCGGAAAGATGCGTCTTTTCAAGTCTTATAAAGAGGGATACGAAGACGGCGGACAAAAAAGAGATTTTGTATACATAAAAGACGCCGTAGAGGTCATGTATTATCTTTATAAAAACCCGCAAATAACAGGTATATATAATCTGGGAACTTCCGTAGCGCGTACATGGCGTGATCTGGGAGAAGCGATCTTCGCGGCATTGGGTAAAAAGGCAAAAATAGAATATATCGATATGCCCGAAACACTTCAGGATAAATACCAGTATTTTACTCAAGCTGATATGAGTAAACTTAAAAACGCCGGATGCGATCTTACTTTCCGTACTTTGGAAGACTCTATCAAGGATTATGTCCGATATCTGGACGAAGAAAAATATTTATAAATATTTCAGTCGGCTTTCTTGAATTCTTTCTTGGCGGGATCATAAAGGGTTATTTGATTGCGTCCGTTCTCTTTAGATCTGTATAAAGCCTGATCAGCTTCATCTATAAGCTCATTCGGGTCGTACCCGGTATATCCGCTATAAGAAGATACCCCCATACTTAAAGTTACGCCCGCGTTTTTCCGGTCGATCGTTATCTGGGTCTGTTCTACTTCTTCTTTTATTCTTTCGGCGATCTCAACCGCTTGTTCGATAAGAGATTTAAGGCGTTTGGTTATATTCTCGGTTTTTTCAAGATTTGATTCTACTATGAGTATTGCGAATTCCTCGCCCCCGTACCGGCCTACGATATCAAAAGATCGCACATTACCGGCTATGATGTGGGAGACGCTTTTAAGCACCGCGTCACCCGCGAGGTGGCCGTATGTATCGTTGAATTTTTTAAAATAATCGACATCACACATAATAAGAGAAAGCGGGTTCTTGTACCTCTCGGCTCTATGGATCTCTTTCTCGAGGCATTCTTTAAAATATTTGTGTGTATAGAGGCCCGTGAGACCGTCATGCACGGCTTGGTATTCGGCTATACGTTTTTGATGCTCGATAATATTGTTATATTCGCGGAAAAGGACCATAGAAAGAAGAAGGAAGAGAAGGAGAGCGAAGAAGAGTTTTGTTACATTTATCATGTGAGTATATTCTTCAAGCCCTTTTTTATACTCTTTGTTGATATCATAGATCAGCAACGTGCCGATCTCTTTATTCGAATAATTGATAGGGTATACATATTCCGCCCTTAAAATATCTATCTCCTGCACTTCGTTCAAAATACTGTGCATAAGAGCGTCTTCCCCCCGGTACACAAAGTTAACGCTTAAGAAGGGGATATCGTTATATTTGGTTATGAAAGATTGTATGTTATCCAAAGTCGGATTGGATACCTCTTGTCTGAAACTTTGATATATGGAGGAAGCTAAACGTTCCGCGCGTTCCAGATTATAGCTGGCGGGTTTTTCTATGAAGTACCTGTGCATTATCGCGCCTTGACGATTAAGAAGGAAATTAAAAAGAAACCAGCTTATAACCGAGAAGAGTAAAAGATAAGCTATAAAGCGTGTTTTCAAAACGGACAAATGCATAAAGTACTTCCTTGAAATTATAGTTCGGCTATCTTTTCTTTAAGGTGGAACATCTCTTTAAGATGCCGGCTCTCATCGTCTATAAGCGCGTCTATTGTTTCGGCGCCGTCCCGGATGGAATGCTGTTTAAGATCATGAAGAAAAAGCATAAGGTCTTTTTCAAAAGTGATACCTGCCTGTAAAGCCTCTTCTTCGCTGATAGTTTTTTCAAGGGCTTGTTTTGTCGCGGCATCGCAATCAAACGTATTAGCGTCGACCAGAGCCTTGAGATACAGCGCCCGTTCTCCCGGATACGCTTCTTCCCGTTCGTTTGTTTTTAATTCTTCCAGCCATTTTTCAAGCTGGAGTTTATGATGCTGTTCGTCTTTGGCGAATTCCGTGAAAAGTTTCCCGACATGATAGTTTTCACTGTTCCTGGCAAGGATAAGGTAAAGATCAACTCCCCTGGCTTTTGCCTGGACAGCCATTTGTAATACATCTTTTGAAGTATATTTTTTTTCCATTTATAGACTCCTCGCGTT
Source organism: Candidatus Omnitrophota bacterium (assembly GCA_043822885.1). Classification (GTDB taxonomy): domain Bacteria; phylum Omnitrophota; class Gorgyraeia; order Tantalellales; family Tantalellaceae; genus Aadella. Next base: position 9,756 of record JBDRBI010000073.1, read on the forward strand.
TTTACTAATAGCATTACTGAGAATATAGCATATCTTAGGGGAATAATCAATTATACCGAAGAATGCAAAGGGTAAAGGGGCATAGGGCATGGGGCGCGGACTCGTAAACTTGCGGGGGTGCAGAAAAGGATGAACTAAGCCGATAATACGGCAGGCATTTTTTTTCTGACGGAATTTATCATAAATATCTCATCGGCATTTTTAAGGTCTTCCGGGAAAAGGGCTTTTTCTTTTACAATAATATCTTCCCTTATTTCCAGAAGATATTCGCGGTATACCCCGGGCAGAAGGCCGCACGATACCGGCGGGGTAAAATGAGTATCGCCTTTACGCACAATAATGTTACTTATCGCGCCTTCGGTGACCTCACCTTCATTATTCATAAAGATCACATCAAAAAAGCCGTTGGAACGGTATTTAGTGAATTCATGATCGTATAATTTACGGTTAGTCGTTTTGTGATACAAAAATTCATCCGCTCTATCCGTTCGGGCTGTCGACAATATCACCTTTACGGGCGTTTTATCCGGCATATCGAGTTCTTGTGAGGAAAGTTGAAGTTTACCGGTCTTTTTTGTCAGAAGACGGACCCTGTATTTTTTCGTCTTATCAAAAGAGAACACGGCATGATTAAGAAAATCGGTTATCTCCGTGATGTTGTACGCGAAAGAAAAATGATCGGCACTTCTTTCAAAACGTTCCATATGAAGGTCCAGAAGAAAATAGGCTCCTTCTTCCCATAAAAACGTCTCTATGAGATCAAAGTCCGGTTCGGTATAAGACTCGATAAAAGAATCGTCAGATTTAGGGTTAAAGAGATGAGACATATTCTATCCTTTCCATTAAAAGGGTAGCATACTAAGGGTCACGGGTCAAGGGGCAAGGGACCAGGGTCACCCCAGCAGATTTATTCTAAATCTGAGCGCCGGGGCAGGCGGGTCAAGGGGCATTTTTTATGATATCATCTCGGTGTTAACACTAATTCCTCTAAATTATGTTTTAATTCTGTGAGGGAGATGGGTTTCTCCATTGTGATAACATTAGCGTAAGTTGACATTACGGCATCGTCTCTCAACGAACTGTATGCTGTGCAGATGATTATCGGGATCTCTTTATGCATTTCTTTAAGCTTTTCCATGACCTGGTATCCGTGCATTTTAGGCATCTTGATATCCAGGATTATAGCGTTAATATCCTTATCCCAGGTATTCACCATTTCTATGGCTTCTTCGCCGTCCCTTGCCTCGATCGCCGTGAACCCGCATTTCTCGACTATATTACAGAACAGGTTACGCGCGTCGGTTTCGTCTTCCGCGACAAGTACTTTCTTTGTATTTAACATATCATCCATGCTATGAACTTCTCCTTTTTTTGTGGTACCGATATAGAGGACAAAATCTTTGCGTAATATTATCCAATAAATTCTTAACAACAGCAAGATTTTTTATTAATGGGGGACACGATAGTGTAACATATTGTGGGCACTTTCAGATGGTCATTGCGAACCCCGGGGAGCGGGGTGAAGCAATCTCGATATAGATAAGTTCTTTGAAATAGAGATAAAAATGGCATACCCTAATGGTTGAATGAGAACCATAACC
>JBDRBI010000074.1:0-15152 GCA_043822885.1 Candidatus Omnitrophota bacterium
ATGATCGGAATACTTGTCACAACTCTATTTGTAGGTTTCATGGATCTTTGGACCGGCTATCGTCTCGCTTTTTCGGCTTTTTACCTTATACCGGTCTTTTTAGCGTCCTACTATGTGGGCATTTTACCCGGCCTCTTTATCTCGATACTATCCGCGAGCTTGTGGTTTCTGGCGGACTCCGGCGCGAGAGGCGGCTACATTAACAACATCGTACCTGTCTGGAACACCTCGATAAGACTGTGCGTTTTCTTGAGTTTGACATTTGCCTTGCATCACATACGTTTAGTACAAAAGAAAAAAAATGATCTGACAAATTTTATAATCCATGATCTGCGTACACCGTTAACGATAATTTTAGAAGGGCTTTATCTTCTGAACGAAGGGCGAGAGGAAGACCGGAAAATGCTCACAGATCTGTGTCTTGTTTCATGTAACAGGATGAATACATTGGTGGACTCCATACTTGATATTTCCAAGATCGAAAGCGGGAAGATGCGGATCGACCTTAGCGATGTGCGGGTAAAAGGGCTGGTAGAGAGAGCCCTGGAAGGGGTTTCCGTATGGGCGCAGCGGAACGAGATAAAAATTGTTTCCGAATATGAAGATGAGCAGACAGAATTCAAGACCGATAAGGATATATTATACCGCGTTCTTATCAATCTGTTATCCAACGCGATAAAATGGAGCTCTTCGGGCCAGAGCGTTAGTGTCAGAGTTTCGGCGCCTAAGGACGGGAAGATAAGGTTCAGCGTCAGAGACAAAGGGATAGGGATACCCGGGAAAATGACAAAAAAAGTATTCGGTAAATTTACGCAGCTGGGCGTCGAGAAAGAAACAAATATCCACGGAAGCGGGTTAGGATTGAATTTTTGAAAGATCGCTGTGAAAAGATTAGGCGGAAGGATATGGATAAACAGAGATAAGGATAAAGGAACGGAAGTTGTGTTCGAATTGCCTTTACATGTTTAGTCTCAGAATGCCGGGGCGGACACACGCTGATCATAAAGGGTCGTCAGAAAGGAGATGATACATGACGAAATTCATTAAGAAATTATCGAAACAAGCGGGCCTTGCTCCCGGGACGCTAATCCACATAGGGGAAAAGCGGACGGAGATCCCTAAAATAACTATCTTTGACTATAGTGAAGAAAAGTTCCAGGAAAAGGTAGTGAAAAAAGTGGAAGATATCTTCCCTTTCAAAGATACCCCTACGGTAACCTGGATAAATATCGACGGAGTTCACGAGACTTCCGTGATAGAAGAGATCGGCAAACGATTTGGATTACACCCGCTTGTTCAGGAGGATATCGTTAATACCGGGCAGCGCCCGAAATTCGAGGATTTTGAAGAGTATCTTTTTATCAGTTTGAAAATGCTTTACTGCGGAGAGAAAAGGGGAGAAATAGTGATCGAACAGGTCAGCCTGGTCGTGGGTGATAATTTTGTATTATCTTTTCAAGAAAGAGAAGGCGATGTTTTTAATCCCATACGGGAAAGAATAAGGCAATCCAAGGGGCGGATAAGAAAAATGGGCCCGGACTATCTCGCGTACACTCTTATGGACGGTGTTGTCGATAATTATTTTTCCATACTCGAGAGTTTCGGTGAAGATATGGAAAAACTGGAAGAGGATCTGACCGTGGACCCGAAGTTCGAGGTCTTACAGACCATTCGAAAACTGAAGAGCGATATTGTTTCATTGAGAAGATCAGTATGGCCTTTGCGGGAAATGATAAGCGGGCTTCAAAGGGGCGAGTCTCCGTTGATCAAAAAAGAAACGATAATATATTTCAGGGACGTGTACGATCACACCGTTCAGATGATAGATACGATAGAATCTTTCCGGGATATGGTCTCAGGGCTGTTGGACATATACCTCTCGAGCATGAGCAACAAAATGAACGAGATAATGAAGTTCTTAACGATCTTTGCCGCGATATTTATACCGTTGACGTTTCTCGCCGGTGTATACGGCATGAATTTCAAATATATGCCGGAACTTGAATGGCGCTGGGGGTATTTTGTTGTTGTAGGAGTTATGTTAACGGTCGGGATTTCTATGCTATGTTATTTCAAAAGAAAAAAATGGTTTTAACCTGATAAACTTTACGGAGAAATTGTGAAAAAAAATATTTTTATTCTGATACTGGCGTTATCTCTTTTTGTTCCCGCGGCCTATTCTCAGGAAGAGGTGAAAACAGGTCTTCCTGCAAAAATAGATGAAGTGAAGGAAGATCAAACTAATAAGGTTCTCAGCACATTAGAGACGGCTAAAAGCGAACAGATCAAGATCAAAAAGAGTTCCGAGCAATTAGCCAAAGAAAAAGAAGAAATAGAACTGCAGAAAACCAAACTCGCTGTTAACGGATCCGCCGCGTATACCGGAGACCCCTCGGTCAAAAAACAACTAAAAGCCCTCGAGAAACAGCAGCAGCTCATAGAAGCTAAGGAAATGGCTATAGAGGAAAGAATACAAGCCACAGAGCAGGTTATAGCCGTAATAGAACGGAAGACAAAAATCATCAACAACGAAGATCTTACCTTGATCGACATCATAAGCGAAGTCAGGCAAATGCGCAGGGCTTTAAGCGCCGACGAGAAAGAGAAAGCTTTTCTTGTCAGCCGCATTCCTTTGATGAATCTGGAGATAAAGGGCATAGAAAAAGAACTTGCGGGACAAAGGATGCTTCTGGAACTTAAGGAAGATGATAAGGGCCTTATAAAGGATTCAATTAAGGCGAATGAAGTGCGGCTGGATACGACCCGCGCGGAAATAGCCCTTATCAGCGAAAGAATAGCTTTTGTCAACGTACAGATAGAAATAGAAAAAGATTATTTGAGCGTTTTGTGGGAAAAGCGCATGGATATCATGAGAACTGAATTATTCGTTCCCAAACTCTACACTTTTTATACCGTAGACGCCGTATTACTGCTTATTTTGTTAGGCTGCCTTATTTTCATCTCTACCGTAAGACGCAAAACCAAACAGATAGGTTTTTCTGAGAAAGAGCAAACTCCTCATATCGGTCTTTTAATAAAGGCCAAAAGAAAGATCTTGTCCTGGGGTGCGGTATTTTACGGGATCTTTTTTGTCTTATCCGTCGTCGGATATCATCAGCTGGCCGTATATCTGGCATATAGAGCACTGCTCATCTTTACCGTATCGCTCATACTTTTGGGTGTACACCGGTCGATCAAAATAATGTTCAGAAAAATAATATCCGCGGGAAAAGAAGGTTCGAAAGAACGAACTATGATAAATACGGTCCTGGATATGATAAGTACACTTTTGAGATGGGGCCTGTGTTTGCTGGGTGTTTTCCTTGTGGTTGAGATGCTTGGGTTAAGACATGAAACCGTAGATCTTGTTATCAAAGTTTCTCAAAAACCATTCTTTACTCTGGGAAATGTAAGCATTTCGGTCTGGATGCTTTTAAAGTCTTTAATAATACTGTGGGTGTTCATTTCCGGGGCGAATATCTTAGACGGGTTTCTTCGTAAGAGTGTGTATAAAAGGATGCATTTGGACGAGAGCGTGCAGTATACCTTTTCGGTGACGATCAGATATATCCTGCTTATTATGGGTGTGATGATAGGGTTATCGGCTCTGGGAGTCGAGCTTGCGGCGCTTACTGTTTTTGCCGGCACTATGGGTATAGGTATAGGTTTCGGCCTTCAGGATATAATCAAGAATTTTGTAAGCGGTCTAGTTATGCTGGTAGAGAGACCGGTAAAAGTAGGGGATTATATCGAGGTCAGCGGACTTCCCGGTAAAGTGAAAGCGATAAAAGCAAGAAGTACGATCGTGGATACTTTTGATAACATCTCTGTTATTGTTCCCAACGCGGAATTTATGAATCAGCAGGTCATAAACTGGAGTTATAGCGATAAAGTAACCCGGCTAAAACTCTCGGTCGGTGTGGCTTACGGCACGGATCCCGAACTTGTCAAAAATACTTTGCTTGCGGCGGCCAAAACTCATCCGGAGATATTAAAAAGACCGGAACCCTATGTATGGTTCACTGAATTCGGGGAGAGTTCTCTTAATTTTGAGCTTTATATCTGGACGGATGACCCAAACAATAGGTTTACCATAAAAAGCCAGGTCAATTTTGAGATAAACAGGCTTTTCAAGGAGACCGGGATCAAGATACCGTTCCCGCAGAGAGATATTCATTTTAGATCTACGGACATACCTCTGAAATAAAATTTCCATATGTTATAATCAAAAGTATATGTTCTTTAAAGAAGGGAACAAAGGCGATCATGATAGATATAAACAAATATGTAAAGGAAGATCATATAATCCCGGATCTCGCGGGTGTCAGTAAAGAAGAAGCCATAAAGAGGCTTGTCAGGGTGATCTTTGAAGGGAAAGATGTTCCCGTTCAGCCGATAGATCAGGAACACGCAATAGAGGCTGTTTTAAAAAGAGAAGAACTGCAAAGCACGGGAGTCGGGGATGGTATCGCTTTTCCGCATGCCAGGATCAGCGGATGGAAAGAAATGTCAATGGCGGTGGGGATCTCGAGAGAGGGGATAAACTTTGGAAGTATAGATGATAAGCCCGTTAACCTTATCTTCCTTTTTATGTCCCCGGAAGAAGAACCATATATCATCCTTCAGGCCATGGCCACGATAAGCAGAGTTGTAACCGAGTCAAAGATCGCGGACAAAATATTGAGAGGGAATATTTCAAAAGAATGGATAATAGAAGAATTTAATAGGATAAAAATAAAACCTACGGAACAGATCCTGGCGTCTGATATTGCCCGCCCCGTGGTCAATTTCGCGAAGCTGAATAACCCGATAGAGGAAGCGACGCGCACTATGCATCTCAATCGGCTGGATATATTGCCCGTTCTGAACGAGAAAGATGAATACTGCGGGGAGATATCATGCCTGGATATTTTTGAGTATGGGATGCCCGATTTTTTTAAGCAGCTGAATACGGTCTCTTTTGTGAAACATATAGACCCCTTTGAAAAATATTTCAAGATAAAGGGAGACCTTAAGGTAAGTGACTTTTACAAAGAGGGCGGATCTTCAATAAAAGACAACGCGACGTTATTGGAGATAATCTTTGATATGACCGTAAAGAAAAGATCCAAGCTTTTTGTCGTTAAAGAAAACGGCAAATTAGCGGGAGTTATTGACAGATTTTGCATAATAGATAAGGTTCTGTTTTTTTAGAAAGGGAATAGATGAAAGCTATATTTTCAATAATTATTTTTGTGATAGCGTATGTTCTGATAGCTTCGGAAAAGATGAACAAGACAGTCGTTGCCATCATGGGGGGGACCGCTGTTCTGTTCTTAAAGCTTGTTACTTTTGAACAAGCGATCAACGAGATAGATTTCAACGTCATTTTTCTTCTTATAGGCATGATGTCATGTGTTTATATTCTTTCAAAAACCGGATTTTTTGAATATATAGCGGTAAGCGTGGCAAAAGCGGCTAAAGGTGAACCGAGAATTATCATGATCTTTCTTCTTATCGTGACCGCCGTTCTCTCGGCGTTCCTTGACAATGTCACGACGATAATCATGATAGTTCCTATCACCATATTGATAATGCAGCTTTTAGAGGTTTCTCCGATACCGTTCGTTATTATGGAAGCCATTGCCTCAAATATAGGCGGTACGGCTACCCTAATAGGGGATCCTCCCAATATACTTATAGGTTCACAGGCAAACCTATCTTTTAATGATTTTATTATTCATCTTGGTCCGATCGTTCTCCTTGTTTTTACGGTTTTTATCCTGAGTTCTTTATTTTGGTTCAGGAATAGTTTTAAAGTAGACGAAAAGACCAAAGAACGGGTCACTAAGGCTATCCCTAAACTGGCGATAGTAGATAAAAAGAACATGAAAAGATCTTTAGGGGTTTTAGGCCTCATGTTCCTGGGGTTCTTCAGTCACGAAATTATAGGTGTTCAGCCGGGCATAATAGCTTTAGCCGGTGGTATGCTTATGCTTTTAGTGTGCAGGTGCGAAAGCGAAGAAACCTTGATGCGCGTAGAATGGAGCGTGATATTTTTCTTCATAGGTATGTTCATGATGATAGCGGCATTGGATATCAACGGTGTAATAGCCTCGCTCGGAGAAAGAATATTGCATATGGCAGGGAATAATCTTTTTTTGGTATGTATTATAGTTTTGTGGAGTTCCGCGGTCTTCTCGGCGGTACTGGACAACATCCCTTTTGTTATAGTGATGATACCTCTGATAAGGCATTTTGTCGTGTATTTTTCTCAAAACTCGGGGATAGTCGGGTCCCACGCGATACATATGCAAGTCGCGCAGCCCCTATGGTGGGCTCTTGCGTTAGGGGCATGTCTGGGCGGGAACGGTACCCTTATAGGCGCTTCGGCGAATATTGTAATGTCACGTATAAGCGAAAAGAACGGATATCATATATCTTTCATGAACTTCTTCAAATACGGATCGGTATTTACGCTTCAAGCAATGGTTCTCTGTACCCTGTACATATGGATCAGATATTTTCATTAACAGAGTTTACCGCCGTACGGCCCCGTATATTTCTCCAGAATTAATAATTCGTGAACCGAAATCTCTCTGTCATTGCGAACCCCGGAGGGGTGAAGCAATCTCTCTAAATACATGCCCTTTGAGCAGATTGCTTCGTCGGCCTGCGGCCTCCTCGCAATGACAGATTGGATAACAGACCCCTCGTGAAGCCCTTTGCGGCCAGACAAAACACCCGTAATAGTTCAGACTGCGTAAGTTGCATAGCGCAAAGAGCATGGCGCATGGCATTATAAAAATAAAAATGGTCCTTCAAAATATTACATTATCGGTCTCTCGCATCTGAATAACAAGGGGCGCATCGGTCAATATGCTATGCTCTATGCCCTATGCGCTTTGCGTTTCTTGCGCAAGCTGAACTATTTAAAAATAATGCATAAAATAGTTGACTTTTTTAAATTGTTGTGGCATCCTATAGGCAAAACAATATGACCACATGCTCATATGGTCATTAAGTGTGTTTGTGTGGGCTTTAAAGAATGACGGGATCGAAGAAAAAGGTGTGTCAAAGTGAAGATAAGAAAAGCTCTACAGATGATGAAATCTTTGTCGGATGATACCCGGCTCAGGATCATTAACCTGCTCAAGGAAGAAGAACTGAGCGTTACGGAAATATGCGATATCCTGGATGTTCAGCAGTCAAATCTTTCGAAGCATCTAAGCAGGCTCAGGCTGACAGGCCTTGTTGATGACAAGAGGGAAGGTTTTAATGTCTATTATTCTTTGGTCAAGCCGAAAGACAAAGTTCTTAAAAAACTGCTTAATGTTTTGACCGTCGGGTTAGCTGAGAATGAGATATTGCAGACGGATCAGGAAAAAATGAAAGAGATCCTGGCAAAAACAAGAATTGAAGAGCAATAGGAAACCGGGAAATTTTATAACCCTGTAAGCAAGGAGAGAAAATGGAAAAAACACAGGAAAGGTACGTGGAAGCGTTTCCTTCAAAAGAGGAGATTAGAAGAAGAGCGGAAGAAAAACAGGTATGGGGGATAGCGAGCAGCATAGATATTTACGGATGCAATCCGGAAACAATACGCAGCGCCGAGAAGATCAAACAGTTTGTCAGAGAACTTTGCGATCTTATCGAGATGAAAAGGTTCGGGGAAACCATGGTAGTTCATTTCGGGGAAGAAGAAAGAGTAGCGGGTTTTTCGATGGTGCAGCTTATAGAGACCTCTCTTATTTCGGCTCATTTTGCCAATTTGACAAATACGGTATATCTTGATGTTTTCAGCTGTAAACCGTATGGGATCGAAGAGGTCGAAGATTTTTCGATGCGATTTTTTGAAGGAGATAGCTGTACGACCCAGATGAAATACCGATATTAAAATGATGGAGATATACAGTGAGACAGATGAAGAAGCATGCCGAGATCTTTGGGAACGTTTTATCCGGCCCGATCAATTAACCGACCTGTGGGATGTCCGAGAGTGTTTTCACCGCAATTTTGACCGAAACTTATTTTTTGTAGTGATCAAAAAAGAAAAAGAGACAGTCGGTCTCCTTCCTTTAAGTTTTATATCCGAAAAAGAATATTATGGTTATTTTCCCGGAGAGATATGGAACGGGAAAACATGGCTTGAACAGAACAGGATAATCGTTCCCGATAAGGATATCCTCAGGAATGTGATAAAATGGCTTGAAGACGGCGGGAAAAGATACTTTCTCAGGTATCTGATAGAGAACGAAGTTTTCAAAGAAGGGGATGCCGAGATAGATGAAATAGGGTATTATTTTTATCCGGGGAAAATAGATTTCGACATGAAAAATTATTCTGGACTTTTCTCGGGTAAATCCGCTAAAAAACTTAAGAAGGAAGTGGATAAAATATACAGTCAGGGAGCGGAGATACATAAGGGCAGGATCGAGGATTTTGATGTAATGGTTAAAATGAACCTGTCCAGGTTCGGGGCTGATTCTTATTTCTCGGACAAGCGTTTTACCGAAAGTTTTCGTGACCTCAGGGACTATCTCCGGGAAAAAGGGTGGTTAAGGATGACGACGGTCAGCATAAATAAAGAGACGGCCGCCGTAGATATGGGTTGCGTGTATAAAGGGGTTTATACTCTTCTTGGAGGAGGCACAAATGCGCTTTATCCGGGAGTGGCAAAGGTCATCAATCTTCATCATATAGAAGAAGCCTGCAGGGAAAGATACGAAAAAGTGGATTTCTTATGCGGCGATTTCTCCTGGAAAAAATTATTTCATCTTTCTCCCAATCCGCTATACAAAATATGTGGCGGTCTTTAAGGCATGGAATGAAAACTCTTAAAAAAATTCTGATATTGGGGACAACAGCCGATTATATCGAGTTATTGCTCGATCGTTTCGGGGACAGAGTGTTCTTTGTCACGGATCCCGAAGAAAGGGAAAAATGGAACGGGGCAAAACCCGCGTCTTCATCGGAGATGCTGATCGATCTCGGGGATCAGGACGCCGTTTTCGACGCTCTGAGCCGGCATTTACGGGAGCAGAATATCGAGCCGTCGGGAATGGTATGTTTTGACTGCGAATCATTGGCGCTTGCGTCAATGATAGCCGGAAAGTTCAAATTGCCTTTTACCGGCATGGATCCTATAATGAATTGCCGGTCAAAATATCTATCCAAAAAGATATGGAGAGAGAACGGCATACCTTGCCCGGAAAGTGAACTCATTCGCAAAGAAAGTGATGCCGTACATTTTTTTAAGTCGCTGAACGGTCCGGCCGTAATGAAACCTTTGACAGGCAGCGGAAGTGAATTTGTTTTCTTGTGTAAGGACGAAGCTTCATGCCGTAAAGCATATAGAACGATCCGCGAGAAAGTAAAGAACCATCATGATCACAGGATGTATTTGCCCCGCAATGTGCCGGCAGGGGAAAACCCCATGGAAGATGTTGTTATGGAACAGTATATCCCGGGAGATGAATATAGCTGCGATTTTATCGTTGAAAAAGGTTCCGCCGGGATAATACGTTTAGCGAAAAAAATAATCAACCGGGATCTGGCCTTTGGCACGGGATCGGCGTATGTACTAAAGGTGGATCTTCCCGGAAATTGGGATATAAAAAGACTTGAGGCGCGGCTTCTGTCCGCCTCCGAAAGTTTAGGGCTTGATAGAACAATAGCCATGGTAGATCTTAAAATATACGACAATGAGGTTTTTTTGCTTGAAATAACACCCCGTCCGGGAGGAGATTGTCTGCCTTTTCTTATACAGGCGAGTTCGGGTTTCGATATTTTTAAAGCAACGCTTGATTTTGCCGAAGGAAAAGAGGTTTCCGTACCGGACATGAATGAGTGGAAAAAAGTCGTTGGTCTTCCTTTGGCCGCGTCACAGCGGGGAGTTTTAAAGACGCTTGACGCGGGAGCTATCATAAAGGATCCACGGGTCATCAGCTGTAATTTGAAACGATCAACGGGGGATATTATCGAGCTTCCTCCGGAAGATTACCGTTCGCATATACTAGGTTATGTTCTTTTCAGCCCGGAGAGCGAGTCCGGGATAGAAGAGCAGTGCCTCGGAATAGCGCGGAAACTTATCATAGAAATGGAATAAAATATGAATAACGAACAGTACCTGGACAAGGCGCGGGACATTCTTGGAACGCGGACACCTTTGATGGATAAAGATGCCCTATATTCATTCGCGGATAAGTTTATCAAAGACCGCCGAAAATACCTGGACGCGTATGAAAAGGGCGGATCGCCTTTGTATCTTTTTGATGAAGGAGCGTTGAAACGCAAGGCAAAAGAATTCAAGGATGCTTTCAGTTCCAGTCTCCGTAAAGTCAGCATCTTTTACGCCCTTAAGAGCAACAGCCATCCGTTCGTTTCGGAATGTTTGATCGGAGAAGGCTACGGGATAGACGTCTCAAGCGGAAAAGAACTCGGACAGGTGCTTGGGTATTCACCGGAGAAGATCATTTTCAGCGGACCGGGTAAAACTTCTGACGAGCTCTCCCTTGCCTGTGATAATGCCGGCAAGGTGACCGTGCTTTTGGACAGTTTCGGCGAACTTTACCGTCTTAGTGAAGCTGCCGAAAAGAAAGGCGTACGAATAAAAGCGGGTGTGCGTTTGATGATCGAGGAAAAAGGATTGTGGAGGAAATTCGGGATACCATTAAGTGATATCGAGAAGTTCTTCGACGAAGCGGGAAAATGCCCCGGAGTGGAATTGTGCGGATTACAGTTCCATTCCAGCTGGAACCTCGATGCATCTAAGCAGACAGCTTTTATTTCCCGTTTGGGCGCCGTGATGGGGCGAATGAAAGGGTCCGTTCTTCAAAAGATAAAATTCATCGATATCGGAGGGGGATATTGGCCGGTTCAGGGAGAATGGATGCAGCCGTCCGCGACGCCGGAAGGACGGCTCAAACAGTTTATAGATCCCGGTCCGGAAAAGATGGAGCATTATTGTGTCCCTTCCGCGGAGATAGGAGAATTTTCCCGATGTTTATCAAAAGCGTTAAAAGAAAACGTTCTGAAACATGTTGACTGTACTGTTTATCTGGAACCCGGACGATGGATAAGCCATGAAGCTATGCATATCCTGGTAAAAGTCGTCGATAAAAAAGCGGATGATATTATTATTTGTGACGGCGGAACTAATATGATAGGATGGGAGAGGTACGAAACGGACTATTTTCCGGTCATTAACCTAAGTCAACCGTCACTGGATGAACGAAGTTGTATGATCTTCGGTTCGCTTTGTACTCCCCATGATCTTTGGGGATATTCATACTTCGGTGAAGACATTAACCCGGGGGACGTTTTGCTGATACCGACGCAGGGAGCGTATACCTACAGTTTAAGACAGGAATTTATCAAACCCATTCCAGCTGTCCATCGCTTACAGTAAGATCGTATCAGGGTTATGTATGATGTGTAATGTGTTATGTGTAATGTGTGATGTGTAACGGCGTTACACTGATTGCTCAATACAGAACATAACACTTTACACCTTTCACATTGAACATTACACAAACTTCGAACTTATTATGAAAAAGTATAACAGGCAGCAAGTACTCGATACATTAAAAAAATACTGGGGGTATACCTCTTTTAGGCCGTTCCAGGAAGAAGCGATGCGGTCCGTTCTGGACGGGAGGGAAAGTCTGACCGTTATGCCGACCGGCGGCGGAAAATCACTTTGTTTTCAGCTCCCGGCTTTATTGGCCGAAGGTATGGCGGTCGTTATTTCGCCGTTAATATCTCTCATGAAAGATCAGGTGGATGACTTAAGAGATAAGGGTATTGAGGCAAGGTGTTTAAATTCGGGGATGACCCTTAGTCTGCAGAATGAGGTAATAAGGGAAATAGCGAACGACGCGGTGAAACTATTGTATATCGCGCCCGAGCGGCTACAGCAGGAAGAAACGGTAGAACTTTTGAAGTCGGTAAAGCTTTCTTTTTTTGTTATAGATGAAGCGCATTGTATAAGTCATTGGGGTCATGATTTCAGGGCGGATTACCGCAACCTATGGATGATAAAAAAGGTCTTCGGTACCGCGAACATACACGCTTTTACGGCAACCGCTACAAAAGAAGTTCAGAGGGATATAGTCGAACAGCTCAGAATGGACTCGCCCGATGAGCATATAGGGCCTATTGATCGGGATAATCTTACATACCGCGTGGCTCTCCGCACGGATGTTATGACGCAGGTGGTGGATGTTTTAAGAAGACACGAGAACGAACCCGGTATTATTTATTGTCTCAGGCGCAAAGATGTTGATTCGATGTCCGAAAAATTGAACAGGATCGGATATAAAAATCTTCCTTATCACGCCGGTCTTCCCGACAAAGAGCGTCATGACAATCAGGATATGTTCGCTCGGGAAGAAGTGGATATCATCGTGGCGACAGTGGCTTTCGGGATGGGGATAGACCGTTCGAATATAAGGTTCATCATCCATGCCGCTATGCCTAAAAGTATAGAACATTACCATCAGGAAACCGGACGCGCCGGACGCGACGGGCTCGCGGCGGCTTGTTATATGCTGTACGGCGGGATGGATTACCGTACATGGAGTTATTTCATCGAACAAGCTTCGGAGCAGGAGATCCCGATGGATAAACTGAAGGCGATATACAATTTCTGTTCCCGGCCGCAGTGCCGGCATAAAGTCCTGGTGAATTATTTTGGACAGGAATACGGGAACGAGAATTGCGGTTCTTGTGATTATTGTTTGAAAGAGCTTGATATGATAGATGACGAAGAAGCGGCGTTCATCGGGCAGACAATAGTATCCTGTATAGACGACATCAGAACGGGAAGGACCTATGGTTTCGGCGCGGGACATGCGGCGAACGTATTAAAGGGAAGTCTGACCGAAAAAATTGAAGAGACCCGTCAGCAGAGACTGGCGAGTTTCGGAAGTATGGGTTCATCATCATTGGCCTTTATCCGGTATATGATAGAACAGATGGTAGGGCAAGGATTTCTTAAAAGAGAAGAAGAATTTTCTACGCTTTCCGTAACGGACCTCGGTTTCTCGGTCTTGGCGGGGAAAACGATCCCGACTCTGGCTAGGCCGCTTGTTGCCGAAAAGAAAAAGAAGATAGAGAAAAAACGCAAAGAACAAAAAGAAAAAGAGTGGGAAGGCGTAGACGAAGACCTGTTCCAGCTGCTCAGAAAAAAAAGAACAGAACTTGCTCAAGCGGAAAACGTTCCCGCGTACATCATTTTCGGAGATAAATCACTTAAAAATATGGCCGCCTCAAAACCGGTTACCCCGGAAGCCTTCGCTCAGATGTACGGAGTAGGCGACAGAAAATTAAAAGCCTATGCAGGTATGTTTATCGAGATAATAAAGAATTATTCAGGGACGGACTAAGGGTGAGGGACGAGGGAACAAGGGTGAGGGACGAAGGGTGAGGGACGATCCGTCATTGCGAGGGAGTCAGTAAACCGCACAGGGTTCACTGCCGTATACCCTGTGTGGTCTACGGGAAACGACCGAAGCAATCTCTATAGTGAATATTTACTCCCAATAAATCGCGTATATTCCCTACAAAGGGATTGCCGCGTCGCTTCGCTCCTCGCAATGACGATGGGGTTTAGCAGATCCCTTTCCGGCACGACGCATAAAAAGTATGAATAAGAACATAAAACTGGAAACAGCGACGGAATTGCCTTCGGATCTCGAATTTAGCGATGAATTCCGGAAAGCTTTTGATGTTCTGGAAAATTCCCGCGAAAATGTCTTTGTCACGGGTAACGCAGGCACGGGAAAATCGACTTTGCTGGAATATTTCAGGGTCAATACCAGAAAAAACATTATCGTTCTCGCTCCCACGGGAGTTGCCGCTATCAAAGCGCGCGGACAGACCATTCATTCTTTTTTCAGACTCCCGCCCAGACTGATAATGGAAGAACACATAAAACAGCTGCACATAGGAAATCTTATACATAGAATAGATGTTGTTGTTGTCGATGAAGCGTCAATGGTCAGAGCGGACATGATGGACGCCATGGATCACTCTCTCAGGCTTAACAGAAACGAGTATAATGTACCTTTCGGGGGAGTTCGCGTAATTTTATTCGGCGATCTTTTTCAACTGCCTCCGGTCGTTAATAAAGATATAAAGAACATGATGCGCCGGAGGTATAAAACCCCTTATTTTTTCAGCGCTAATGTTTTTAAAGAGATCGGTCTGAAGACGATAAATCTTAATAAAATATACAGGCAAAAGGATAAAAAATTCATAGATCTTTTGAATAAGATCAGAGAAAAAAAGTGTAATACGGAAGATCTTAACAGTTTAAATGAAAGAGTTGAAAAGAACATAAAGGGCGACGCGGAAGGAATAATAACACTGGCGACAACGAATAGAGGCGCGAATAAGATCAATGAAAAACACCTGACAGAGATCCCTCATGAGGAATACAGATATTGCGCGGAAATTAAGGAAGAGTTCGAGGAAAAGGCCTATCCCACCGAGGGGTGTATCACACTTAAGAAAAATGCGCAGATCATATTGCTTAGAAATGATCCTAAAAAAAGATGGGTAAATGGTACGATATGTGAGATTATCGAACTAACCGATGAATTTATAAGAGCGGATATTGACGGCAGGATCTGTGATATCCCTAAAATGACATGGGAAAAGATAAAGTATCGCTATAATAAAGAAAAAGACAGTATCGAAGAAGAGGTGGTGGGCAGTTTTACGCAGTATCCCGTAAAACTGGCATGGGCAATAACCATACATAAGAGTCAGGGGCAGACATTCGATAATGTCATAATAGATATAGGGGAAGGGGCCTTTACCCACGGACAGACATACGTAGCCTTGAGCCGGTGTACGACCCTGGAAGGAATAAGATTAAAAAAACCGATCACCCATGACGATATAATCTTCGATGACGATATCTATGATTTTATGAATGAAGTGAATAACGCGAATGATGTACGGCTGGTGGACTTAGACGAGGGACAGGGGATGAGGGACGAAGGATGAGGGACGAGGGATGAAGGACGAGGGAAGAAGAGAGTAAGTAGTCACCAGGTCACCAGGTCACCAGGTCACCCCCCGTTGCCTTCTTTGAGAACATATTGCGGGGGCAGGCAGGGCACCGGTGACTAGGTGACTGGTGACTAGGTGACTAGTTACCGGGC
>JBDRBI010000075.1:0-17868 GCA_043822885.1 Candidatus Omnitrophota bacterium
TGACGCATGTGCATAAGATAAATCTTATACACATGCTTGGACAACTCTTCGAGTTGCCCACACTCTCCACAAAACTACTACTAAATTTTTAAAAGAACTATGAAAATATCAACACTTTTTGACTAATATGCCCGCAATGACGGGGGTGGGGAAGCAAGGTTCAGGGTATAGGAAAACAGTTTAACAGTAAAAATGTAGGGGCGATTCGCGAATCGCCCTATCACTAAGCTAAAAAATTAAAAAATTCACATTGAGAGGGATAAAATGAGAAAATTAAAACCCGGTGACCTGAAAAAAGTTTGTGACCCGTCTTTATTCCAGTTCAAGACCACGGAAGATTATGTATTTGAACATGAACCTCTTCATCAAGAGAGAGGGGTCAGCGCCATAGATTTTGGACTTAATGTTAATTCCGACGGGTTTAATATATTCGTATGCGGGGCCGCCGGGACAGGAAGAAATACTCAAGTGGATAAAGCGGTAAATGAAATAGCGGCAAAACAAAAGACGCCTGATGACTGGCTATATATATATAATTTTGTCAGTGAAGACGAACCCATAGCCATAAGTCTTCCCGCGGGGCGGGGAATAATGTTTAAAAAGGATATAGAAGAATTAATAGAAGAGCTGAAGATCGAAATACCTAAAGCTTTTGAAAGCGAAGACTATGAGATCCGCCGGCAAAATCTTCTGAAAGAATATAAAGATAAGCGGGATAAGACGCTTGAAGATGTGGAAGATAAGGCTTTCGAAGAAGGGTTTGTCCTTAAACAGTCTGCTACAGGTGTAATTCTTGTGCTGCGCAGCGGGGACGGCCCCATGAGCGCGATAGAATATGAAAAACTTACCGAGAGCAAAAAGAAAAAGGTCGAAAAGAGAAAAACCGAACTGCATGTTAAAATAGAACAGATCCTGGCGGAAGTCCGCATTATGGAGAAAACCGCCAAAGTGAAGATCAAAGATCTGGAAAAAGAAGTGGCTCTTTTCTCCGTGAAACATACGATAGATGAACTTAGGTTCAAGTACAGAGAGTTTGAGAATACACTGGAATATTTGAACCATGTACAGACGGATATAGTGGACAATATAGACAATTTCAAAGAAGAATCGGACGAGGGTCAGGCTAATATATTCGGTCTTCGAGGGGCCCCTAAAAAAGATTCGTTCAAGAAATATGAGATAAATCTGCTTGTGGATCATCGGCATTCAAAAGGAGCTACCGTAATACGCGAACCAAACCCGACTTATTACAATCTATTGGGCCGCATAGAGTACATGTCGCAATTCGGATCGATGTCCACGGATTTTACCATGATAGCTCCGGGCGCCCTTCATAAAGCTAACGGGGGATATTTGGTGCTTCAGGCTATGGATGTTGTAAGCAGTTTTATGGCATGGGACGCGCTTAAGAGAGTAATACGGAACCAAGAGATCAAAGTGGAGGATATCAACGAACAATTCCGCCTTATAAGCACTACCAGCTTGAAACCCAAGCCGATCCCGTGCAGTGTTAAGATAATAATGATAGGGCCGCCATGGTTATACAGGATGCTTTATCGGTTCGATGAAGAATTCCCCAAGATGTTCAAAATAAAAGCCGATTTTGACACTGAGATGGACCGAGATGAAGAGAAAATGAAGAAATATGCCGCGTTCATCAAGGTGAGATGTGAGGAAGAAGCTCTTAGACATTTTGACCGAAAAGCGGTAGCCAGGGTGATCGAATACGGGTCAAGGCTTACCGAAGATCAGGAGAAATTAAGCGCGAAATTTATGTATATAGCCGATATCTTGAGAGAAGCTAATTATTGGGCGGGTAAAGATAACGCTGATTATGTGTCCGTGCCTCATATTGAAAAGGCGATGTCAGAGAAAGTGTACAGATCCAGTCTCATAGAAGATAAGATAGAAGAGCTGATCGACAAAAATATAATCCTTATCGATTCTAAAGGAAAAGAAGTGGGTCAGGTGAACGGGCTTGCGGTAATAGATATCGGTGAATACCGTTTTGGAAAGCCGTCCCGTATAACCGCTCGTACATATATGGGGAAACAGGGAGTGGTCGATATAGAAAGACAGGTAAAGATGGGCGGGAATATACACTCAAAAGGTGTTATGATACTTAACGGGTATCTCGGAGAAAAATTCGCCCAAAACGCGCCGCTCAGCCTTAACGCGAGCATATGTTTTGAGCAGTCATATGACGGAGTGGACGGGGATTCAGCTTCCAGTACCGAAGCCTATTGTCTTTTATCGTCTTTATCCGGAGTGCCTATAAAACAGTACATAGCTGTTACCGGATCAATGAACCAGCACGGAAAAATACAACCCATAGGCGGAGCTAATGAAAAGATAGAAGGTTTTTATCATGTGTGTAAAGCTAAAGGGCTTACGGGTGATCAGGGAGTGATGATACCCAATACCAATGAAAAACATTTAATGCTGAAAGACGAGGTTATAGACGCGGTGAAAAAGAAAAAGTTCCATATATGGTCGGTTTCTACATTGGACGAAGGTATCGAAATACTGACAGGGGTAAAAGCCGGAAAGAAAGATAAAAACGGTAAATATCCCAAAGGGACCGTGAATTATTTGGTGGACAAAAAATTGAAAGAATATTCCGAGAAATTCGATAAAAAAGGTCAGAAAAAAAAGAAAAAAGCTAAGAAGAAGAAATAAGTTCGAGGGTCACCCCCAATAAAGATCCTAACCTGGTTAAAGAGCTGTAGCTTGCGTAAGAAACGCAAAGCGCATAGGGCACAGAGCATAGGGCATAGAGCATGGCATATTGACCGATGTGTAAATTAGGATCTACCTTATGACACTAATAAATAAACGCCATGCGCTATGCAACTTAAGCAAGCTAAACTATTACCAATAAAGTCTTTTACCTGGCACGGTTAACCAGGTTAGACAAACGCGGAAAGCATAAAAAATGAACGTATTACTGCTCATAGGGCTTATTATACTTTTGGGTACGGTCAGCGGACGCTTGTTCCGAAGATTTAACCTGCCGCAGGTTTCCGGATATATCATCATAGGCCTTATTTTAGGAGAGACTTTTCATGGGTTTTTAACCAGCGAAGTTATAAGAAGTTTCGAACCGCTTTTGAATTTAGCGTTAGGGATCATTGGTTTTATGATAGGGTCAGAGATCCTCCTGGATAAATTCAAAAGATACAGCCGGTCTATATACACCATACTTCTGTTCGAAACGTTTATTACATTTTTTCTGGTAGCCGCCGGCACAGCGCTTCTCACGCATAAGCTTTATCTGGGACTTATCCTGGGAGCTCTTGCTTCCGCTACAGCTCCCGCCGCGACATACAGCGTTCTGGGGGAGTATAAAGCGCGCGGTCCGGTTACCATGACGACATTTTCCATAGTAGCCCTGGATGACGCGTTAGCGCTCCTCATATACGGATTTGCCAGTGTGTTCGCCAGGTCTCTTCTTATACATGAAGTGCCGTCACTTTTAAAGACTTTTGCCATACCTTTGTCCCAAATAGCTTTATCGGCTTTAATAGGCGGGGCAGCGGGAGTCATCCTGCATAAGATATCTTTTAAAGTTAAAGAAAGGGATAAGATCTTGCCCTTCGCGCTAGGTACCATTATTCTGGTAGTAGGACTTTCTCTGCATTTTAAGGTCGATCCCATTCTGGCCTCCATGACCCTTGGGATAGTGGTATCTAATCTCCAGCATTCCGATAACAGGGAGATGTTCGATGTTATCAAAAAATTCAGTCCGCCGATATTTATACTATTTTTTGTGCTTGTAGGCTCACGTTTAAACGCGTCTATCTTGATGAAAGGAGGCGTGTTTTTGCTGGCCGTAGTTTATATCGTAAGCCGCAGTATAGGCAAAATGACAGGAGCATATATCGGGGGGAAAATATCGGGAGCGAAAACTACCGTAACAAAATATTTAGGTTTCTGCCTTCTTGACCAGGCGGGTGTCGCTGTAGGGTTATCTATAGCGGTTTTTAATATGTTCAGTAATATCGGAGCGGAGGCCAGGGAAGCCGGTATTTTGATATTGAGCGTAATAACCGCTACGACCTTTATCCTGCAGCTTATAGCTCCGCCTATGATAAAATACGGCATTAAAAAAGCGGACGAAATAGATAGGAATGTTACCGAAGAAGATATTATCGACGCGCATAAGGTAGAAGATGTTATGAGTAAAGATTTTTTTGTTATAAAAGAGAACGATAATCTGCGTCAGATAATGAATACTATGAAGGAAAGCGAATCTTATAACTTTCCGGTCGTCAGTATGGAAGGGGACTTTGTAGGGATCATCTCTTTGGGGGAAATACGTGATACTTTCTATGAAGAGCAATTGAACGATCTGATACTCGCGGAAGACCTTTTTAAGGAGACCGATACCGTCATTTATGCCGACGAAGATCTAAGGGAAGCTATAGATGTATTCAAAAGAAAGGGAGTGGATTATCTTCCCGTATTAGAAAAAAACGGATCTAAACGTCTTGTGGGACAATTGGAATATAAAAAGATAACGGATTATATAACAAAAGAAGTGTTGATGCGACAAACGGGATTAGATCTGGAATAGAGACGAAACCTGCCCCGCTAAAACTAAAAGTAAACCCTTGAGAACAGATCCTATAAAACAAATAATAAAGTCACGTGTTATACTGGCGCCTATGTCAGGGATAACGGATATTCCTTTTCGTCTTATGGCCAGGAAATTTGGATGTAAATTCACCTTT
Source organism: Candidatus Omnitrophota bacterium (assembly GCA_043822885.1). Lineage (GTDB taxonomy): Bacteria > Omnitrophota > Gorgyraeia > Tantalellales > Tantalellaceae > Aadella. Next base: position 4,734 of record JBDRBI010000075.1, read on the forward strand.
ACGGAGATGATCGACGTTAACGGAATACTGTACAATAACCGTAAGACATTCTGTATGATGGATACCGTTCCGGAGGATGCCCCGATAGGTATACAGCTTGTGGGCCGGGATGCGGATGATTTCTTGAGTGTAGGCAGAATATGTGAGAAGAAAGGATATAAACTGCTTGATATAAACGCGGGGTGCCCCGCGAAGAAGGTCGTAAAATGCGGGAAAGGGTCAGCCCTAATGAAAGATGTCAAGAAACTGTCCGAGATAGTGGAAAAACTGACTTCAAATCTCACGATACCCGTAACGGTCAAGATAAGAAGCGGATGGGACGGGGAGCATATAAACTGTGTTAAGGCGGCAAAAGCCATAGCGGCAGCGGGCGCCGCCGCTATCAGCATACATCCCCGCACCCGGGATCAGATGTACAAAGGGAAGGCGGATCACGAGCTTACACGCAAGATCAAAGAAGCGGTAAATGTACCCGTCATAGCCTCGGGCGATGTATTCAGCGCGGAGGATGCGGAAAATATTTTTGAACAGACAGGATGTGACGCGATATTCGCGGCCAGAGGATCTTTGGGACGGCCCTGGATCTTTGATGAGATAAATAAGCATTTCAGGGGAGAAAAAGATTTTCACGACCCTACTTTTACCGAACTAAAAAAAATAATAACCGAACACTACGCGCTATCCTTAAAGTTTTACAATGATCACACAACCAAAAAAAAGATGTATAAACATCTGATGTGGTATTTTAAAAAGTATAAGAAGAAAACCGATATAATGAAAGCATATCAGAAGGTGGAGGGGGTAAAAGAGTTCAAGAAGTTTTTGGACAGCCTTAAGCTTGAAGGAAGGAATTTGTATTTGTAGGGGCGGGGTCACCGGTTTATAGAAGATAGAAGGTAGAGGGACGAGGGAAGAAGGATCCCGGCAGATTTCTTTGAAATCTGAGCGCCGGGGCAAGCAGTCACCAGGTCACCTAGTCACCGGTGATTGACTGATGTGCAATTGTTCTTCCGTCATCCCGGACCCCCGCTGCTTTGTTTTGCAAAGCAAAACGCCGGGGGATCCGGGATTACATAGGAATATTTTTATTGGGTCCCGGGTCTCGGCCTCGCCCGGGATGACGATTTTTATTTTTATGGTTACCGACTAATGAACTAAATAGCGCATCAGTCAATCTTCCGGTGACAGGTGACCTAGTGACTAGGTGACCAGTAGTGTAGTGCGGGTTTTAACCCGCAAATTTCTCACAGGAGAATTTTATGAAGAATATTATTTTGGCGTCGGCGTCTGAGAGGCGGTCACGGATATTATCCGAATGCGGGATAAGGCATGAAGTAATTAAGACCGAGATAGAAGAAATAATGGATCGGGATATGGATATTTCTGATATTGTCCGCATTAATGCCGAGAGAAAAGCCGAGGCAGCGGCTGCGGCAAAAGAAGGCGTTATTATAGGAGCGGACACGCTTGTGATACATAATGACAACATTATCGGCAAACCTAAAGATGAAGAAGAAGCTAAAACTATGTTGAGGGGCTTTTCGGAAGGAGAGATAGATGTCTATACCGGGCTTTGTGTTATAAAAGGGGATAAAAAAGTTTCAGGGTTCGAGAAAAGCGCGTTAAAAGTTATATCACTAAACGATGAAAAAGTAGAAAAGTTATTTAAATTACTGGCTCCGTATGATAAGGCGGGGGGATTTTCGATAGAAGGAGTAGGGTCTCTTATTTTTGACAATATAAACGGGTCTTATTTTAACATACTGGGTCTTCCGATGATAAAATTGAGTGAGTTGTTCGGGGAAGTCGGCTTGGATCTGGCGGACTATATAGAATAGAAGCTAGGGAAAAGTCACCCCCCTACGGGGGCAGGCAGGTCACCAGTGATAGAAGCTAGGAAAAGTCACCAGGTCACTAGGTCACCAGTCACCAGTGATAGGAGCTAGAAGAAAGTTACCAGTTACTGGTCACTATTCACTGTTCACGGTTCACTGTTCACTACTAAACAGCGCATCAGTCAATCTTCTGGTGACTAGGTGACTAGTTACTAGGTGACTAGTTACCGGTCTACTAAGTCTACAATCACTATTAGCTAACATATGTCCACACACTATACAATTCCATTTTTTGTTCTGCACAAGGGGTGTCCTTTTCGGTGTATTTTTTGTGATCAAAAGAATATAACCGGACAGGAAGGCGATTTGCCATCGGATATTGCTAAAACAATAGATAAATATCTTAAGACCATCGACGCAAAAGACGCTGATATTGAAGTGGGTTTTTTCGGGGGGACATTTACGGGGATCGATCCCGAAAAACAGCTGGAATATTTAAGGCCCGTAAAAACGTATATCGAAAAAGGTATTGTAAAAGGTATAAGACTTTCCACCCGGCCCGATTTTATTGATGAAAAGAAATTAAAGCTTCTTAAAAGTAATGGAGTAGTCTGCATAGAACTGGGAGTGCAATCCGTCTCCGACAAAGTCCTTTCTGCCGCTAAAAGAGGATATGCATTTCAAGACATCAAAACCGCTTCAAAGATGATAAAGGATCTTGGTTTTGATCTTGTTCATCAGATAATGTTAGGATTACCGTTGAGCACCTGGGAAGATGAATATCTCTCGGCCAGAATCGCTAAAGATATGGGGGCTAAAGAGGCGCGTATATATCCCACAGTCGTTATCAAAGGCACGGAATTGGCCGATAGGTGGCAGAAGAAAGAGTATGTTCCTTTGACGGAGAAAGAAGCGGTAAAAAGATCCGCAAAATTGATCCTGTATTTTGAGACAAACGGTATAAAGGTCATAAGATGCGGACTGCATCCGTCTCGGGATCTTTTGTCGGGGGAAAGCATATTAGACGGGCCGTTTCACACGGCATTCAGACTTAAAGCGGAAAGCCTTATTTTTAGATTTATGCTGGAACATATTGGCTCAAAAATAGGGGAGAAAAGAACCGAAGTAAAATTGTTTTATAGTCCGCGTGATGAAGCCGCTTTTTACGGTTTTGAAAAGAAAAATATGTCCTTAATAGAAAAAATATGCGGCACAAAGAGAAGTATGACCGGTAAAGACGACAGCCTGGCCAGGGGAAATATTCTAGTAATAAGTAACGGGGAGAAATGGATCGTTACGAGGGAGGATATAGTTTCTTTCGTGCTACAGGAATTAAAAGGTCACCCCCCGCTGCTCTCTTGAAAACATGTAGCGGGGGCAGGCAGGTCACCAGTCACCAGTCACCAGAAGATTGACTGATGCGCTATTTAGAAGAATTAGCGGGTTTAAACCCGCACTACACTACTAGTCACCTAGTCACCAGAAGATTGACTGATGCGCTATTTAGAAGAATTTGCGGCGCACTACATTACTAAATGTTTTCGAAGAAAACAAGCTGTGGGTGTCCTGTCAACTGGTGACTAGGTGACTAGGTGACTGGTGACTAGGTGACTGGTGACTAGGTAACTGGTAACTGGTGACTGGTGACTAGGTGACCTGGTGACTAGGTAACTGGTAACTGGTAACTGGTGACTAGTTGTCTTTTCCTTTTTACTCAGGCGGAGAAAGGTATGCTAATATTGCATGACAAAAGAATTCCGGTAGAATACCTGGATAGAATAAGAAAACTTCCTCTTGACGCGCAACTGATGCCGTTTGACAGCGGAATGCCTCATGACGCGAGAGTATATGGATCTATACTGCATCATCCGGATATATATTTTTTCAGGCTTGACCACTCTACTATAATACATGCTCCGGGTTTACCGGAAAATGTCCTATTACCTTTCAGGGAACAGGGGATGGATCTGATCCCCGGAGAAAAGGACCCATCCGGAGAATATCCGGATACGGCAGGATATAACGCTGTCCGCTTAGGGGACATGGTAATACACAACATAAAATATTCCGACCCCGCAATAGTAAGAGAAACAAAAAGAAAAGGACTGGAATTTATTCATGTATCCCAGGGATACGCGAGATGTTCCACGGTCGCCGCGGGAGAGAATGGCATGATCACATCAGACGAGGGTATGGCTGATACTTTGGATAAAAAAGGGGTAGACGTTTTAAGGATAACATCCGGTTCTGTGATATTACCCGGAGAATCATACGGGTTTCTTGGCGGATCTTCCGGCAATATCGGGGATAATGCTATACTTTTTCTCGGGGATGTTGATCTGCATCCTTCCGGCCGCCAGATCAAAGAGTTTATCTCGAAAAGAGAATTAAACTGCCTAATGTTGAAAGATTTACCGCTTTTTGATGCCGGAAGTCTTCTTGCAATATGATCAGCTTGACCCTTTAGCGGGATTAAGAGTATAATCGTGAGATATGAGACCACGGCACAGTTTAAAAAGTTTAAAAGTTAAAAAGTTTAGGAAGACTGTGGATTGCGCTCTTTTTTGTCATTGCTTCGCTACGCCCGCAATGACAATTCCTGTAAACAAACAGCGCATCGGTCGATAACTACGAACCCTATCCCCTAAATTTCCATCTTGACCTGGCAAGTCCTCTATTGTATATTATCTTAAATATCATATCTATCGGAACCAACTATTAAAAACCCAAAAGATAAAACCTGAAATTTAAAAAGGGGGTACTATCATGTCAGAAGGTATAACCGGCATAAACGAGAAAGTAAAAAAAGAAAGCGCTTTCATCGGAGATCTTTTATCCGAGATCAGGAAAGTGATCGTAGGACAAGAGTATCTTGTGGAACGTCTTTTAGTGGGGCTCTTAGCTAACGGGCATGTGCTTATAGAAGGAGTACCCGGCTTAGCTAAAACCATGTCGGTAAGGGTGCTCGCGGCATCCATAAGTACGGGGTTCCAGAGACTGCAGTTCACTCCGGACCTTTTGCCGGCGGATCTCTTAGGGACGCTTGTGTATAATCCCAAAGAGGGTACTTTCACCACAAAAAAAGGTCCCATATTCTCTAACATAATACTTGCCGATGAGATCAATCGGGCTCCCGCTAAAGTGCAAAGCGCTCTTTTGGAAGCCATGCAGGAAAGACAGGTGACCATTGGTGAAGAAACCTTCCAGCTAGATGAACCGTTCTTGGTATTAGCTACGCAGAACCCGATAGAGCAGGAAGGAACATATCCTTTGCCCGAAGCTCAAGTAGACAGGTTCATGTTAAAGATCAATATCTCATATCCGAACAAAGAAGAAGAGCATGAGATACTGAAACGTATGGCATTCACCGACAAAAAGCTTGATGTGAAAGCGGTCATAACTCCGGAGACGATACTCAGGGCACGGAAAGTAATAAACGAGATATATGTGGACGAAAAAATAGAAAGATACATACTTGATATCGTATTCGCGACAAGACAGCCTAAAGATTATGGATTGGAAGACCTGGAAGATCTTATTGATTATGGGGCGTCGCCGCGAGCCAGTATAAATCTGATACTTGCTTCTAAGGCTTATGCTTTTATAAAAGGGCGCGGATATGTAACACCGCAGGATGTTAAGACTATAGGCCCGGATGTTCTCAGACATAGGGTTATGCCCAGTTATGAAGCGGAAGCGGAAGATAAAACTTCGGAAGATATAGTCAAACGTATTTTTGAGGAGATAGAAGTACCTTAGTGGTGAGCAGTGAACAGTGAGCAGTGAACAGAGAACAGTTTAAAGGTTAAAAAGTTTAAAGGTTAAAAGGTCAGAGATTGACTGATGTGTAAATGCAGTCACTCTTGTCATTGCGAGGACCCCGGCCGAAGAGCCGGGGGACGCGGCAATCTCTAAAAATAGATTGCTTCGCTACGCTCGCAATGACAAAAAAGCTCGCGATCCACAGTCTTCCTCAGACCTTTGACTTTAGACCTTTAGACTTTGGATTTTTGATTTTTGATTTATAAGCTACCGGAGTACAAAACCATGATATCTAAAGACATTTTAAAAAAGGTGCGGCGGATACAGATCACTACTTCACGTAAAGTTACCGATGTATTCGCGGGGCAGTATCAGAGTGTGTTCAAGGGTGTCGGTATGGAATTTGATGAAGTCCGCGAATACATGCCCGGAGACGACATCCGCTCTATAGACTGGAATGTTACCGCGCGTACGGGTAATCCCCATATTAAAAAGTTCTCGGAAGAAAGAGAGCTTACGATAATGATCCTTTTAGATGTATCTATGTCCTGCCGCTTCGGCACCGGAGAACATCTTAAAAGCGATATAGCGGCTGAAATATGCTCTGTTGTAGCCTTATCCGCAATACAGAATAACGATAAAGTCGGGATGCTCACTTTTACCGACAGGGTCGAAAAATTCATACCTCCCAGAAAAGGGATGAAACATGTTTTGAGAGTAGTCCGTGAAGCCATATACAACGAACCCGAGGGAAGTGGAACGGACATAAACAAGATCCTGGAATATCTCAACAATGTTACCAGCCGTAAAACGATAACATTTTTGATCTCCGATTTCTTCGCTCCGGATTTCAAAAAAACATTATCCATAATCAATAAGAAACATGACATTGTCGCCGTAAACATAATGGATCCTTCCGAGCATGATCTTCCGGCGGCCGGAATAATGTCGTTATATGACGCTGAAACGGGTACCCCTTATTTGATAGACACGCTGGATCCGGGCATGAGGGATAGTTACAGGAAGGATGCTTTAGAAAGGTTTGAAAATAAACAAAGGATGTTCAGATCCATTAATGTGGACAGTGTGGATATTTTTACTGATAAGTCGTATGTAGAACCTCTTATCAGATTTTTTAAAACGAGAGAAAAGCGGTTGGTGAGACGGTAATGCTCCTTTCCGCAGACTTTCTAACCTGGTTAATCGTGCCAGGTAAATGATTCAGTTTTATTATAACCTGGCAGCTCTTTAACCAGGTTAGGCATTTTTAATGAAGTATAAACGAATAATATACATGTTCCTGATCGGCCTGTCGGTTGTTGTGGCGGCCTTTGTTGCGGCAAATGCGGCCGATGACTCCATTGAGATCACTGCGAGTATCGATAAAAATGTTTTCAATATCGGGGACCGGATCGTATTGAACGTTATAGTTGAGGATACTTCGGGTTACGAGATCAGGTTCCCGGAAATAGTAGAAAAAACGGGTGAGCTCGACTTTGTTGGATCGAAGCCTTCACCCCGGAAATGGAACGAACCTAAAAAAATGGGGCGAAAATATGAGTTTACCGTGTATGACGCCGGTACATATGTTATTCCGCCTGTTCCGGTAGAATTTAAAACTCCGGAAGCCGAAACCTGGATGGTCAAGGAAAGTCCTCAAGTTCCCCTAGAAGTGAAAAGCCTGCTTATTGAAGACGCAAGCGCGAGTTATATTAAACCGATAAAAGGGCTGCTGCCTTATGGAAACCGTTTCCGGAAGATCCTTATAGCTGTTTTGTCGGTACTGATACTTGCGGGCGCCGGACTATTTATTTGGATGCGAAAAAGAAGATCTATTCCCCGCGAGAAAGTCAAAGAGATCATCCCCGCGCATATTATAGCTTATGAAGAACTAAGCCGGTTACAGGCCATGAATCTGCCGGAGAAGGGCTTGATAAAAGAATACTATACAAGGCTATCGGACATATTGCGGAGGTATCTAGAAAATAATTTTTTGTTACGCGCTCCGGAGATGACTACCGAAGAGTTTATGGAGACGGCGAGAGCTTCATCCGACCTTAACGATAGACATAAAGAGTATCTGGAAAGATTTTTGTCGCATTCAGATATGGTAAAGTTCGCCAAATACGGGCCTACAAAGCTTGAAATGATCGATAGTTTCAAGTTAGCCGAGGAATTTGTAAGAGAGACCGCCAGGGAAGAAAAGGAGAGTGTATCATGCTGAGGTTTGCCAGTCCATGGTTTCTCCTTCTGGGGTTATTAATCCCACCGGCTATCTATTATTTCAAGCGGAACGCGGATTCTTTGAGAAGTTCTTTGCGTTTTTCGGATCAAGTTCATATTACAAAAAAAATAAGCCCTTCTTTTAAGATCGTTATGAGCCGGAAGCTCATATATGCGCGCGGAGTGGTCTTATTTTTAACAGTATTAGCTGTGTCCCGGCCTCAGTCTTCCATAGAGAAGACCCAGACACATACAGAAGGGATAGATATCGTGTTAGCGGTAGATACTTCTACCAGTATGAGAGCTATGGATTTTGAGATAGACGGAAGAAGAGTGGACAGGCTGGAAGCCGTTAAAAACGTGGTTACGCGTTTTGTCGAAAAACGTCCTAATGACAGGATCGGGATGATAGCGTTTGCCGGACTTTCTTATACCGTATGTCCGTTGACGCTTGATCATGATTGGCTTGAGAAAAATCTTGAACGTGTGGCAATAGGCATGATGGAAGACGGTACGGCCATAGGGTCGGCTATAAGCGCGGCGCTTAACAGGGTTAAAGATACCGAGACGAAAGAGAAAATAATAATACTTCTTACGGACGGAAGAAATAATGCCGGGAGGATATCTCCGTTAACGGCCGCGGAGGCGGCTTCGGCGATAGGGGTTAGAATATACACCATAGGCGCCGGGACAAGGGGATATGCTCCTTATCCGGTCAGGAATATGTTCGGTAATATTGTAATGCAGAATATTCAGGTGGAGATAGATGAAGAGCTTCTGAAAAAAATATCCGAAACAGCGCATGGAGAATATTTCAGAGCTACCGATACCAAGTCTTTGGAGAAGATATATGACAAAATAGATGAGCTTGAAAAGACTCCCATGGAAGAGACCGGGTACAATATCTACAGAGAATTATTTCCGTTTTTGCTTATTCCGGCCTTGCTTTTACTCTTAGCGGAAATAATACTCGCTAATACGGTACTAAGGAGGATACCTTAGATGAAATTCGGAACGGTTTACATGGCCGGCTTGCTGTGGCTGGTCCCGGCGCTTTTTCTGTTCTGGCGTTTGACGGGGAAGAGAAGAGCCATGATAATGAAAAGAATAGCTTCAGGAGATGTTCTGAAAGCTATATCGGATTCTTTGGACCTTAGGAAAAGGAAGATCAAAGTATATTTGATACTTATCGCTGTCTTTTTGATGATCTTTTCGCTGATGAGGCCTCAATGGGGATTTAAATGGCAGGAAGTTAAAAGACAAGGTCTGGATATACTGATAGCGCTGGATACATCAAAAAGTATGCTCGCCGAAGACGTGCTCCCGAATAGGCTGGACCGGGCGCGCCTGGCGATAAAAGATCTTATCAAAAAAATACACGGTGACAGGGTCGGCCTTATAGTATTTTCGGGCAACGCGTTCTTACAATGTCCGTTAACGATCGACTACGACGGATTTTTTCTTTCTTTGGACGATGTGAACGTAGAAACAATACCTATAGGAGGAACGTCTTTATCCAGCGCGATATATACCGCGGCCGATAGTTATGAAGGCGGCAAGAAAAAACACAAGATACTCATAATAATAACCGACGGGGAAGATCTGGAAGGCGGAATAGATAAAGCCATATACAAAGCTAAGAGCGAAGATATTAACATATACTGTGTCGGCATAGGAGATCCGGAAGGAGAACTGATACCCATAAAAGATGAGACAGGAAAACGTGTTTTTCTCAAAGATACCGACGGAAATGTCGTGAAAACACGTTTGGAAGAAGACATTCTGCAGCGCATCGCTATAGAGACCGGAGGGATGTACGTGCGCGCGACCGGAGCTCAGTTCGGGTTGGATATAATATATGACGAAAAGTTATCGAAACTCGAAAAGCAGGAATTCGAAAGTAAGTTGGAGAAGAGATATAACGAGAGATACCAAATATTTTTGATGTTGGCGATGCTTTTGCTTTTCATTGAAATGTTGATCGGAGACAGGAAAAGATGAGAAGAACGAAGATAAATAGGATATTGATACCGCTATTTGTTATAATGTCAGCCGCGGGGCCGGTATATGCCGGTTCTTTTTCGAATGATATGAGAGAAGGGGAGAAGTATTACAAAGACGGCAAGTATGAAGAATCGCTTGAAAGTTTTGATAAAGCTCTTTCTTTAAAACCGAACGACCCGGCAGCTCAGTATAACAAGGCCGTAGCTCTTTATGGTAACGGAGATTTTTCTTCCGCCGAAGAGACTTTTTTAAACGCTCTCGCTTCCGGGGATGAGAAAATAGAGGGCATTACCATTTATAATGCCGGGAACAGCAAATATAGCGAGGCCGCGGAAAAAGAACAAACCGCGGGCTCGGAAGCCATGGAAGGGTATAAGAAGGCGCTTGAATATTACAAAAGAGCGATGGAACTTTCAGCCGGAGATATGGACGCGAAATTTAATTATGAACTGACTAAGAAAAAAATAGAACTATTGGAACAACAGCAGCAACAGCAGCAGAATAAAGAACAGTCACAGGAAGAGAAGGAACAAAATAAGGGACAAAAGAACGAAGAAAAAAAGGAGCAAAGCGAACAAGAGAAAAAGAAAGAAGACGAAGAAAAACAGCAAGAGCAACAAAAAGAGCAACAAGAAGGACAGCAGCAAAAGGACGAAGAAAAAAAGAAAGAAGAACAGGAAAAGAAGGAACAGCAGAAAAAGAAGCAGGAAGAAAAAGAAAAGCAAAAAAAGAAAGAGAAGGAAGAGAAGAGCAAGGGTGAAAAAAAAGAGGACAAAGAAGATAAACAAGACGGACGCTCGGGACAAGCGGAACAGGAAGAACAGGGTATGAGTAAGGAAGAAGCGGAGATGCTTCTCAGAGCTCAAAAGGAAGAAGAAAACAGAATGCGCGCCATAGAGAGAGAAAAGAAACAATCCCGAAGACCGGTGGTGTTACGCGACTGGTAGAAAAAAAGTCTAAAGGCAGAAAGTCTAAAGTCTAAGGTCTTTGAACAAGAAGCGAGATGCTAGAAAGTACCGTTAAAATGAATGAGATTGCCGCGCCCCTACGGGGCTCCCCCCTTCGCCAAGGCTACGGAGGGCAGGCGCAATGACAAAACCTCTCCGTCATTGCGAGGAGCGTAGCGACGAAGCAATCTCATAAACAAAAGAATATGAAAGCGAAAATAATAATTTTATTAACGATATGCTTGATGTCATTCGGCATAATATGCGGGAACGCGTATGCCGATGATCTGAGGCTTGGAGCAAGTCTGGAAAGAAACACGGTATCCATTGGTAACCCTGTATATCTTTATCTCTCTTTCATAGGCGCTCAAAATATCGCTGCACCCGATATTTCTGAAACAGACGGTCTTAAGATCACGTATGTAGGTCCGTCAACGAAGATGTCTATAGTGAACGGTCAAACTTCGCTGTCCATAACCCATACGTATCTCATTATTGCCCGTAAAGAAGGAACATTTTATCTCGGTCCGTTCTTTGCGGATCATAAAGGGCAAAAATATACATCCAATAGAGTAGCGCTTACGGTTCAAAGTGTACCTTCCCAGCAGAACAGAGGATCAACTTCCAATACGGCATCTCAATCCCCCGCATCAGGTGCTATGACAAGAGGTCAAAGTGAAGCATATCTAAGGGATAATGTCTTTTTGGAACTGTCAGTCCCCAAAAGGGTGGTATACATTAACGAAGTCCTCCCTGTTTCTACCTTGCTCTATGTCGGTCAGATCAAAGTACAGAACATAGAATATCCTTCTTTTCAGCATGAGGGTTTCTCCGCGGGTGATCTTGAGCAGCCCAGAAGGATCGGCAGGATGGTGAACGGCATGAGTTATGATGTGCTTTCTTTTAAACAAGACCTTTTTGCCATAAAAGAAGGCGTGTATCAATTAGGACCCGCGCGTTTGAATTGTAAGATATTAGAGAGACGTGATAATTCCAGAAGATCATCATCCCGATTTAGTTTTGATGATTTTTTCGGGAACAACTCCGGATACACATCCTACCCCGCGGAAGTGAGTTCTGAATCTCTTTCGATCAAAATATTGCCGTTCCCCGAAGAAGGTAAACCTTCGGATTTCAGAGGCGCCGTAGGAAACTTTAACATGTCCGCTTATGTTAAACCGCCTAAGGTCAAAGTAGGCGATCCCATAGTGTTAACGATGATAATAACCGGGGATGGTAATTTTGATACCGTTACTTCTCCTGTAATAGATATTATGGATGATTTTAAGACTTATGAGCCCGAAGTGAAACGTGAAGGGAATAAAAAAATATACGAGCAGATACTTATACCCAAAGATCCCAAGGTCAAAGAAGTACCCGCGGTATCATTCAGCTTTTTGAATCCGTCTACCGGGAGGTATGATACCGTTAGAAAAGGGCCTTTTGCCGTATCCATTTCAGAAAGGCCCGAGTCAGAACAAGGTGTTAAAATAGTATCTATGGCTGACGGGATGGGGATCAGTTTATATCCCAGGGAAGAACTTGGAAGAGATATTGTATACATAAAAGAGAATATAGGCGATCTGAAGCGCGGCGAAGAAGAACTCTATAGGAATAAATTGTTTTTATTCGGACAGATCCTGCCGCTTATAATGTTGGGTATTTTCTATTCGGGTTATAAAAGAAAAGAGAGGATGCTTACGGATAAAAAATACGCCCGTTTTATGAAAGCTCCGAAAGCGGCGCGTAAAGGACTGGAGAAAGCAAAAACACATCTTGATAAAGGTGAGATGCTCCTGTTCTACGATACGGTATTTAAAACGATACAAGAATATTTATCCCACAAATTCAATATCGCTATCGGAAATATCACCCCTCAATCCGCCGAAGAAAAATTACGTAAGGCGGGGTGTGATGAAAGTTTGATAGAGATGCTTCATGAGATCTTTTCAGCTTGTGAAATGGCGAGATACGCGTCTTCCAAAGAGGAAGGGGATCGCCCGCAGACAATATTTTCTACGGTAAAAAAGGTTATAGATGGGATAGAGAGAACGAGGGTGTGAGTTGGTGAATGGTGAATGGAGAACAGTTTAAAGGTTTAAAGGTTTAAAGGTTAAAAGGTTAAAAGGTCTAGGAAGACTTATGTGTGCTTTCTTTTCCGTCATTGCGAGGAACGAGTGTAACGAGTGACGAAGCAATCTGCTGAATGAGATTGCTTCGCTTCGCTCGCAATGGGCATATTACTCACAAAGTGTTGATGCCCAAAATTGTAATTTATTGCAAATAAACAAGTTAGATGTAAAAATAGCAGTGTTTATTGAAAGGAGTCAATAATGATAAAAAAAACACTGTCCAACTTGTCAC
>JBDRBI010000076.1:0-9461 GCA_043822885.1 Candidatus Omnitrophota bacterium
GGGCGCAAATAACCGCCGTATATTCAGCCGCATTGTTAGTGGCCTCTCCAATATATTCCGAAACTTCCCCTATTTTTTGTCCCTTATCATCAAAAAGCACCGCTCCCACTCCCGCCGGTCCGGGATTTCCTCTGGAAGCTCCGTCAGAAAATATTTCGATCTTTTTTAACAGATCAGTCTTTGGCACAAAGTATCCTTCCGCAACTCTCACAAAAAACTATTTTTTTTACGAGTTTTACATCATTTATTACCTGCGGCCTTAAACTCATTTTGCATGCTCCGCAAGACTCCCCGCTTATCAAAGCAAGAGCTGTTCTACCTCTGTTAGCCAATATCCTCTCATATGCGTCCAGCAACTCTTTGTCTACAGATAAGATCTTCTCTTTTCTCTCAGATCCAAGAATTTCAGTCCTTTTTATAATATCGGCTTCTTCTCTCTTGATCTCGTTCTTCTCTTTCTCTGTTTCGGCGACCTTATCGTCAAGTATGGCTTTTTCTTTTTCTTTGTTCCTTTTCAATTCTTCTATTTCGTCAAGCAAAAAAATTATTTCTTCCTCCAGAACCGACGCATCCGCCTTTAGACTATCTATTTCCTGCTGTAAAGCTGAATATTCTTTGTTATTCTTTATTAAGTTGAGATCTCCCCGGTGTTTTTCTATCTTCTCTTCTTTTTCTCTCAGATCGTTCTCTTTATCGTTCTTTTTAAGTTTAGATTGTTGTAATGCTTCGTCCGCTTCCTCTAAACCTTTCTTATGAGCTCCCAAAGACTCTTCCATCCCTTTTATGCGTTCGGGAAAAGTCTCTTGCAAAGATCTAATATCATAGATCTCTTGGTCTATTTCACTGATAAGGATAAGCTTCTTTATCTCCTCCCCAAGATCTCTCTTGCTATCCATACTATCATTTCCTTTTTTTGTTAAGTAGTCCGCCTTCTTTTTTCAAAAATTCGAGTATACTTACTTTTTACTTTATACTCTACTTTATCTTACTTTCTATGGCGAAGCCAACCGTAGCCAAGTAATACAAAATAGTTCGGCGAAGGTTGGTGGGCGCAGGGGGACTCGAACCTCCGACCTCATGCATGTGAGGCATGCGCTCTAACCAGCTGAGCTATGCGCCCATGTCTATATTCTAAAAACTCTACCAGTAAACTTTGCTTGAAATCGCAAGTTGATAATGATCCTTCAGACTCCGCCATATTTTTGCGGCGAAGCCAACCGTAGCCAAGTAACATACAAATAGATCGGCGAAGGTTGGTGGGGGCACAAGGACTTGAACCTTGAACCTACTGATTATGAGTCAGTTGCTCTAACCGCTTGAGCTATGCCCCCAAATTTTGAAAGCGTATTATATCATAGTCCTTAAATGCTTTTCAAGATAAAAAATTAGGGGCAAATCCTTTCGATCTGCCCCTAATTTACTCTGTCTTTATATATCTTACTTCTTCTTTTTCTTTGCGACTTTTTTCTTCGCTACTTTTTTCTTTGCTGCTTTTTTCTTTACTACCATTTTACTCCCCCTTTGTTAAGGTTTCTTTTTAAAACTTTCTTTTATATCTTTTGTTAAAATATACATTATATTTCGCAATTTGCAAGTTATAGAGCTGATTTTTTTCAAAAATTTTTTCAAAAAATTTTTTTTAATTTATCAGAACCATGGAAAAATTTTATCTGACCGGGAATAATGATAGGACACTATCAACCGAACGATCGTTGTTCTCGGAAAGGCGAGCCGGAACACAGTACGGATCAACCTTTCCGTACTGTGTTCCTCACGTCATTACATATATCTTTCGGGAGATTCTCTTAGTTCTTTAAATTTCGGAGTAAAAACTTCCGCTTTTCTTCCGAAGCATACTCCTAATTGTTCAAAGAGACTCACTTGATCAAGATCTACATGCCGCTGTTCTATAGCTTTCTCTGCCGGCATATAGCGCACTTCTTTTCCCATTACCCCGGAAATTGTCACTCCGACAATACCGTTTTTAAGAAGTTTTACCGCTGCCGCTCCCGCTTCTTTACCAAAGTTCACATCGTATGCGGTGCTTCGTCCGCTTCTGACCAGATGACCCGGAGTTACGGGACGTACTTCCGGGGTCTCGTATATGCCCTCTACAAAAAGGTGTGTTTCCTTCATGAACTTTTTTATCTCCGCATCCTTTTTAAATCTTTTTGTTATTTCCTGGCACACATATTTTCCGGCACCGGCTAATTTTTTGTGGCCAAAAGAATCTACTCCCGCGCTTTCGTCCACTATCTCCGCCCCGGAAGCGTCTCTCAAACCTTCGGCGACAACTATTATGTAGGTTCCCGCGGCAACATCACTCTCTCTTATCCTTGTCATCATTCTCGTTTTAACGTGTTCATATAAGATATCGAAGTCTACCGGAACTTCCGGAATTATTATCGCGTCCGCATCGGAAGCAACTCCTCCCCTGAACGCTGTATGCCCCGCATATCTCCCGAAAATCTCAAGGACTATAACTCTGTTATGCGTGCGTCCGGTCGTTTTTAATTCATCCGCGTACACAGCTACCCTATTGATCGTAGAGTCGCCCCCCACGGAATACGTTTGAAGATCAAGGTCCATTGTCTTAGGGACATGAACACATGATATCCCGTTTTTGTGCAGATCTACCATCACGCTTCCGGAATCATCCCCGCCGCTTATAACCAAGGCATCAATGCCGAACTTTTCCAGACCTTTTTTTATGCGCTCGTACTTAAATTCATCATTTATTTTTTTCACTTTTACACGGGAATGTCCCGCTTCGGACCCCGCGGGATTTGCGTTAATAAGATCTAATCTTCCGGCGGTAAGCTCCGTTAAGTCTTTAAAGTCCACCAGATTATAAAGTCCCGCATATCCGTTGGGTATGATAAAACTTTTTATCCCCTCACTCAAGGCCATTCCTGCCGCGCCTTTTACAACGGCATTTAGCCCGCCGCAATCCCCGCCGCTCGTTATAATGCCTATTTTCTTCAAATCTTTCATCAAAGCGCTCCTTTTTTTTCCTTAAAAATAGCTTTCCGCGGAATCCTTAAAAGGGGAATGTTTACTTGGCATTATTACTTTGAAGGTTTTACCGCTTATTATCATCTTTGTGAGTTCTTTGTCTCCGTCTCTCCAGTCTCCCGAAGTAAGAAAAAAATCGTAATTCTCTCCTCTTTTTCTTATGGTGCTGATATCATATGCTTTAAAAGGTATTATTCGAAAATCAAATTTCGCGTTCTCAAAAGTATAATCAGCTTTACTGTCCTCATCTAAAAGATCATACATCGCCTTGTAATCACCTTTTTTCCAGGAATGAAGGAACATTCCGACCACTGAAGACCCTTGAGGACAGATATCGGATTCCTCTCCTCCCCCTCCGATAGCGAACCCTACCGTCATAGGTCCTCCATCCGAGGATACTACGCCTTCTCCGGCAAATACTGTCCCGGATACCATAGAGATCATGAGCTCAAATATGAACGCGTTCTTTATGTATTTTTTTTTGTTGTTTTTCTTCATCCCATTTTGTAATGTTTTTTTATAGGTTCTTTGATCTGCCATTTACATCTGAGATCTTCCTGAAAAGTTACCAGATCTCCCGGACCGAACTCTATTTTTTCTTTTCCGTCATCCGAGGTGACGACAGCTTTCCCTTCTATGATATAACATGTTTCCTTTTCTCCGTAACTCCAATCAAACAGGGAAACTTCCTTCTCCCATATCGGCCATGATCTTATTCCCATTTCATCTATTTTCGTGTCGTCAATTTTTTCCGCCTTCATCCTGCTCATTATTCCCTCCCGGTTCAAAGCACAAAAGTAACAGGTCCATCGTTCACAAGACTCACATCCATATGAGCTCCGAAAGTTCCTTCACTGATATTTATACCATATTTTTTCAAAAAATCATTAAATTTTATCCACAAACGTTGCGCCTTATCCGGATCCGCCGCGTCATCGAATCCGGGTCGGTTCCCTTTTTCGGTCCTGGCGCTTAAGGTGAACTGCGGAACGCTTAATATTTCTCCTTTTGATCCGATAATATCGAGGTTCATCTTTCCGTTTTCATCCTCTATTATCCTCATCTTAACTATCTTTTTTGCCATTCTTTCTATTTTCTCGAGATCATCACTTTTGTCTATACCTACAAAAAGAAGAAAGCCTTTGCCTATCGCGGCTGTTTCTTTTCCTTCTACTCGAACAGAAGCGCTTTTTACTCTCTGAATAACCACTTTCATATTCGGTCCGCTCCTTACCTTCACCCGTCGCAATTATCTAACACGTGGCCCAGGTCAAAGACGGAGGCATTCTGCGCGCCTCATGAAATTTCTCTGTCAATTCCATGTTTCAGGTGTAGAAAAACAAAGAAGCATAAATTATTTTTTTCCTCTTTCGGCGAGAAATTTCATTCTGTGCTCGAACATCCCCGTCTTTGCCTCTCACCCTTTAAATTGTTCCCGCTATCGTCCATCCGCTAATCTGCGTATCGGTCAATCCCAGACCTTTTAACCTTTAAACTTTTTAACCTTTAAACTGTTCCCTAACTCGATTCGTAAGCCGTCCTATTCCTTCTATCTCCACGGTGATCTCATCTCCGGGAAAAAGCGGTCCTACTCCGGGCGGGGTTCCTGTCGCTATGATGTCGCCTTCACAAAGGGTCATTACGCTTGAGATGAACTCTATAAGATAAGGTATGTCGAAAATAAATTCCGAAGTGCGGGAATTCTGCTTTTCTTCTCCGTTCAAATACGAACGCACATAAACGTCTGAGGCCTCAAGTTCTGTCTCTATCCACGGCCCGATCGGGGCGAATGTATCAAAAGACTTAGCTCTTGTCCATTGCACGTCTCTTCTTTGAATATCACGCGCGGTAATGTCATTAAAACACGTGTATCCCAGAATATATTCTTTCGCTTTATCTCTCTTTATGTTCTTTGCGGTTTTCTTAATGACAACCGCCAGTTCCGCTTCATAATCCACTCTCTCGGAAGAAGTGGGATACACTATATCTTCACCCGGACCTATAACGGATGTAGGCGGCTTGATGAAAATGATGGGTTCTAAGGGTTTTTCCATACCTAATTCTCCGGCATGGTCCGCATAATTCAGACCTACCAAGACGATTTTTGAGGGAATAACGGGAGCCAGCAGTAAAGCATTTTGCTTTTTTATCTTTGTTTTTTTAGACGATCTCTCCTTAAAAACGATACTATCTTCTTCAAGAATACCGTTCAATATCCTGTTTTCATGTATAAATCTTACGATACGCATTTTTAATAAAGTCAAACATCTCTCTAAGTTTATCTGTGCGCTATACAGGAGATCTCTATGTTAGCGCCTTTTGGAAGTCCGGACGCGCCGATAACGGCTCTGGCAGGTTTTACTCCTGCGGAAAATCTGGATGAATATATTTTGTTCATTTTCGAAAAATCATCAAGATCTCTCAAATACACATCGACTTTCACCACATTATCTAAACTTAATCCGGCAGCTTCAAGTATCTTCTCAACATTATCCAAAACTTGAGTTGTCTCTTCCTCTATCCCGCCCTTATCCGCGGAAATATTATCGTCCGAACATTGGGGCACCTGCCCTGACACAAAAACAAGTTCCCCTACGGAAACCGCTTGTGAATAGGGTCCCACAGGCGAGGGAGCTTCAAATGTCTTTATTTCTTTTTTTCTTAAATTTACCATACGGGATCACGAGAATTCCATATCAAGAAAATTCTTTAGTTTCTTAGCTCTTATGGGATGTCGAAGTTTTTTTAGAGCCTTTGCTTCTATCTGTCTTACCCTTTCTCTTGTAACATGAAATATCTTTCCGACTTCTTCGAGCGTTCTGGAATATCCGTCCCCTATACCGAACCTCAAGGTAAGCACTTTCTGTTCTCTTTCCGTAAGCGTCTCCAGAACCTCATCCATTTGTTCTTTGAGCATAGAATACGCCGTCGCATTCGCGGGAGAAACAGAAGATTTGTCTTCTATAAAATCACCGAAACTTGTGTCCCCTTCATCTCCTATCGGGGTTTCCAAAGAAATAGGATGCTGCGCTATCTTGATTATCCCTCTTACTTTTTCAACTGGAAGTTTCATCGCCGATGAGATCTCTTCCGGGGTGGGCTCTCTTCCGTTCTCCTGAACCAGGGATCTGGACACCCTTACAAGCTTGTTTATTGTTTCTGTCATATGCACAGGTATTCTTATCGTCCTGGACTGATCGGCTATCGACCTGGTTATTGCTTGTCTTATCCACCATGTAGCGTATGTACTGAATTTATAACCTCTTTCATACTCAAACTTATCAACGGCTTTCATCAAACCCATATTACCCTCTTGTATAAGATCCAGAAATGACAGCCCTCTGTTCGTATATTTCTTGGCTATACTGACAACTAAACGCAAATTCGCAGCTACAAGCTCTTTTTTTGACTTTGAATATTCCACTTCTATTTCACGAAGGATATTCGCGTCCTCAACAACATCTCCGGGAGATCTGCCGAGTTTTCGCGCGAGACTTTTTAAACGGTTCTCGGTTTCCTTGAGCTCTTTTTTTCTTCTGGTCTTTTTTAGCTTCTCGACCTTATTCTTTAGGCGCTTTGACTCCTCCATGGGCCCTGAGATCTCTTCATAAACTTTTTCTATCAAACCGATAGCAACTTTAAGCTTTACCATCAGTTTGCATATAGTCTCTTCTTTTTTTGAAAGCCTTATTCGTTTTATTAGATCTTTTTTTCGATCCTTCAGTTTTTCGGGATCAGCCCCGGGCGGAGCATCGATGACCTCATCCATGTTAAAATCATTCGTCATCACATCTTCTATTCTTTCTATTATCATTTTTCGGCCAAGCTTGGCTCTAAAAACTATTTCCTTGAACTCTTTTTCCTTGGTCTTTATCCTTTTCGCCAGCTCTAGCTCTTCACTGCGGGTTAAAAGAGGGATCTGGCCCATTTGCTTAAGATACATTTTAACGGGATCGTCTATCTGCACGAATTTACGTACCGCGACTTTTTTTTGGTCTCTTTTGATGGCAAGCGGTATCTTCTCGAGATCTTCTTCCGATTCTACCACTTTTATATCGGCGCTATGCAAAGCCACCATGACCTCATCTATTTCGGATGAGGAAACCACTTCATCCGGCAAAACATCATTAATTTCGTCATAACTCAAAAATCCTTTATCTTTACCGGATTTTATGAGTTCCCTGACGATCGCTGATTTATTAGACTCTGCTTCCGGGGCTTCTTCCTCTTTCTTTTTTCTTACCATATTTATGCGACCTTTTTTTTGTGTTTTTCCGCGATCCTTCCTATTAATTGATCTATTTCCGCGGTGTTTTTATTTTTTTGCGCCTCTTTTAATTTTTGAGAAAGTTCCGTTAACTCTTCTTCCCGATTTTCCTTTTTAACACAAAAGATACAGTCCTTCAAAGCCTTTGTCTCATTATAGGCGATATCCGTTCCCGCGACAGCTTGCGCTATAACATCTCTTATCTCTCTTTCGGCGAAATGCCCGATAAGTTTGCCCGGGTCTACTTTTTCCTTCCCGGAGTCATAGATCTCGCCTGCAGCCCGCAAAGCTTTTCTTATATCCTCGTCCCTGAATTTTTCAACGCCGAGTTCCTCTATTATCGTGTAGTAAAAAGCTTTGTTCACCAAGGCTAACCCCAAAAGATGCACTTCGCTTTTTCTGTAAGGATTAGAAACCCGCGTGTTTTTTTCCGCTGTTTTATCGTTATACGAATACTCTTTTTTGCCTTTTTTCATCTCATAACGCAGAGAGGCTTCATCCACCGCCAGTCTTTCGCCCATTGTCTTAAGATAATCAGACCTTACTACCATATTTTTGACCTTGGATATTGTAGGCAGCATTTCACCCGTTATCGCCCCGACATCTCTCTTCCCGAACTTTTTTATTAAAAGATCCAGCTTGTAATCCAAAAGGTCTTTAGCTGAATCCAAATGTTTCTCGAAATTTTCAGGTCCTTTCTTCCGAATAAAACTATCCGGATCTTCTCCTTCGGGTAATGTCACGATCTTTACCTTTATCCCTTCTTCTATCAAAATATCCAGACCTCTCAAGCTGGCTCTTTCTCCCGCCTGATCCGCGTCAAAGACCATAACAGCCGTATCCGTATACTTTTTGATCATAGACGCCTGATGAGGCGTGATAGCGGTTCCCGAAGCGGCAACTATATTCTCTATACCATACTGCCCGGGAATAACAACATCCATATACCCTTCGGTTATAATGACAAACCCTTTTTCGCGTATCGCTTTTTTGCTGAAGTTCAACCCGTAAAGAACGTTACCTTTTGTATATACAAGTGTCTCCGGAGAATTTATATATTTCGGGAGAGAGTTATCCATCACTCTGCCCCCGAATCCTAAGACGCTGTCCCTCTCGTTAAAAATAGGGAACATGATCCTGTTCCGGAATCTGTCGTAGTCTCCTTTTCCTTTGTCACTTGCAATAGTAAGTCCGGCTTTTTTCAAAAGCATAGGCGGGACTTTTTTTGTTTCACAATATTTCTTGAATCCCTCCCATTCATCCGGAGCATACCCTATCTTAAATTTCTTTACGATCTCGTCCGTAAATCCTCTTTTTTTTAGGTAGTCTAATGCCTTTTTGCCTTTTTTGTCCCTTAGACATCTCTGATAAAAAACAGAAGCAAAGAGATTTACCTTGTAAAGCTGCCCCGCCAAAGAAGTCTTTTGCTCGTTCTCCCGCTTATACTTCGGAAGTTCTATCCCGCATTTTGCGGCCGCTTTCTCTACGGCTTCCGGAAACGATAAGTTCTCGTACTGCATTATGAAACCTATCGCGTTCCCGCCGGCTGAACATCCAAAGCAATGATATATCTGTTTTTCGGGACTTACGACAAACGACGGCGTTTTTTCGTTATGGAACGGACAGCACGCTTTAAAATTTCTGCCGCTCTTTTTTAATTGCGCGTATTCCGAAATGACTTCCACTATATCTAACGCGTCAATTATTCTGTCGATCGTTTCCTGTGGTATCATATCGTTTTCCGCCTGCCCCCGTAGGGGGTGATCCGCCTGCCCCCGTGCATGTTTTCGAAGAAAACAACGTGGGGCCTGGGGGTGCCTCTTTACTTGTTTTATTTTCTGCGGATACGTTTGAACCCCGAACACTCGATAAAATTAAGTTTCCCTTTTTTCTCTATGGCATCAAATAAAATGTTCATACCCAGAGTGTCGCTTGAAATGTGTCCGGCTATCACATAGTTAATGAATTCAGACCCCGCAATCTTAAAAGAAGATTCCTTGCAATGCATACCGACTATTGTTTTTACTCCCGATTGAGAAAGCCTTGAGAACATCTTATCCGGACCCGATGTCCCTCCGGTCATATCCACGAATATCTTGCCGGCATTATCTTTTTCTTTTCCCACGAGAATGAAAGGTCCGGCGCTTTCTTTGATCGCGCGTCTGTATTCGGGTATTTT